>CAZGYE010000041.1:0-25677 GCA_964530165.1 uncultured Planctomycetaceae bacterium
GGGTCGCATTCGCTCCACCACAGCCACCCTTTAATCGAAACTGACCCACTGCCGAATTGTTCGTTGTCGAATTCACGCTGTCTCGCATCGCGCGGAGCAAGCTCCGCGGCTAAACCTACAGTTTCTTCCGCAGATTGATGCACTTGAGCGTGTGGGTGTCGCGGACGTAGAAGTACCCGTTCGAGAGGGCCGGCAAGGCGCGTGTCGTCGGTTTTCGCTCTCGCGTACCCTCGAAAATTGTCGCGCGGGCCAGTTCGCGGTATCCGTTCGGAGAGGGATCGGCGAGAACCAACTCGCCGTCGGTCTCGAGGATCAGCAGCTTCCCGTCGGCTTTCAGGAGTGTGGCATAGCCGAATCCGGTTTCGGTCCAATGCACTTTGCCGGTCTTCGGGTCGAAGCAGCGCAGGCTCGCCCGGCCGATGTCTTGGCGGCCGTGAATGCCGTACAGATTCCCCTGGTGCTCGATGCAGGTCGTGTATTGGCTGGACATGACCTCGTCGCTTCGCCACAGCGCACGGGCGTCGGTCTTGCCGATCTTGGCGAAGACCGCTCCGACCTCGTAGCTAGCCGAGACGAACAGCCGGCCGTCGAGAATCAACGGCGAGGCGGCGCTGACGGTCGGTCCGGTCTTGCCGAAGGGAAACCGAAAACGCACGTTGCCGTTGGATGGATCGATGGAAACGACGTTCAACCGCGTGACGAAGATCACGTGCCGCACGCCGTCGACGGTTGCCGCCGTCGGCGAGGAATAGCCGGCCCGCTCACTGGTCGCTTTCCAGAGCGTCTTACCGGTCTCCAGTGAAAACGCGACAATGCCGGCCTCTTTCGTGTCGCCGCCGACATTCACGATCAGCTTGTCGTCGGCGACAATCGGCGTGCTGCCGATGCCGAAATAGCCTTCCGCCGGCTCGCCGCGGACGAAGGGCCTCTTGGAGTTGTAGTCCGCGAAGGTGTCCCGCGACCACAACTTCTTGCCGGTCTCGAGGTCGAGGCAGTGCAATCCGCCCCGGGCGCCGTACAGGTAGACGCGGCCGTCGTGGATCAGCGGAACAGAGCGCGGGCCGTCGTCGCTGGTGTACGAGGGAATGTACCTCGCGGGATAGTCGGCCTTCCGCAGCACCAGGCCGGTCCGCGCGTCCATGACGTCGACGCGCTGGACATCGCCGACCCGATGAAACAAGACGGCTTTCCCCCGAGCGACGGCGACCCCGGCAAAACCGCTGCCGACCTCGCGCTGCCAGAGCGTCTTCGGCCCGCCCTTGGGCCAGCCGTCAGCAATCTTCTCGTTTTCTGCGATGCCGTTGCGGTTCGGTCCGAGAATCTGCGGCCAGTCGCCGGCTTCCAGCCGACCCGGTCGACTTGGCGATGCCAAAACTCCCAGCAGCACAACGAATGACAGTGGATGACGCATCGGACGTCTCTTATTTTGCGTAGGAATTCAACAGCCGCATGAACTCCCGCAGGAACGGCGTGTGATCGTGCCAGGTACGCGCGGTGACGAGGTTGCCGTCCACCACAACCGGTTCGTCGACGTAGATAGCGCCGGCCGTCGTGGCATCCAACTCGCATTTGGCGACTGTGGTCACCTTCCTGCCCTGAATGCAATTGGCCGCGGCGATGATCTCGATTCCGTGACAAACCGAAGCCACCGGTTTGCGGGTCTCGAAGAAATGACAGGTGATTCCCAGCAAGTCGGGATCGTAGCGCAGGTATTCCGGCGCTCGGCCGCCCGAGACGAACAGGCCAACATACTCGTCCGGCTTCACGTCACGGAAGGCAATGTCGGCTTGCAGATGATAGCCGGCCGTCTCCCGCGTGATGTCCCAACTGGGCGGCCGTTCGTGTTGCACCATGTGATACAGACGCTTCTCAGGAGCCGCCACGCACACCTCGAACCCGTCTTCCGCGATGCGGAAGTAGGGGTACATCGTGTCGAGCACTTCGGTGGCCTCTCCCACGACGAGCAGGACCTTCGGCATGTGATCTCCCCCCCAATTCGCAATCGACCTTGCAGTTAGGCCGGTCTTGCCGGCGCCAACCTCTACGCGTCCTGCGCGAGACGCGACGGCTTCTCAGCATAAGCGTTTTCGCTGAGAAATACGAATTCGCGAGATCGAATCGGCCATTCCGCCTGACAGCCGTGGCAATGGAAGCCGACAAGCGTGCCGGTGCCGGGCAGCGGACGATTGTTGCGGCTGCGGAGCGCATCTCCCAAGACGAGCGGCTCGACGACCGGATGCCCACAATCCGGACAGCGTTTGTTTTGATCGATCACACGGGTGCGGATCAGTAGATCCATCAGCCCGGGCGTCTTCAGATTCAGACGAGCCACCGCTTGGAAGGGAAGAATCGTCGCGTCGTCGTCATCGTCCTGCAATCGCGTGCAGGGACCCGGCTCGTCCGGCCAGTACAGATTCAAACGGCTCATCCTTGAGCTCTTTCGCGTGAAGAGGAAACTGTCCGTTACCCGCAATCCTTTCCGGGAGATGCACGCCGTGTGCCTCGACGATCACGCCGGCATTGCGTGCCAATCGAGCAAATAGAATAGCTCTCGAAACTCGATTTGGCAAGAGAATTTCCAACCGTTTCGCGTTCTCGCGCTGTCTGAGACAACTGAGACTCGATTGCGGCGAGCGAGCCGATATTGCACAAAGTCGACGCTTCCACTAACTTGTGGCGCCTTGCTGGCTTACAGGGAATGCAAACGTTGGCATCCTTGATGTCGTCAGAAGGTTTGTGCGTTGAATTGTCCCAGTGAAAGGGTCTCGGCCTTGGAAAAGGCACGTCTTTGCCTGCGGTGGTTGACGCGAAACTGGAGCTGGTTGAAATGGCCGGCGGCGCTGGGGCTGTTGGGTTCTCTCTTTTATCAGAATGGAAATGAGATCGGCCGGCTGGCAGAGCGGCGGATTGATTGGTTCTATTTCAGCATCGCGTTCATTCTGTGCAGCGGCTCGATTGTGTTGACATTTATGCGCTGGTATTTGCTGGTTTGGGCGCAGGAGTTTCGCTTCCGCATCCGTGACGCGCTGCGTCTGGGTTTTATTGGATATCTGTTCAATTACGTCGCGCCCGGATCGGCCGGCGGCGACATCGTCAAAGCGATCATGATTGCCGGACAACAGAATTCGCGCAGGACCGTCGCAGCGGCGACCGTCCTGCTCGATCGGATCCTCGGTTTGTGGGGGCTGTTTATGGTTGGGTCGGCGGCGGCACTCTTTCAGCCGTCGTTGGTGCAGCACGGTACTCTCAGAATCGCCGTTGTCGTCCTCTGGTGCGGCAGCCTGGCCGGCTTGCTTGGTCTGGGAGCGGTGTTGCACCCGGCTGTTCCGCGCTCGCGCTGGTTGAACCGGCTCGTTCACATGCCCTACGTCGGCAAAGCGATCGGCGACCTGATCAACGGGATTCTGCTGTACCAGACGAAGCGACGTGTACTGTTGGTGGCCGTCGGCATCAGCCTGGTCGGACACTTTGGGATGCTGTCGTGCTTCTACTTCTGCGCACAGGCGCTGCGATTGGGCGAAGCGGCTCCCGATTATTGGGCGCACCTGTTGCTGATTCCCGGCGCCGAGCTGGCCGGCGTCATAGTCCCTGTTCCGGGCGGTGTCGGAGCGCTGGAAGGTGCAGTTCAGTTTTGCTACGGCCTGTTCAACGAAGCGGTCGGTTCACCTGTTGCCAAAGAAGTCGCCCTGGCAGCCGGGCTGTTTGCAGCAATCACTTATCGCTGCATCAGTCTGATTGTCGCTGCCGTCGGCGCCGGATACTACCTCACCGTGCGGAAGGAGATCGGCGAGGTTTTGGGAGAATCGTCCGAATCGGACCCGAACCGGCCCGGTCACCCAGACGACGATGACGGCAAGATGAGTGCTGTCGCCGTGTGTGCCGACGAGCATATCTCGCCTGCGTAGCAGGGTCTCATTCGACAATCGTCGGGGGGGCGTCCATTTCGGTCTGTTCCACGTCGACGAGCCCCAATTCCGAGATTCGCAGCGGTTCGAAGCGGTTGCCGACCAATCGGCTGTTGCGGATAACGATCTCGGACGTTCCGCCCACCGACACGCCCGCGCGACCATTTTCGGTGGACGTCACGTTTTCCAGCACGATGTTGCGGCAGAAATCGTGCGCGTTGACGCCGTCCAGCCGAAAGTGGCGAAACGTCACGTCAACAATCCGCACGTCGTGGACTTTGTAGAACGTCAGGCCAACCTCTTCGGCGGCGAACTGGAAGGGCCGTTGTGCCGGCTCGTCGAGGTGAGTGGCTTGGTAGTAAATCGAACCGCGCCACGCGGACCAATTGCCCTCGGGGATCTTGGGCAGGCCGCGCGCGCCGCGCGGGACACGCTGCTCGGGAACCGGCTTGCCATCGAGCAGCAGTTGGTAATGCCCTTTTCGCCACGGTGTCATTTTCCAGAGGTCGGCGCCGACTCTTCGCCAGGCCTGCGGGGGAACCGTTCTCAAACCGCTGAGAACGGCCCCGTTTCCGATGATTGTGAACTTCACGTGTTGGTACCCACTGTGACGACGGCCGACCAGTTGTACCGATTCGTAATATGGCGAGCCGTTATTTGCCAAAACGATTGTGTCGCCGGTGCGGGCCACCTGCAACGCTCGACGGACCGTCTTCACGGGTCCGGAGTTCTGGTCGAACGGCGTGCTCGATGAGCCGTCGAACACGTCGCTGCCTTGCACGTTGTCGACGTAGACGATGTCTGCCGGACAACGGCTGGCTGCCAGGAACACGGTTGCCGCAACCACCGATAATAACGCCAACCGACACGCTCGAAATCGCACGATGCTCCCCCCCGTAAGAGTGCTGCTGGAAATGAGACGACCCGGCAGAGAACCTTTGAAAATCACACGGTCAAAACAACTCAAAACCGCTACAATGGACGCAGCAAACTTTTCCAGAAACCACTTTGCGAACTTCACGGCGTCCTCCGGCTGATGGGACTCTGTGCGATGGCCCATGACGGTCTTAGAGCGCCACCCAGTCCAAAGGCGGCTCGAACGAGAACATTTCGTCGAATTCGCTCATTGAACCAATAATGGTATCGTCGCCGGAACCTCCTGTAATCACATCGGCGCCACCTTGTCCGTTGACCTTGTCGTCTCCAGCTTCCCCAAGCAGGGTGTCGTCGCCGGAACCGCCGAAGAGACGATCGTTGCCGTCGCCGCCGAGTAGCGAATCGTTGCCGCTGCGGCCATTCAGAAAATCGTCGCCAGCGCCGCCGGCCAGTCCGTCAGAGCCGGTGCCTCCATCGAGCTCATCGTTGCCGTCCTGTCCGTCAAGACTGTCGTTGCCCCCTTGCCCTTTCAGAGTGTCGTTGCCGTCTCCTCCTTGGATGACATCGTTGCCGCGACCACCGAAGATCTTGTCGTCGAACTCGCTGCCGATGAGGATGTCGTCTCCACCGCCCCCGTTGATGGTGATGTTGCCGTCCAAGCCACTGAAGTCGCTGGCGGTCACGGCGCTCAGGTCAAACGTGTTCGCGTCGTTGCCGGAGTCGCCGTCGATCCGCAGCGACGTGACGTCTGCAGCGAGAGTGGTGGTCACTGTCGAGACGCCGTCGACGGTGACGCGTACGAACCCGCCCACAACGTCGATGGTCACGTCCTCATCCCCCGTGACCTGCACCCTGAAATTACCGCCTTCGGTGATGATGACCAAGTTGGAAAGAACTCTTTGTCTCATCCGGCTGTCATCTCCATCGCCGCGGGTGGCCTTGTTGAAGAAATTAATGGGGACCAGGGCAACTGGAAATGCCCGGAAGTTCCCAGAAAAGCGGTTCGCAGGCAAGACGGGCCGATCCGCTGTATCGCCCGACAGCGACATGGGCGTACAGAATGTCCACGCAAAAACGGCGAACGACGCCGCAACGAGGCGCAGCGTCCACGCACTGTTCAAGATCCTCTTAACCATGATTTCGCCCCCTGATCGACAGCGGTTTGAGAGAGTGGATCGCGAAACACTCGAGGGCCCGCAGATGTCAACGATTGTGTGCCCGCTGTGAATATCATTATTTTGATCAAGTGGTTTTGCCCTGTCAACCAATTTCCGTCTTGCGTTTCCGAAACCGTCCGCTTTCAGCGGTCAGCTTTGGGACAGGGAAACGCTGATTGCTGATTGCTCCGTTCACGGCTCGACAGCAGTTTGCTTGGCTGACGACTCCAGCAGCGGGAGTGCGTGCATCAGTTTCTTGACTTCCGCATTGGTGACTCGGGTACCGCTGAGGGTCAACGTGCTGAGATTCCGCAGGCCTCTGAGATGCACCAGTCCGGCGTCGCTGACTTGGGTGCCGTCGAGGTGCAGATCACTGAGATCGATCAAGCCGGCCAGATGCTTGAGCCCCGCGTCGCTGATTTGGGTTTCGTTAAGCTCCAACCACTCGAGACCAGTCAAGCCTCCCAGATGCTTCAGTCCCGCATCGCCGACTCGCGTGTTGTTGAGGGTCAAAGTGCCGAGATTTGTCAAGCCACTGAGATGCTCGAGTCCGGCGTCGCCAACTTGAGTGCCGTCGAGATTCAGATTGCTGAGATTGGTCAAACCGCTCAGATGTTTCAGCCCTGCATCGCCGACTTGGGTGTCGTTGAGGACCAAGTCGTTGAGATCCCTCAAGCCGCTTAGATGCATCAATCCGGCGTCAGTGATTTTGGTGGCGCCCAGAGCCAATTGTCCGAGATGGGTCAAATCACTCAGATGCGCTAATCCGGCGTCGGTGATTTGTGTGCGGCTGAGCTCCAAAAGTTCGAGATGGGTCAAACCACTCAGATGTTTCAGGCCGGCGTCCGTAACCTGGGTGTCGTTGAGGACAAGAACCAGGAGATCGGTCAAACCACTCAGATGCGTCAACCCGGCATCGGTGACTTGAGTGCCGCCCAGTTCCAAATTCCTGAGATGGGTCAAGCCACCCAGATGCGTCAAGCCGGCGTCCGTAATCTGGGTGTCGTTGAGACCCAACGCGTTGAGATTGGTCAAGCCACTCAGATGCATCAGTCCCGCGTCGCTGACTTGGGTGCCGGTGAGGTTCAAAAGTCTGAGATTGGTCGAGCCGCTCAGATGTTTCAGTCCTGCATCGCTGATTTGTGTGTCGGCAAGGTTCAGACCGGCGAGACTGGTCAAGCCGCCCAGACGTTCCAATTCCGCATCGCTGCAGGCGGTACCTTTGAGATCGACCGTCACGATCGATCCACCAGGATTCGTCTGAACTTTGCCGCCCAGTTGTTCAACCTTGCGAACCAACCGCGCCGTCGGCCGGTTCCGCACGATCAGAACCACGGCAATCGCCGTCAGCATGCAACCGGCCAACAGAAACCAGCCGAGCTGAGCGCGGGAAAATCGACGCGAGTGATTGTCGGTCATTGTCAGACCGGCCTCTTGTTGAATCGACAGCGAGAATCATCACCGGCGGATGGTGCTTGCTCAATAATACGCTCGCTTGGGTGTCGGTACGACTGAGCCTCTGTCTAACGGCGATTTGCAGTTTTTGCTAAAATCGGATACTCTCGAACGTGTTCAAGTCAGGAAAGATGCAGACAGGAAGGATGTCGACATGAAGAACCAGTTCCTGCTTTTCAGCGTTGTGCTGTTTGTTTTGTTGGCGAGCGTCCAGTCGCTCCTTGGTGAATCGAAAGGCAGTCGGAAAAAGCCGAAAGTTGTCTACGTAAAAGTCCGTGTGGACAGCGAGGCCCGCGGCTACGAAGGCGTCAACGCGCTGGACGGCAACCCCGACACGATGTGGCACACCGAATTTCGCCAAAGCAATCCCAAACATCCGCACGAGATCGTCGTCGACTTGGGCGGCAGCTACGAGATCTCCGGGTTCGAGTATTTGCCTCGACCGGGCGGCGGCAACGGGACGATCAAGGATTTCGAACTCTACGTGAGCGAAAGCGACAAGGACTTCGGCCCGCCGGTCGCCAAAAGGGCCTTTGGACGAAGCCAGAGCATCAACGGGGTCAATCTCCGCACGAAGAAAAAGGGACGCTACGTGAAGCTCCGCGCTTTGTCCGAAACGAACGGCAGACCGTGGACCTCGATTGCCGGGCTGGAAATCCTTTCTGACGGTGTTACGTTCAAAACGCAAAGCTCGCCTTCAGCCGCCGTCCAGGTGACGCGCACCGCACGGCCCGCGCTGAAACGTCAAGGGCCCGACGACGGCACGGTCGCCGGCGCCCTGGAGTTTGCCCGGCAGACGCTCGCCTACGTCGAACAGAGCGCCTCGCGGCCGCATTTGGCGGCGGAGCTGAAGATGCTGGAGAAGAAGGCCGCAGACGGCACCGATCAAAAGGCTCTGTACGCCGAGATCAAGGCCTTGCGGCGGCGGATCATCTTTTCGCACCCTGCGCTCGACTTCAAGCGGCTGCTGATCAACAAGCGTCCGCCCCCCAGCTTCTCCCACCAGAGCGATCAATACTTGGGCCGCTACAACGGTTTGGGCGACGGGCCGGTGATCCTCGACAATTGGAAGACCGATCCCAAACCGACCGTGTTGCTCAGCGGTCAACTGCCGCCCGGCTCGATGCTGCATCCCGACTTGTCGTTCGACGCCCGCAAGATCCTCTTTTCCTACTGCGATCACAGCGAGCCGAATCGTGACTTGCGGCGGTTTTTCATTTACGAAGTGAACATAGACGGCAGCGGCTTGCGGCAGATTACCGGCACGGCGGACGATCCACTGGAAGGTTTCGACGGCCGCGAGACCGTGATGATCGAGGACTGGGACCCGTGTTACCTGCCCGACGGCGGCATCGCCTTTGTCAGCACCCGCAACCAGGGCGGCGTGCGCTGTCATCACGGCGGACGCTACTGCCCGACCTACACGCTCTACCGTTGCCAATACGACGGCTCGAACATTCGGCCGATGGTCTACGGCGAGGCGAACGAGTGGGACCCCAGCGTGCTGCACGACGGGCGGATCATCTGGACCCGTTGGGATTACATCAACCGCCACGACACGATCTACCAAAGCGTGTGGACGATCCATCCCGACGGCACCGGCACGGCTCATTTCTACGGCAACTACACGCGCAACCCGTGCAGCATCGCCGAGGTCCAGGCGATTCCCGGCTCCCACAAGGTGGTTGCCACCGCCACCGCGCATCACAGCTACACGTCCGGATCGATCATCGTAATCGATCCGCTGGTGGGTCAGGACGGCGCCGCACCGCTGGAGCGCGTCACGCCGGAGATCCCTTTCCCCGAAACGGAAGGCTGGGGCCAGAATGCCGCCGCCACGCCGTGGCCGCTGAACGAGGACTTGTTCCTGGTGGCCTATTCCCACGAACGACACGCTCGGCAAGGCGGCCGCAACTCGCCGAATGCCTACTCCATCTACCTGGTCGACACGCTCGGCGGGCGGGAGTTGATCTACCGCGATCCGAAGCAATCCTGCTTTGCGCCGATTCCCATTGTCCCGCGGCCAATGCCGCCGGTTCTCCCCTCGGCGATCCCGCCCACCAAGGAAAAGAAGACGGGAACCTTCTACGTCAAGGACGTCTACCAAAGCACGCAGGAGATCCCCCGCGGAAGCGTCAAGCGGCTGCGCGTGCTGCGCATGTATCCGCAGCCGACCATTCGCGTTCCAGACCGCAGCGCGACGCTGTTCGAGACCCCCAAGCAAGTGCTGGGAACCGTGCCCGTCGACGAGGATGGTTCGGCGGCGTTTCGGGCGCCGGCCGGACAACCGTTGATGTTCCAACTCCTGGACGAGAACGGCATGACGGTGATGGGGATGAGGACCTTCGTCTACCTGCAGCCGGGCGAGACGTCCACTTGCGTGGGCTGTCATGAGCCGCGGAACTCCAGCCCGGTCCGCACCTCGTTCCCGCCCAAATTGAAGATCCACGAGATTTCGCCTTCGGTCGGACCACAATACGACGGTGGATTGAGTTTCGCGCGGACCGTGCAACCGGTGCTGGACCGCCACTGCATCGGCTGCCACGGCCTCGAGAAGACCGAGGGCGGCGTCAACCTGCTGGGAACGCTCGACACGGGGCCCCTGAAACTGGGGAAGGTCCGGGCGAGCGCCGCGTACCATTCGCTGACACAGAAGCCCGGACTGGTGTCAATCGCTTACCGCAACCAGGAAACCCCGTTCAGCGTCCCGAAAGACTATTACGCCCACGCCGGCCGGTTGGCCAAGCTGCTGCTGGAAGGCGACGAACACCACGTTCCCCTCGGCGGCCGCAACGGCGTCGATCGGGAGGGGTTCCAGCGGATCGTCGACTGGCTCGACGTCAATGCCGAGTTCTACGGCGACTACTCGTGGAACAAACAGGAATGGGCCGGTTCAAACCCGGAAGGTGAGAAAGCCTTGCGGGAGCACATCGCCAAGACCTTCGGGCCGAAATTGGCCGGAGAGCCCTTCGCCGCGCTGGTCAACGTCTCTCTGCCCGCCGAGAGCCGCATCCTCAAAGCACCGTTGGCGGCGGCGGCCGGTGGTTGGCAGCAGGTCGACGGCGGTTGGCCCAACACGCAAGATCCGGGCTACCAGAAGATACTCAAGCTGGTCACGGCGTCGGTCGGCACGCCGAAAATTCAGGACCTTTTTGGCACCTGCAACCGCACTCCCTGTGAGTGTCGTGGATGTTGGGTCCGTCAGGCCCGGGCGAATTACCGCAGCAAGACCGCGCTGCACGCAACCAAGGTCGTCAGCCAGCCCGCGCCGTGAAACCGAGCTTGAACCTGCCAACTACCGTCCAAACATGCGGTTGAGCCGATCGCGATGATAGGCGAGACGCTCGTCGGGCGTCATGCGTGCGAAGTCGGGTCGGTCGCAGGCGGTATCGGTCTCGGCTGCGCGAGCTGGGCTTCCGTTGGCGGGCGGCAGGCTGACGGTTCGGCCGTTTGTGCCATAGCTCATCACGGCCGTCTCGAGCGTCAGGTCTTTTTCCAGCGAGCGGTGCGGCTTGATGCCGAGCTTCTCTAAGACGGCGTGGTAGGCGCGCACCGCCTCGACCGGCTCGATCACGCCGTCGACAATGTGCCGCAGGAACTCGATGAACGCCAGTTGATTCTCCGCCTGGTTGATCTTTCGGCCGAACAACGCCACCCGGGCGCCGTATTTCTGCGCTTCGTGAATCAGTTGGAAGGCATCGAGCGTGGTCCCGGCCGATCCGCCCAGAATTCCGACGATCAGATGCGGATCGTAGCCGACCAGCTCTTCCATGGCTCGCGGGCCGTGGTAGACCATCTTCAAGAACAACGGCCGCCCGGCACTGGTGACGCCGGCCAGCGCGCGGGCGACCAGGTCGTTGATGAACTGCGGCTGCAACTCGGGATCGACCGCGTCGGGCAGGTTCGGGTCGAAGATTTCCAGGAAGTAGCGAAACCCCTTCCGCTCCGCCTCTTCGCGAAACTCCTTGAATCGATCGAGCGTTTCGAGGTCCTGCTCCAGCCGGTTGTTGAACGTGATGGAATACAGCCCGAGGTTTGCACCGCTGGTTCGCTCGTCGGGGCTGCACTCGAGGTGCCCGCACTGAATGTGGTCGATGGTGGCCGAGCGGAACGGCCGGGCCGCCTCAGTGTGAAGTCTGCCGCCGCGAACGACGTGGATGTCGCTGGCATCGTTGGCCCGTGCAGCAGGCGTGACCGGCGAGTCGTCGAACAGCCGTTCCTCGATCGAGAGCAGCTCGTTCGTGCTGGCCGACATCAGCACAATGTCGACCACCTCCTGCCGGGTGACGTCGCGGATTTGCTGCCGGTACTCGCGGAGCGACTTGAAGCGGACCTCGCCGTCATGCCGCTCCGGCGAACGCCCCGGCGCCCCGATGCCGAACGCCATGTCGGCATCCTTCGCGTCGGCGATAATGAACTCTTTCGCCCCGTGCGGATCGGCGTGAATCGCTTGAAGCTTTCGGTCGAGGGATTTCTGCATTGTTAGCTCTCGGCAATCAGTGGTCACTAGTCAATTCGCCAGCGAGGCCATGACCTGGTCGGTGATCGCTTGGACCAGGCTCTCGACGTTTTCGTCGCTTGCCGCCGCGGCCGGCTTCTGCAGGTGGCCGGGGTAAGACGGCGCCGGTTCGAACGCCCGCTGCTGCGGAAGCTGTTCGCGGTAACCCTCGCGGAACGCACTGTTGCCGCACAGGTCGCAGTCCTCGGCGTGGAACCGCGGATCGTCGAAGCCGAGCCGTTGTTTCAGGTCGAGTAGCTCGCGAGTCTCGGTTTCCGAAAAGTAGTTGATGGGTCCCAGTTGTTTCGCCAGCAAGAGGATGCGGCAATAGGCGTCGAGGATCTCCGTCTTCCAGTACGCCTCTTGCAGATCTTTGCCGAAACTCACTGTGCCGTGATTGTTCAAAATGATCGTACTCGTTGATTTCAGGAACGGCAGCACGGTGTCGGCGAACTTCTGCCCACCGGGTGTTTCGTAGGGGGCCATGGGAATCTCGCCCATGAAGACTTCCACCTCGGGCAGCACGCACTGCGGAATCGGCTCGCGGGCCACCGCGAAAGCGGTCGCATGCGGCGGATGGCAGTGCACGGCCGCCTTCACGTCGGGGCGTTCCTTCATAATCGTCAGGTGCAGCAGGATCTCGCTGGTCCGCTTTCGCTTGCCGGCAATTTGATTTCCGTCCATGTCGACCGCACAGATGTCTTCGGGCGTCATAAAGCCCTTGCAGATCATCGTCGGCGTACACAACACCGCGTTCTCGCCGACCCGGATCGAAATGTTTCCGTCATTTGCCGCGGCAAAGCCCCGGTCGTAGACCCGCCGGCCAATTTCACAGATCTGCTCTTTCAGCTTGCGGTCGTGAATTCCGCTGGTCCAAGCGTTCGTCATCGGATTCGTTCCCCGTTACTAAACTTCGATGGTGTCAAGAATGGCTGCGTTGTAAGCGTCGATCGGTTTTTTGTCCGGATGAAACGGTGCGGAAGCTTCGGCCCCTTCGCTGACTGCAATCATCGTCCCGTCGCGCGCCGCCTGCTCGTCGTAGACGACAAACGGTTCTCCGCGACCGCTTGCGTCTCCTTTCAGACCGTCGTGCGACAACGGCACCGCCACCAGCCACGTGGCGCCGCCCAAACTCGGATGCCAGCGCGAAAGCGTGACTTTGCCGATCACTTCCATTATCCGCAACGTATGACCCCCTTCACTCGCACGACGACGATTCGTCCCATTCGTTGGGAATCTGCGTCGGTCCGTTTGCCGTGAATGTCCGCAACATGTTCCTTAAGTCGAAATCACTCTTTCCGTTTGGAGCGATCGCGATGAGATTCGCCCCCATCCTGTGTCCCACCGTCTTGACAGCTTGCGTGTCGGTGACGACCGCCGCCCGCACCTGTCGATTGCGATTGGCCCGGCACGCGATGCTCTCGGCGTCGTTCGTGAACACCACGACGCCCACCGCATCGGCCCGGCACACGGCGCTCACCGCAGCCGAGACCGCCTCGGAGGGACAACCCGCCAATTCGCGCTGCCAGCAACCATCGCCGGACCCGCAGACATCGTCCAACGCTGCGGCGACGCTGGGCGTCGATTCGACGACGATCGCTTTCCAGCGGCATGTGGCCGCCGGACCCGTCTGATGCACCGACTGACGAGTGCACGTGATGTTTCGGCTCTTGAGAAAATCACGCGCCGACGGCGTCAGAATCGACTTCGGCCCGATTGTGATCTCTCGCGAGCCGTTTGATCGCTGCTCCAAAACGTCTGCTGTGATGACGTTCTCCCTAAGGAGAACGCCCTGGGATGTTTCCCGTGGTGGATCGGTTGTGGGTTCGGCGTGAACCTCGGGTTCGGCGCGAACCTCGGCGTTCGCTGAGCGGACCGGCCCTGAGCGTGTTTGGAGATGTTCCATCACGCTGCTGACGATCTGCTCGATCAATTCTCCATCGACGTTCATCTGTCCGCCAATCCCATGACCGCGAGGCGAATCGGCGTATTGTCGGCGCCGACCATCTCCCGCACGCCTTGCCCGTCGCTGGTCAAAATGACTTCGTCTCCGCGCCCGCAGCCGAGCCGATCGATGGCCAGCAGCGGATCACCGTCGTGACCTCCGCCGGCATCCAACGGCTGCACAACCATCAGCCGCCAACCCGAAAGGGTCGGGTGCTTCACGGTCGCCGTCGCATACCCGATGACTCGTGCTAATTGCATGTTAAGTTGAGAGTCTAGAGTTGAGAGTCTAGTGTTACGAGGAATTAAACTGCCGCATCTCAGTGACTGGTGTTCGGTTATGAACCCTTCAAAAGTGAGCTTTTGAGCCCGCTCAGCATGCGAGCGAGCTCATCCGCGCATTCACGAATGTGCTGTGTCGGTTCCGCTTGTATAAACTTCTGATTGCTCGCGATTTCGAGCTGCGAAACGACTTCCATCAATGACCCGTATGCAAGTTCCACGAACCGAGCGAAGTCCTTCTTTGACCTTCGGCTGCTGCCTTCGGCGATATTCGATGAAATCGAAACCACCGCCCGGCGCATCTGATTTCTTAAACCGAAGCGTTCATCGTCTGGAAAGGAACGTGTGGCAGCATACACTAGGTCGGCAAAGTCAATTGCCTTCCGCCACACATCCAGTCTTTCAAAGCCAAACATTACTCTCTCTCAACTCTAGACTCTCAACTCTCAACCCTTCACTCTCCACTCAAATAATTCTCAAATCATCCACCATGGTGCATCGCCGTTGGCGCGTGAACGTCAGCGGGTTGGTCACGCCCTCGCCGGTCGGCGTGGCGATGCTATAGGAGAGATATCCTTCGCCGCCCAGCCCGAGTCCCGCCATGCACGGCCCGTTTTTGATGAACAGGGTGCTGTCCATAACGCGCCCCATGGTGGTCATGTTGCGCACGTTGCGTGAATGGATGATGCTGGTGTGCCGGTAGTTGCGCTCGTATTTCTTGGCCAGCTCGATGCCGTGCATGCAGTCGCGGCAGCGGACGAACGGGACGAAAGGCATCATCTGCTCTTCGCCGACGAACGGGTTTTTAGTATCAGTTTCGCCGTAGAGGATCTGTGTCCCCGCGGGAACACGAACGCCGATCATTTCCGCCAGCACCGCCGCGTCTTTGCCGACCAGCTCCCGGTTCAGGACGGCGTGGCCGCCCGGTTTTTCCGGCGGACTGAACGCCAGCGACGTCAACTGCTCGATTTCCCGCTCGTTCAACCGGTGTCCGTCCTGGCGGCTGACGGCGGTCATCAATTCGTCGAAAATGCTGCAGACCGCGAAGACCTCTTTCTCGCCGATGCACAGCAGGTTGTTGTCGTAAGCGGCGCCTTTGACGATCGAGGCGGCCGCGTTCTCCAGGTCGGCCGTTTCGTCGACGACCACCGGCGGATTTCCCGGACCGGCCACGATGGCCCGTTTGCGGCTCTGGAGTGCGGCCCGCGCCACGCCCGGGCCGCCGGTCACCACCAGCAGCGGGACGCCGCGGTGATCGAAGATCTCAGCGGCCGACTCCAGCGTGGGTTCTTCGATGATGGTCACCAGGTTCTCCAGGCCGGTGGCGTCGTAGATCGCCCGGTTGAACCGCCGCACACCTTCGCACGCAATCCGGGTGCCGGCCGGGTGCGGGTTGACGACCAGCGTATTCCCCGCAGAGACCATGTTGACGACGTTGCCGGCCAACGTGGGCAGCGAATGCGTGACCGGTGTGATCGCGCCGATGACGCCGAACGGGGCATACTCGGTCACCGTCAAGCCGTGATCGCCGCTGACCGAATCGCACCGCAGGAATTCGATGCCGGGCACCAGGCGGATGATCTTCAACTTTTCGATCTTGTGATCGAGCCGGCCGATCTTGGTTTCTTCCAGCTCCATGCGGCCCAGCTCTTCGGCCTGCTCGTCGCAGATGCGGCGGACACACTCGACGGCTTTTGCCCGAACTTCCATCGAGGCGGCTTTGAGTTTCTCGAACCCGGCCGTCGCTGCGTCAACCGCCTGATCGACGGAGCCAAAGACGCCCCAGTCTCCGCCGGGACGTGATCCGTTCCTGTGGCCGTTCGGCCGACGGCCGAGCTGGCTCAACACCTCTTGAACCACACTGCGAATGGTCTCTTCGGTTGCTTGCGTCATCTATGTGACTCTCCGTTTCTCGAGGATGAATTATTGTTGCATGTCCATCAGTATTCATTCATTCGCACTAAAGACCGACTTCGCACCGACGTGCACCTGGTCGACGATGCCCACAATGGCAGCGTCGACAGGCAGTGTTTTCGTCTGCGGTGTAAAACGGGCGCTCGACCCTTGCACGCACAAGACGACTTCCCCTTCACCGGCCCCAACCGTGTCGACCACGATGAAGGTACGCCCCGTCGGCTGCAGTTTGCTCTTGTCCTTTTCATCGACGCGTAGCGGTTCGACGATGAGCAGCTTTTGCCCGACCATTTCTTCAACTTTCTGCGTCGAGACGATACTGCCGGTGATGCGCGCCAAGAACATGAAACCATTTCCTTTATTCGATCTCGCCAGCCGCGATCAGCTCTGCGGCTTGCCGGGCCACGACCAGTTCCTCGTTTGTGGGAACGACCCAAATTTCGACGTCGCTGTCGTCTCTTGAAATGCGGGTCTCGCCGTCGACTTGTTCGTTTCGCTCTGGATCGAGCAGAATGCCGGCCCATTGCATGTTGTGGCAAACGTCGGTGCGAATCCGCCGGCTGTTCTCGCCGATGCCGCCGGTGAACACGATCGCGTCGGCGCCGCCCAAGACGACCAGGTATGCCCCCAGATAGTGTCGAATCGACGCGGTCAACACGCCGAGCGCCACTTGCGCCCGTTCGTGTCCCTCGGCGGCGGCGTGTTCCAGATCGCGGACGTCGCCGCTTAGACCGCTCAAACCCAGCAGTCCGCTGCGGCCGGCCAAGTCCGTGAGCAATTCCTCCAGGCTCTTGCCGGTCGCCCGCATCAGCACGGGCAGCGCAAACGGGTCGAAATCGCCGACGCGGTTGTTGTGCGGCAAACCACTTTGTGGACTCATGCCGAGACTGTTCGCCGCTGATTTGCCGTCACGCATCGCACACAACGAGCTGCTGCCCCCCAGGTGGCATGAAATGACCCGCAGGTCGCCACGCCCCAGGATCTCGGCGATCCGCTGTCCAATGTAGCGGTGACTGGCCCCGTGAAATCCCCACCGCTGGACGTCGTACTGCTCCTTCCACTCGTAGGGAACGGCGTAGAGGCGGTTCTCGGCGGGGATGGTTTCGTGAAAGCCGGTCTCCATCGCGGCCACCAATGGAATTTCGGGGAATGCTTCGTTCAGTTGCCGCATGGCTGTCGTGTACGGCGGGTTGTGGGCCGGTGCGACGTCGGCCAGCTCTTCCATCTTGGCGAGCAAAACGTCATCGACGCGACGCACCCCGCTTAACCGGCCGGCAAGGATCGCCTTGAATCCGATGGCCGAGACATCCGACACCGAACCGAGACATCCCCAATCAGGATGCGTGAGCTGTTCCAGGCAGACCCGCACGGCGGCCGCGTGATCGGAGATCTCCAGCGACGCTTCCTCCCGGTGTTCGCCGATTTCGACAGAACAACGGCTCTCGGCTTGGCCGATGCGTTCGATGCTGCCGCGCGCCAGTTGCTCTTCGCTCGGCAGATCGAACAGCCGATACTTGAAGCTGGTGGAGCCAAGATTGGCAACAAGGATTTTCATGGACGTGGATCCGTGCTTGTGAATTCTCCGTTCCGCCTGTGGGGCGACTTTGCCCGTGCCGCGGTCGACAAATCCGGCGGCCGAGTCGCCGATTAGGTAAAATTTTCGGTCAGACTCGACTCCGGTCGCGGGATCAGATGAGCGCTAATGAGCTCGCCGACTTGCGATGCCGCAGCGGCACCGGCTTCGACCGCCGCCCGCACCGAACCAACATCGCCGCGAATGATGGTCGTGACGTAGCCGCCGCCAATCTGCACCTGGCGAACGAGGCTGACATTGGCCGCCTTCAACATGGCGTCGGACGCCTCAATCTGCGCGGTCAGGCCGCGGGTTTCGATCAAACCAATTGCTTCACCGTTCATAAAGTCACCGTTTGCTGTTGCGCTAGTGGTACTCGAACAGGGTGGCATGGCGTCGCTTGCGTCGCCATGCAGAACAAACTGTGCATGCCCACGCAAGCGCGGACACACCACTTTTTCCCTCTGGGATCAGGATTTCGCAGCCTTCGCGACCAACTTGGGCAGAATGGCGCTCAGCTCTTCGTGCGGCCGTGGAATGACCTGCACGCTGACCACCTCGCCCACTTTGCTGGCTGCACTGGCGCCGGCGTCGGTGGCGGCTTTCACCGCGGCAACGTCGCCGACGACAAATCCAGTCACCAGACCGGAGCCGACTTTCTCCCAGCCAATCATTTGCACGTTGGCCGCTTTGAGCATTGCGTCGGACGCTTCGATTAAGGCGACGAGACCTTTCGTCTCGATCATCCCCAACGCTTCCATCACCTTTGCCATGAGTTGTTTCTCCCTCAATGTTGTTGAAGTTTCTGGTAGGGCGTGTGGAACACGCCACCGGGATTGTCCGTTACGGTGTGTGACACACACCCTACGACGTTCACATTCAGCTCCCGCATCCTCCGCCGTCGGGCTTGAACAGCTCGACGGATTTTGCCTTCTCCAGGTTGACGGCGTTTCCTTCATCCGTGTCGATATGCACTTCCAGCTTGATGTTGCCGCCGGCACGCACGATGAACTCTTCCAGAACTGTCGTGCAGCCCTCAGAAACCACCCGCAGGTGCATGAGGTCTCCGTTCGAGACGCCGTAGTATTCGATGTCGGCCGGTCCCATGTGGACGTGCCGCATCGCGCGAATCACGCCCGAATTGAGTTCCACCACACCGTTGGGCCCCACCAGCACGCAACCGGGCGTGTCGTGATGATCGCCGCTGATCCGCACCGGCAAGTCGACCCCCAGCGAAATCCCGTCGGTAAACGCCAATTCTACCTGCGAATCAGCCCGGCACGGACCCAGCACGCGGACGTTGGGGATCATGCGACGCCGCGGACCGACCACCGCCACCGTTTCCTCGGCCGCGTAGTAGCCCTCTTGATACAAATCGCGGTCCGGGGTCAACGTCGCACCCGTGCCGAACAGCGTCTCCACATGCTCCGCGGTCAAGTGTACGTGACGTGCCGAGATGTTGACGACCAACGGATTGGGTTTCGACGTGCCCCTCAAACCGGGACGCGGCTTGAGCAATACATCTCGAACAACGCGTTCGATGTCGGCCCGGGTGTACGAAGCAACTCGCTGTATCATGGTATGCAAAATCTTTTACTGTTTCGTCCGATCACAATTTGGCGACGCTCAGCTCCACGCCGGCACCACGAATGGTTTGCTTCCAATCGGTTGAAATTCCCGAATCAACGATCAGCCGGTCGACGGCGTTCAGCGGACACAAATGGGCCAGGGCCGAATGCCCAAGCTTTCCGCTGTCGGAAACGACGACGACTTCCTCGGCGGCCTCCATCATTTGCCGCTCGGTTTCCACCAAAAGTGCATTGCGGTTGAACAGCCCCTTCTCGGTAATTCCACCGACGCTCATCATCAACCGCCGGACATTCACACTCTTGAGGGTCTCAACGGCCGACGGGCCTAGGGCGACGCCGGTCTTCGGATACAGAAATCCGCCGATCATGATCAACTCGATTCCCGGCTGATTGACCAACAAGTTGACGATCGGCAACGAGTTGGTGACAACCAGCAACGACTTCCCCATTAACCGTCTCGCCACTTCGAGCGTCGTGGTTCCGCCATCCAGCAGGACCGCTTCACCCGGTTCGATCAGGTCGGCCGCCACCTGGGCGATTCGCTGTTTCTGCGGCTGCGCGCTGCAGCGCCGGTCTTCGAAGGCCGACAGCGATTCACCGATGTAAGCCGCTCCGCCGCGGGTGCGTCGAATTTGACCAATTCCGTCAAGATATTCCAAATCCCTCCGCACGGTCGACTCGCTGGCTTCGATGCGGTCTGCCAATTGCTTTAGCGACACAAATCCTTCCATTTCAATAAGTTGTAGGATATTCTCTCGTCTGGCGTCTGGCAGCATGGGCACCACTCTCACCCTGAGACCGATTGACGTCTCCCTCGATTATGCCAGGCCAAGCGGATGATTTCAACCATATTCCATCAGTTTCATTCAATATCAGTCATAATTTGTCACATCCATCCACACTGGAAACGCGTTCCAAAAAAACGTCGAACGGAACAGGAGCCACACGATTTCAGGCCGTTGGAGTGACCGCCGGCGGCAAGCCGACGACGTAAAGGTTGACAAAACTCAACGCCGGGACTTGCGATTGATTGACCCGATACCCGATGACGCAATCCGCGTGCCGTGACGATCGACAAACCGTACCCGGGCTGTTTTTTCGTTCGGGATCGTCAGAATTGACGGCGGTGCTCACTTGGCCGGGGGAACGATCACACGAACCCGGTGGTCGTCGACCTCCAAACGTCCCGCCGCGTACAAGCGGATCGCTTGGGGATAGGCTTCGCACTCGGCCTGGAAGACGCGGGCGGCCAAGCTGCCGGGTGTATCGTCGTCGAGCACCGGGACGCTGCGCTGCAGAATGATCGGTCCGTGATCGTATTGGTTGTCGGCAAAATGGACGGTGCAGCCGCTGACCTTCACGCCGCGCGCCAAGACCGCCTGGTGCACCCGCTCGCCGTAGCACCCGTGACCGCAAAAAGCCGGGATGAGTGCTGGGTGGATGTTCATGGCCCGCAACGTGAAATCATCCGGGATGCGGAGCAGCGCCAGAAAACCGGCCAAGGTGACGAGATCGACTTCCGCCTCCCGCAGCCGATCGAAGACCGCTCGACTAAAATCGTCGACATCGTCGAAATGGCGTCGTGACACGACTTCACATTGCAGACCTGCATCGGATGCCCGGGCGATGCCGCCGCAACCTTCGCGGCTGGCAATCACGATGGGAATCTCCGCATCGAGCAGGCCGGCGTCGATCTTCGCGAGGAAATTTGTCAGCGTGGTTCCGCCACCGGAAATCAAGACGCCCAGGCGAATGGGGCGGCCCAGTGGTTGCCGTATGGGGCGAACAGTCGACATGGTATGCAGCGTTCTTTCGGAATGCAGGCAGGTCACGATGCTGGTGGCCGATCCGCAGCCGCGTCGGTCTGCGGGTCGCTCGCCGTATTGGGATCGACAAGAACGGTTTCGTCATGGTTGATGCGGTCCTGGTGATAGGCGCGGTCCTTCCGTGCCGACCGCCACAACAGCAGAAGGATCGCGACGAACGCCACCGCAGTGCAGAAATACACAGCAGCGGGTGCCGGGCCCAGCACAGTGGCCGCGTCTTCGGGATGCCATTCGAGCCGGTGCGCCAGGATCAGCGGGGCCAATCGCCATTTTCCGTCTTGCGCCTCATACAAGAACTGTTTGAAGAAATAGCCGGTCGCCGAGACATGATCAATGAGGCTCTCATTCTTGGGAAAATCATCCGGAATTGATGTGCAGACGACGACAGCGGGATGCGTCTGGGAGTCGTCCGTGTACAGCCAGGCCTCGTAGAGAGTCTCGATGCCGTGTTCGTTCTTGCCGGCAGGTTGCTCGACGAAGCTGCGGACGTGGCCCTTCAACGTAACCGGCTTGCCACGATACCACTTGGCGTTGTGGAACAGATCGACAAAGGCGGGAAACTCGATGTCCGGATTCTTCTGCAGTTGGGGGTATGCTGCTCGGCGTTTTTTTTGGAGCTCACGGGCGGCCACCTTCATCTGACGCTCATCGATCCTCCTGACATGCGCGAGAAGGTGGTAGTATGCGTCGTACTCCTCGGGTTCCACGTGTTTCCAGCTCCCCACAAGCTTCACGTGCTCCAGAATCACGGGATCCAAAGTAACGACTGCGATTACCGAATTGTCCTTGGGTTTCTTCCGAACGTCCGGTTTCTGAGCCATCGTGGTCTGGGCCGGCATGGCGGCAGCCAGTCCGAAGAGAATACCGATCGGGATGAGTCTTTTCACGGGAGATTCTCCCGAAAATAACCGCCAAGAACAGCCGGCCCAGTCGCCGCGGGATGCCGTCTGGTCTCTGGTGATGAACGCTGCTCTCATTCTCCCAGCAACCGGCCGAGTTGTCGAGGGCGTTGACAGCAAAGGCTGTTTTCCTATAATTCGCTTCACAACGGTCGGCAGCGCGGTGTGTGCAACGGCCTTGATGATGGGAGGGTGAAGCTCTCGCTGAGCTTTCGAGTTGGTTGGGGCATTCCAAACCGGCTCACCGGGACTCTCGCCCCTTCCGGCAAGAGAAGGGAGAGCCAGTTATGGCAGAGAACGTTCTGGAATTTACCGACGACAACTTTCAGTCGGACGTGCTGGAAAGCACGGAGCCAGTGTTGGTCGACTTCTGGGCGCCGTGGTGCGGGCCGTGCAAGGTGCTCGGTCCAACCATCGAAGAACTGGCTGGCGAGTATGCGGGCAAGGCGCACATTGGAAAGATGAATACCGACGAGAATCCGAAGACAGCCACCGCCCATCAGATTAGCGCGATTCCCACGGTGATGCTGTTCAAGAACGGAGAAGTGGTCGAAAAGTTTGTCGGCGTGACTCCGAAAGACAAGTTCACCGCCGCCCTCGACGGGCAGGTGTAGCGATCGGGTTTTGCCGACCCACGGTTGTCTGAAACTGAGTTTCAGTTCCCTGTCTGCGGAAGGTTCTGGGCTCGTATTCCCCCCAGCTCAACGAGGGAAAGGACTCCCCGAATGAGCGAAAACGTAAAAGCCGATCGTAGCGTTTCATCGGTCGCCGGCTCGGCCGGCGAGTCGACACCGTTGGAAGCCGCCTCTTCAGCGTCCGGCGTCGAGCACCGTCTCGACCCACCTCACCCGCAGAGCCTGTCGCCGGGTCCGACGGCCGAACAGACTTCGGCCAGCGATCAGGCTTTCATTCCCGATCAGCCCACGGAAGACAAACCCGCAATGCGGGCGGAACAGTTCGCCGACTCCGGTTCAATCACCCAACCAGACTCCGAATCGGTCGAGCGGCCAACCCACCACGAAGAAGAGTTGCTCCTGCAGGCAAGTCAAATTGCCGCACACTTGCGGGAGCGCTTCGCAGAACTTGACCGCCGCGAACAGAGTCTCAACGCCCAGTTGAGCGAGCTCGACCAGGAACGCCGCAGCTTCAGACTCTGGGTCCACCAGTCTGAAGAGGAGATCAACCAGCGGGAAGGTCAACTGAGGGTCCGGGAGGCCGAGCTGACTCAGCAGATTGGGGCCTACGAGAAGCTGGCCGCCGAATTGGAAGAGCGAGAAGGGCAACTGGCCCAGGACCGCGACGCCCTGGCTGCGCAGCGCGAGACGCTCCGCGAGACATTGACGGCCGAGCTTGACGCCGACCGGGTCAAGCTTTCCAGAGAGCGGGCCGAATGGATCGAACGCCAAGAAACCGCACACGCGAAGATGCAGCGGGATCGTGAGGCCAACGACGCAGCGATCAAGCAGTCGCAGCAAGAACTCGCGGAGTATCGCCAGCAAGAGCTCGCTCAAATCGAGCAGCAGAAGCAAGAGCACCAGCGGTGCCTCAGCGAAGAACGGCGGCAACTCGAACAGGAACGCGAGGCGCATCGGCAGGCGATCGCCCAGGAACAGACTCTTCACGAGAAACGGATTCGCTTCCAGCAGGAACATCTGCACAAGGCCCGTCACGAGCTGGAAACCGACCGGCAAGATTTCCGCCTGCAGCAACAGCAAGCCCGGCAGCAGTTCGAACAAGCGGAAACCGGGATGCGGTTGCGGCGAACGCAGCTCGACCACTACCGGGCGCTGCTCGAAGAGCGGGAGCAATCGGTCCAACGCGAGCGAGAACTCTTATCCAAAGCGAGCCGGGCGCAACAGAACGAAACCGACCGCGACCGCCGGCAATTCATCAAAGATCGCGAGCTGTGGGAAGCGGAACGTGAGACACAGCGGGCAGAGATTCGCCAGCAACACGACACGCTCGCCTCGCATGCCCAGAACCTCGAAGCCCGCCGGGCGAGGCTCGACCGCCTCCGGGCCGAATTGGAGGAAACGCACCGCAATACACTCGAAATGCGGATGACCGTCGAGGAAGCCTGGGCGCAGCTTTCGCAAGCGACCGGGGCCAACAGCGCCCGCCGACGCGTCGACGAAGCCCGTCAGGCCCTCTCCAGTCACTTCAGTCAGTTGCGGGAATCCTTGACAGTGCAGCATCAAGAACTGATCGAGACCCAAACGCTGTTTCAGCAGCAGAAAGATGAGTTCCGCAAAGAGCGCCAAGCCCTGACGGATTGGGCCGCCGAACGCCACGACACACTGCGGCAGCGGGATGAAGCACTTCGGCAGCAGGCCGAGACCTTAAAGACCAGCGAAGCCGCCTGGCGGACTGCCCGCGACCAGTGGATGTGCGAAAAAATCGAAGCCGAGGAGGTCATCCGCGACCTGCTCCGACAGTTGACCGACGCAAATCATCCCTGCTCCGGGCGAGAGGGAGACTCCACCGCACAACGAGCCACCGCCGAGGATGTTCAGCCGGCCAGCACAAGCGTCGTGCCGGAACCGCCGCCTGCAGTGGCGCCACCGGAGCCGGCCACCGCAATCGAGTCGCCGCAGCCGGCACCCGAGTCAACACCCGAAGAAACGCAACTCGCGGCTGCTCCATCGGAGCCAACGCCGGCAGAACAACAACCGCAGCCCACACAACCACCACGAGCGTTGACGCAGGAAGAGATTGAACAACGCATCCTCGATTCGATCGTCCCCACCGACACGAACGCCTTCGTCGATCCGAGCGACTGACGCAGCGAGTGCTGAGTGGGCGTCATAAGCTGTTGTGTGGAAACCGGTTACAACGTAACGCCGCTCGTCACGTCTCCTGCACTCGTGGATTTTGTGGAAATTTTGCGTCAGAGTGGTTGACAGTGACGCCCTGATTGATAAGATGACGGTTTGCCGGGGAGGGTGTGTGCCCCAAGTTAGTGTGTCACACCCGCTTCGGACTGATCTTTGACAATTTGGTTGGCGGCCCCGACAAAGTTTTTTGAGTTTCGCGTTCGTAGTAGCTGGGGCACGTTTCTTTTCGACCAATAACGTGCCAACAGTGATTGAACCTCATTTGGTCGCGCTTTGATGTCGCACTGACACAAAGCCCACGGGCAGCGTCCCGTGGGACGACGGTGTCGGTTCGGCATAGGCATACACTTGAAGGGTTTGATCCTGGCTCAGAATGAACGTTGGCGGCGTGGATTAGGCATGCAAGTCGAGCGACAAGGTGGATCTTCTTCGGAAGAACCGCTGGAGGAGCGGCAAACGGCGTAGTAATGCGTAGGTTACGTGCCCCCGGGACCAGGATAGCCACGGGAAACTGTGGGTAATACTGGATGATCTCTCCGGAGCAAATGGTGCGATTCCGCCCGGGGAGCGGCTTACGTGGTATTAGCTTGTTGGTGAGGTAACGGCTCACCAAGCCTGCGATGCTTAGGGGGTGTGAGAGCATGGCCCCCACGACTGGGACTGAGACACTGCCCAGACACCTACGGGTGGCTGCAGTCGAGAATCTTCGGCAATGGACGCAAGTCTGACCGAGCGACGCCGCGTGCGGGATGAAGGCCCTTGGGTTGTAAACCGCTGTCAGAGGGGATGAAATTTCAGAGGGTTCTCCCTCTGGATTGACAAAGCCTCAGAGGAAGCACGGGCTAAGTACGTGCCAGCAGCCGCGGTAACACGTACTGTGCGAACGTTATTCGGAATCACTGGGCTTAAAGGGTGCGTAGGCGGC
>CAZGYE010000042.1:0-25559 GCA_964530165.1 uncultured Planctomycetaceae bacterium
GATGTCGATGTTCGTCGGGTTGTAGAACATCGGCGTCTCAGCCCAGACGGTCGTCTGCAATCCCTTCGGCAGGCGGAAATACTCCGGCGAAACTCCGTCGGCAGCGCAGACGGACGCTGCCGTCAACAGCAACAAGCCGGCCAGAAAATACAGGCGGTCGTCATGGGGCATCACTTTTGCTCCGATCGCGCTCGGTACCTTTGACACGGGCAAAGCTCCGGCTGAACCGCGATTGCGATTAAAAGCCCACGGACGGTATCCCGTGGGTCCCGCCAGCTGCCACCGGCGGGCCTTCGCGGCTCGGCAGGAGCCTCGCCCTCCCTTTTCAAACACACTCTATCAAATCTTAACACGCTCGCATCCGGCACGGCAATTGTCTCGGTGTTTGGTCTCTTTCGACGCGACCGGTCTCAACGCAACAAAGCAGCGGATTGACTCCACAAATCGTTGACGTGACGGTGGAGTCCCGCAAGAATAGAACCAATTGCAAGGCCCGCACTCATCAGCCGAGGTCGGTGGTCCTTGCATCCTACTGCGATTCGCCCGAGTTTCTCTTTCACCCGTTCTGGAGGTCGCCATGAGACGCCATTGGATCTCAACTCTGCTGTTCGTCGTCCTGCCGGCCGGAGCGGCGCTGGCCGAGCCGATGCTCACTCACGTCGATGTGTTTACGTCCGGGAAGGATGGCTATCACACGTTTCGCAT
Source organism: uncultured Planctomycetaceae bacterium (assembly GCA_964530165.1). GTDB lineage: Bacteria > Planctomycetota > Planctomycetia > Planctomycetales > Planctomycetaceae > CAZGYE01. The sequence goes on from CAZGYE010000042.1 coordinate 706, forward strand.
CCCAGCCGTCGCGACGGCCCCGGACGGGTCGCTGATCGCGCTGGCTGAAGCGCGGAAGTACAACAGCGCCGATCCAGGCTTTCACAACAACGACATCGACCTGGTCGTGAAGCGGAGCACCGACAGTGGACGGACGTGGTCGCCGCTTAAGGTGCTCGACGATCCCGGCGAGCGGTGGTCGGCCTGCAATCCGGCGACGGTGGTGGATCGCGGCAAAGGCCGCGTTTGGGTGTTTCACGTCCGTACCAAGCCGGATCGCAGCAGTCGGACGTCTCGACCCGGCACCGACGACGCCACAACGTGGGCCCGGTACAGCGACGACAACGGCCAAACCTGGTCCAAGCCGATCGACATCACCAAAGTGGCCCGCGACGTGGAGAACTGGGGCTGCGCGTGCTTCGGTCCCGGCGGCCCCATTCAGGACAGAAAGGGCCGGTTGATTGTCCCGTTGTCCAGAACGACCGGACGGCGGAATTCTGCGGGCAAGCTGGTCGGCGGATCTTGGAACGCGTTCGTCATCTTCAGCGACGACGACGGCCGCACCTGGCAGCGAGGCCAACTGCTGCCCGGAGGCGACCGGACCAACGAGAACCAGTTGGTGGAGCTGGCCGACGGGCGCATCCTGATGGACGCCCGCCAGATGAGCGGCCCGCATCGCTGGCTGGCGACCAGCAGCGACGGCGGACAGACGTGGTCCAAGCTGCGGCCGGGAGAGACCGTTTCACCGGTCGCCTGCGCGATCGAGCGCTGCACGCTGAAATCAGCCGGCGCTGACCGCAACCGCATCGTGTGGTCCGGCCCCAAAGGACCGGGCCGCGCCAACCTGGTGGTGCGAACCAGCTACGACGAAGGCCAAACCTTCACCAACGAGCGGCTGATCTCATCCAACCGGGCCGCCTATTCCGATCTCACCATCCTCAAAGACGGAACGGTGGGCATCCTGTGGGAGCGCGGCGCGAAACGCGGGTACGAGTTCATCACGTTCTCGCGGCTGAACCTGGAATTCCTGGATTCGGGGACCCCTTCACCGGCAAAATAGCGTCGACGAATTCTGCGCGGCCCTGCCATACGCGGATTGATGAGAACTGCGGGTAAAACGCGAGGGTAGTCGATCTCTTCGATCACTGCGGCCTTGTTGGTACGGGGCAAAGCATGCCTGACTACGTCGATGCGTCGAGCTAATTCTGCAATGATATCACGGTTTTCCGTCTCTGTCATCGGGGACCTCGGAAGGTAGATTGCCGCCACGGTATTGAAGGCGTAGAATGCAACGAACGACGATACCGCAATCTGCGAATCTGGAGCGATGAAAACCATGAGCGAAGAGCACCGAGCCGTTTCACGGCGTGAGTTTGTCAAGGGCACGGGAGCGATCATCGGCGGCGCGGCGGCGTCGAGTGCGTTGGGACTGGGCGGCGTCTGTGCCGCCGCTGAGAAGCAGGACCTCAAGGTGCCCCAGGTGGTGCTGGGCCGAACGGGCGCCAAGGTGTCGCGGCTGGGGATCGGCTGTGCGTGGTTCCAGCGGAAGCGAGTGGGACCCGAAGACGTCCGCAAGGTGCTGCACCACGCGTTGGACCTGGACGTGAATTACCTCGACGTGGCCCCCAACTACGGCAACGAGGAGACCGGCTTCTCGGAAGTGAAGATGGGCCCCACGATCAAGGAGATCCGCGACAAGGTGTTCCTGGTGACCAAGGTTGAGGAACCCACCTACGAGGGAACCTGGAAGCTCTTGCGTCAGAGCATGAAGCGGCTCAAGACGGATCACTTCGACCTGGTGCACATCCACAACTTCGGCCACGAGCCGCGGTTCCCCGACCTCAAACTCACCCTGAGCGACAAAGGAACGCTCGGCGCGTTGCGCGAGGCGAAGAAAAAGGGCGTGATTCGGTTCATCGGCGCCAGCGGGCACCTGCACCCGTCTCGATTCCACGCCGTGCTGGATACCGGCGAGATCGACGTGATCATGAACGCGGTCAACCTCGTGGCGCGGCACGTCTACGATTTCGAGAACAAGGTCTGGGCCCGGGCGAGCCGCGAAAAGGTCGGCCTGGTGGCGATGAAGGTGCTCGGCGGCTTGCCCAGCCGCGACCTTCTGGGATATCGCCTGCCCGAAGAACACTATGAGAACGCGATTCGCTATGCGCTTTCCGTTCCGGGGATACGCTGCGCCGTCATCGGCATCGAGACCGTCGCCGAGTTGAGACAGGCCGCCCAGACGGTCGCACGGTTCAAGCCGCTCAGCGAAAAAGAATCGCGGGAGCTGAATAAGTTGGGCCGGCAATTGGCCGGCACGAAACCGTGGAAGGAGGTCTACGGGACGCCGGTGACATAGAAACCAGAGAAATGGTCGAAGGACAACCGCACGTCGTGACCGGCGCCTTTGGGTATTCCGGGAAATACATCGCCCGGCGTCTGCTGGATCGAGGTCATGAGGTATGCACTCTGACCAATTCTCCCGATCGTGAGAATCCCTTTGACGGCAACGTGCAGGCGCACCGGTTCCACTTCGACGAGCCTGCCCAACTCGTCGACGCATTGCGAGGCGCATCGGTCCTTTACAACACCTATTGGGTCCGGTTCAATTACGGGGACTTCCAACACTCGCTGGCGGTCGAGAATACGCTCACGTTGTTTGCCGCGGCCAAGGAAGCGGGAGTTCGCCGGGTGGTGCACATCAGCATCACCAACCCCTCGGAAGACTCCCCGCTCGAGTACTTCAGCGGCAAGGCCCGGCTCGAACGGGCGTTGATCGATTCGGGTCTCTCCTACGCCATTCTGCGGCCGACGGTCTTGTTCGGCCCGGAGGACATCCTGATCAACAACATCGCCTGGCTGCTGCGGCGCGTTCCGGTATTCGGCGTGTTCGGAGACGGCATGTACAGGCTGCAGCCGATTTATGTGGACGACCTGGCCGAGCTGGCCGTCGAGCAAGGCGGCCGCGAGGAGAACTGCATCATCGACGCGATCGGCCCCGAGACGTTCACCTATCGCGGCCTGGTGGAAGCGATCGGCTCTGCGATCGGAAGACGCCGGCCCATCGTCTCCATCCCCGCGTGGCTGGGCTATTTTGTGGGGGCGCTGCTGGGAAAAATCGTCGGGGACGTGATCATCACGCGAGAGGAAATCGAGGGCCTGATGGCGGACCTGTTGTATACCGATTCACCGCCGGCCGGCCAAACCAAGCTCACCGACTGGATGAAAGAAAATTCCACGACACTGGGTGTTCGCTACGCCAGCGAGCTGGCGCGCCGGCGAGACCGAGAGAAGGCCTACGGCGTTCCCACGAAATAGCCGCGGGTGAATACCCGCGGATATGCATCCGCGGCTAGCGGGCGATGACGACAGAAGCAAACTGACAATCAATCATTCACTGCGTCACGTTCAACTTGTACGACACCGTCGTGTTTTTGCCGAACTGATCGCTGATTTTGTAGAGAACTGCGTGTGTGCCGGCCTGGGTCGGGGTGCCGGAGATCACGCCGGTCGACGCGTCCAGCGACAGGCCGGGGGGAAGCTGCTGGGCCGTGAAGCTCTGTTCCTCACGGTCCCAGAACGCGGCGTTGTAGGAGGACTGTTTGCTGCGCCGGCAGCGCAGGTCGCCGATCGAGCGGATTACCCCCGGTTGGTCACGGAACGCCTTGCCCACCGTCGCGGCTTTCACCGGCCGGGTGTAGACGAACGGCCGGGGAACCTCGGCATAGTCTGAGGGTCCGCTCTCGTTGCCCCGCTCGTCGACGGCCACGATACGATAGTAGGCCCGGTTGGTGTTGGGCAGCTTCAGCTCCGGTCCGACAACCTGCAGCGATGGTGTCTCAGTCCGGCTGATGAGGTTCGCCGGCGTCTTGACCGACCCGGCGTCCGGGGCGTTTGCCGGCTTGGCGACGAACTCCTCCATCGTCCGCACGAACCCCTTGCCGCGAAAGACCAGGGACTCGGTATCGCTCGTGGAGAATCCCTTCTCATCGCTGCCGTACACTTTGTAGGCGACCGGTGCCCTGCCCTGCGGATTGGCCCGCCACGAAAGCACCAGCCCGCCATCGTCGTCGTGTGGGATGAGTTTCACGTCCAACGGCACGCCCGGTGCATTCACCTGGAAGCGGAACGTACGACTCCACGGTCCCCACACACCGGTCGAGTCGCGGGCCCGCACCCGCCAGTAGTAGGTGGTCTGGGGATTGAGCAGGCCGACGTAGGGAACCGTCCATTCCGGTTTCCCTTTCGACGGAGTGTGCGAGGTGAGCTTCTCGAAATTCGGGGAAAGAGGCCATCGCATGTCGGCATGCCGGGAAAGCTCGAAGTGGTAGTCGACGATCTTGTCGCCGTCCGGATCGGTCGCCGGCTCCCACCGAAACTTGACGCGTGTGCCCTCGACGGTTGCCCCGTCACCCGGCGTGACGGCCGCGGCCGGCGAGCCCGGCGGATGTGCCGTCGTCCTCTCCACCCACCGATGCGTGATCCGTACCATGCGCAGCTCTTCGCTCTCGTCGGAATAGACGATCCGGTTGCTTCCCACCTCCAACTCCGGCAGCGACAGCAGCGACGTCTGGATATCGTGGTCGAAGACGGGCGCCTGGGCGACGGCTCCCGCCTCGAGGACCAACTGCAGGGAGAAGTTGTACGTCGGCTTTCCTCGCGGCGAGACGACCTCATCGAGCGTCGCCGTCAGTGGATGCTCGCCGGGCTGCTTCACCGACGCGAGCGTTTGCCAGTCGGCCTTGCCCGCCCGATAACGCCAATGAGCGGCCGCACCCTCCGCCAAACGGACCTGGCAAGTCGCCTGTCCCCCCACAAAAACATACGGGCTGCCGAACGACCAGGTGATCCGCGCCGGCTCGGCAGGGTTCGTCGGTTTGATGGTCGCCGACGGGGCGTCGAAAGTCGCATTCTCTGCGGTTTGCACGCCGCGCTGCGCAAACTCGGTTGTCAAGTCCGGCTGATACCGCAACTTGCCGTTGCGCATGTTGTCGTAAGCCGTGGCGCCCCAACCGGAGCGCAAGTCGCCCAGGCCGTCTCGTTGCTTTTGACCTTTCTTGAGCTGGCGCCCACCCGTGTACTGCTTGCCGATGTGATCCCAGCGGAACTCGATGGACTCGCCGGGCCTGAGGGTCAAGTCCATCGAGTGCCGGGTGGCCGTGCCGTGATCTCCCTTCCGCTCGCCCTCGTACACGTACAGCGATGCGGAGAACTCATCCCTTTGCCGGCTGTCCGCGCTGCCGATCCCGTAGGTGTGCGTGCGTTTGACCAGGTCGTGGTCGCGCACGACCTCGGCGGCCGAGGCGATGGTCTGATTGTCTCGCTTCAGACAGATCACGTGCTCGTCGCTGTCCAGCAGATGGAACGCCTCCTCGTAGAACACTTCGGTGACGACATGCCCGATCGGATAGCCGCGGCGAGTCGTCAGCCCGGCAACCTTCCACAGGTCGTTGATCGCCTGGGCCTCGTTGCCGCAGAGGGTGTAGCCGTAGACGTTCAGCGATTTCAAAGCGTCGCTGCATTCCCCGTCCCAGGTGCAGGCGTGGAATCGATTTCGCCGCCGCAATTCCCAAATGGCCCGCGCCTTGTCGGCCGGGCTGGTGTAAGAACCGGCCGCCTCAGCCACAATGTCTTCGAGCGTTTGCCAATTGCGTTTGCCGCCCACCACAATCCGCGGATTGCGCACGTCGGTGTCTCCGACGTTCTCGATCGAGAGCGAGCGGTTCGGCTGCCAACCCTGCACGAACGCCGCATAGCCGATCGGCATCCGCGTCATGGTCCCGTCGATGGTGCCTCGAAACTTGATCTCATAAATGTGGTCGCTTTGACTGACGAGTTCGACGTGGTCTTGCGGCTTGTCATCGGGACGGTCTTGGTAAGGCGTCTTCGGCTCGCCGATCTTCGCCGCAAACAACGGCGCCGAGATGAGGACCACCAGCAACAACGTGGGGACCTTTGACGTCATGAACCGTCTCCCTTTTCTCCAAAGCCGACGAGCACATTCGATGTCGATGGATTATAGCCGGTTTCGCGCCCGTGCTGTACCAAGCAAAGCCCGCCGGTGGCAACCGGCGGGACCCCACGGGCCGCCGCCCGTGGGCTTTGACGGCTCAAAGGCGATTTCCACGACGTTGCGGCTGGCGAATCTCAAAGCATGTCCTGCGCACGCCGGTTGACGACGGCCCGGATGCTGGATACCGTCAAAGGAGTCACGACGAGCGATCTCTAGCCGGCGTTGCCAGCCGGAAGGCTGCCTGCAAGCCGGCCGTTTGTCGCTCTGACGCGTCATCGGTCAAGCAAAGAGAGCCAAGAGATGAAACCGACACTGACTGTCGTTTCGTTCCGCTCGGTAGTGATGACGTTGGCAGGTCTGCTGACCGCCGCGTCACAGACGCCCTCGGAGGAGACGTCTTCAGTGTTCCAGACCACCGGGGCCAAACAGTACCAGTCCAAGGTCACCTCCGGCCGGCACGAGTACAGCGTCCTCATGGGCGGCACCGTGGACATGGACAACACCATCACGCGGAACTATGAGACGTTCCAAATCGCTTTTCAGCCCAACGTGTCGCTGACGATCGAGAACACGGGCGACACGCCGGTGGTTAACCCGCGAGTCGTCACCAACGGCAAACGACGCTGGTGGAACCTCGATGAGTTGCTGCGTGAAATTCTCGCCGGGGCAAAAAACGATCAGGAGAAGGTGCTATTGATCTGGGATTTCGTCCGCAGGAACCGTCACCACGACGATCCGATTTTTGTGGACGACGAGCTGCACGATCCGGTGAAGATGCTCTGCGTCTTCGGAGGCGGCTTGTGCGACGACTCGGGTGCGGTCGGTTGTTCGCTCTTTTATCACGCGGGCTTCAACCGGCAGAAATACGGCCGCAATCCCAAGACGCGGGCGCTGCACGGGCACGTGATGTGCGAGGTGTTCCTCGACGGCGACTACCAGTTTCTCGACATCGACGAGGATGCATTCTACCTGGACCGTGAGAACGAGCATCCGGTCAGCGGCGATGCGCTGGCCCGCGACCATGATCTGGTGAAGCGCGAGCACTCGTTTGGGCCGATCTTTCAAGGCTGGCAGGTTGGTGAGAAGGCTGCCGCCCTGTTCGGCAGCGATGACGAGGCCGGCTTCCGCGCCGCGGCCGGGCATCGCATCGACATGACGCTGCGGCCCGGCGAGAAGATCGTCTACCGCTGGGACAACGTGGGCAAGTTCGCCAGCGACGGCCCAAGGGGACGCCGGTTCTGGGGCAACTCCCTGCACGTTTATTCGCCGCGATTGGATGCCGACGCGTACCGGCTCGGCATCTCGGCTGAGAAAGACATTCGCCCGGCCAAAGGAGGCTCGCAAGCAAGCACCCTGGCCGGAACGACGAAGGACGCTTTTCTCGTCTACGAAATGAAAAGTCCATACGCGGCCTGCGGCGGTCGAGTCCACGCGGAGTTTCTCGGTCAGACTGCGGAGGACCGCTTCGAGATTTCACTCTCGCTGGACAACAAAAGCTGGAAGAAAGTATGGAACGGCTCGGGCAAAGGGGCGGTTCGCTGCCAGGCCGACCTGGATGGACAGCTCGAAATCAAGAAGCGGCCGCCCAAGTACCGGTACTGGGTTCGGGTGTCGCTTGGATCGAAAGCGACAGGTTCGGCGCAACTGGCCGCGCTCTCGATCGAGACCGACCTGATGACCTCGCCGCATTCGCTGCCGCGTCTCAGCCTGGGGCAGAACAAGGTCGTCTACACCGATGAGACAACCGGACCGCATGAGGTGACCGTCACACACCTCTGGCGAGAGAGCAGCAACATCATTCCGCCCAAGCCGCCCCGACAGCCGCTGTTCCCGACACATGACGCCGTCGTTGGCAAGTCGACGTTCCAGTTCCGTTGGCCGGCGGTTTCCGGCGCGGCCCGGTACCACATCCAGGTGAGCCGCTCTGCGGACATGAAGTTGTGCTATCGGCCGTGCTTCGACACGATCATCGAGACGACTTCGCACGGTTCTCCATTCACGGGGATGTTCAGCCCCGACGTGGACTACTACTGGCGAGTGCGGCCGCAAGATGAGCATGGTGTCTGGGGACAGTGGAGTCCCGTGTGGCACTTCCGCTTTCGTGGTCCGCGTGTGCCGGTCAATGTGAAGTACGTCCAGCAGAAAAACGGCGAGATCACCATCCACTGGGAGCCCAATCCGCGCGGGCCGCGGCCGGTGGCTTACGACGTTTACGGCAGCGACGAGCGAGGCTTTTCCATCAGCAGCAAGCCCTATGACGTGAAGGGGCTGGGTCGTCAGCCGTCGAACCTGCTGTCCCGCACCACCAAGACTGAAATGCTGGTCGTCACCCCTGAGGCACCGCAGCCAGCCATGAACCGCAGCTTCTACCGCGTCGTTGCCATTGACCGTCGCGGCACCGAAAGCGGATGCTCGGATTACGTTGAGCTGCCTCACCCGTACATTCTGTCGCGGCCGAAGACGGACGCGGTCGTCGGCCGAGTGTACAGCTACCAGATCGAGACGCTGCGGTCCCTCGGCGACCTCCAGCACCGCTACGCTCCAACAACCCAGAAATACTGGGAAAAGGAAGCCTACGAATTCGCGTTATTGCAGGGACCGGCGTGGCTGAAGCTGGACCGTCAATCCGGCCGGCTCTCCGGCGCGCCGCGAGCCGGCGACGCCGGTGTGAATGACGTGCGGATCTCCGCGAAGCGTCTTTTTCCGCTTGAAGTGAAGGCGAATGACCGCCGCGGCCAGGTGTTCCAAAAGGCGGCCGAGAGATTTCAAGCCAGTCACCAGCAGCGGTTTCAGATCCGCGTGCGGGTTGAGTAGGGTTCTGTCAAATTCGTTTATCCGGGTATCACAACTAGTATCTGAGAATTTCGTCATGCGTATTCCAGAGTTCTTGGCTGCCGTTGGCGTTGGTGGATTGCTCGTCACTGGGTCGATTTTCCAAGTGGCGTTGCCGGCGGAAAAGGGAGGAACTGCGCGGCTGTACGGTATCGAGACGCGGGTGCCGTGGACCACGTCGAACATCAAAGGAACGCCCGACCCGCCCGCTCCCTATCGAATCGAGCGTGCATTCCCCAAGCTCAAGTTCACCGAGCCGCTGGCGCTGACCCGTGCACCAGGGACCGATCGCCTGTTTGTCGCCGAGCGGTACGGCAAGATTTTCTCCTTCCCCAACACGCCGCAGGCAGAGAAGGCCGACTTGTTTCTCGATCTGGGCAACGTCGTTTACGGATTGGCGTTCCACCCACAATTCTCGAAGAACGGCTATGTCTACGTCAGCTACATCATCGATCCCAAGGAAGAGCTGCCGCGAGGAACACATCTTTCCCGGTTTCAAGTCAGCCGTGACGACCCGTTCCGCTGCGATAAGAGCACCGAGAAACTCCTGCTGGAGTGGCCCTCGGGCGGACACAACGGCGGCTGCCTGAAATTTGGACCGGACGGCTACCTGTACATCGCCACCGGCGACTCCAGCGGGTTTGCCGACGAATACCAGACCGGCCAGGACATCAGCAATCTGCCAGCCTCGGTCCTGCGCATCGACGTCGATCGTTCCGACGACGGCAAGGCGTATGGAATTCCCAAGGACAATCCGTTTGTGGGTGTCCCGGGCGCCCGGGGGGAAATTTGGGCCTATGGACTCAGACAAGTCTGGAAGATGAGTTTCGACCGCGTCACGGGTGATCTGTGGGGCGGCAATGTCGGACAGGACCTGTGGGAGATGGTCGTCAGAATCCAGCGGGGCGGCAACTACGGTTGGAGCGTGACCGAGGGAAGCCATCCGTTTCTTCCCCAGCGCAAGAAAGGGCCGACTCCCATCCTGCCGCCGATCGTCGAGTACAATCATACCGAGGGGCGTTCCGTCACGGGCGGTTTCGTTTACCACGGGTCACGATTGAAGGACTTAGTCGGCGCGTACATCTACGGCGACTACGACACCGGCCGGGTCTGGGGCCTGCGAATGGACCGCTCGAGACGCAAGGTCACCTGGCACCAAGAGCTAGTCGATACAAGCCTGCGGCTGGTCGGTTTTGGGGAAGACCAGGCCGGTGAGCTGTATCTGGTCGATCACATGGGCGGCGGCATTCATCGTCTCATCGGGGCCGAAACGTCGACAGAGACATCCGAGTTCCCGCGCCAGCTCAGCCAGACCGGACTGTTCGCATCGACCGCGGACCATGTTCCGGCTGCGGGGCTGATTCCTTATTCGATCAACGCGCCCATGTGGATCGACGGCGCCGACAAAGAACGCTTCCTGGCACTGCCGGGCGATTCGAAAATCGAGTTCGACGCCCTCGAGTTCCCGCAGCCGGCGCCGGGCGTCCCGCACGGCTGGAAGTTTCCCAACGGGACGGTGATCGTCGAAACCATTTCTCTGGAAATGGAAAAAGGAAACCCGTCCAGCCGCCGTCGGCTGGAGACGCGGATTCTGCACCACGAACGTCTGGCCGGAACCAAAGAAGTCGGCGATCAGTATTGGCAGGGCTACACGTACGTGTGGAACGATCGGCAAACCGACGCGGTCTTGCTGGAGGACCCCAACGGCCTGGATCGGACCTTCACGATCAGCGATCCCGATGCTCCCGGCGGCAAGCTGCAACAGACCTGGCATTTCCACAGCCGTGCGGAATGTTCCGTCTGTCACAACATGGCGGCCAAGTTTGTGCTGGGAATCAACACGCTGCAAATGAACAAAGACCACGACTACGGCGGCGTGGTCGCCAACCAGTTGAGCACCCTGGAGCATCTGGGCCTGTTCACCGAACCCTTGCCCCGACGTCCCCAAGAGCTGCCGCGATTGGTGAGTTATGCCGACAAAACACAGCCCCTGGATCGAAGAGCCCGCTCGTATCTGCACGCCAACTGTGCTCACTGTCACCGCAAGTGGGGCGGCGGCAATTCCGAATTCCGGCTGTTGTACCCCCTCAATCTCGCCGAGACGAAAGCTGTCGGAGCTCGTCCGGGACAGGGGACCTTCCACATTTCCAACGCCCGAGTCCTGGCGCCCGGAGACCCGTATCGTTCCGTCTTGTTCTACCGCATGGCGAAACTCGGTACAGGACGGATGCCGCGCATCGGTTCGAGGGTCGTCGACGAGCGTGGTCTGCGCCTGATTCACGACTGGATCGAACAGTTGCCCGCCAACACCGGTGACGGGGAAAACGCGGAAGTCGTGGCTCGACTTCGGGCCGAAGCCGTTTCGGCATTGAACGATCTCCGCACTCACGGCGGCGCTTCGGCCGACGTGCGGGCCAAGCAGATTGACCGGCTCCTGGCGTCGACCGGTGCGGCGCTGCGGCTGCTGCAGGCCGTCAGCGAGCAATCGTTGACCGAACCCATCCGGAACGAGGTGATCGCCAGGGCAACGAAACACCCCGCCTCCTACGTGCGGGATTTGTTCGAGCGGTTCCTTCCGGAAGCGCAACGGACGAAGCGACTGGGCAGCGTGATCAAGCCGGAGGAGATTCTCGCCCTGCCCGGCGACATGGCCCACGGCAAGCAGATCTTCTTCGAAGCGGCCGGTCTGCAGTGCAAGAACTGCCATCGCATCGACGGCAAGGGGACCGAGCTTGGTCCCGATCTGAGCCAAATCGGCAAGAAGTACAACCGGGCCGAGCTGCTCGACACGATCCTGAATCCGTCGAAGGTCATCGATCCGAAATTTGCCGCCTACCTGCTGGAGACCACCAAGGGCCGGGTCTACACGGGGCTGTTGGTGAAGAAAACGGCGGACGAAGTCGTTCTGAAGGATTCCGAAAACAAACTTGTGCGCTTGAGGGCGGCCGAGGTAGAACTGCTCATTCCACAACAGAAATCATTGATGCCCGAGCTTCTGTTGCGCGACATGACGGCCCGCGAAGTCGCCGACTTGACGGCCTATCTGAACTCTCTCAAGTAGCCGGACCGACTGCAGGAGTTTCCAAAATGGTACGACAATCGATCGTCTTCTTGCTGGTTGCAATCGTGTTGTCCTCTCTCTTCACGAGCCCAACGGCTGCCGCCGAGAGGCCGAACGTCATTCTGGTGATGACGGACGATCAAGGCATCGGCGACTTCGGCGTGATGGGCAACAAGGTGATCGAGACGCCGCACATCGACGCCATGGCCCAGCGCAGCGCTTCGATGAGCACGTTCTACGTCAGCCCGGTCTGTTCGCCCACGCGGGCCTGCCTGATGACCGGCCGTTACAACTACCGCACGCGCTGCATCGACACCTACCTCGGCCGCTCGATGATGGACCCCGACGAAGTGACCGTGGCTGAGGTCTTGTCCAAAGCCGGTTACGCCACGGGGATTTTCGGCAAGTGGCATCTGGGCGATTGCTATCCGATGCGGCCCATCGACCAGGGATTCGAGGAATCGCTCGTCCTCCGCGGCGGCGGTCTGGCGCAGCCGTCCGAGCCGCGGGAGAACAATCGCCGCTATACCAACCCCATCCTCTTCCACAACGGCAAGCAGGTGCAGACGACCGGCTATTGCACCAACGTGTACTTCGACGCAGCGCAGCGGTTCATCGAGAAGGCCCACAAGTCCAAACGCAACTTCTTCGTCTATCTGCCGACCAATGCACCGCACGGCCCGTACCACGACGTTCCCGAAGACTTGCGGAAGCACTACATGAAGAAAGACTTGGCCGGCATCATGGTTGCCAAGCCGAAAGGCAAACGGCTCGACGCAGCGATCGACAGGTTGGCCCGCATCGCGGCGATGATCACCAACGTGGACCAGAACATGGGCCGTCTGTTCGGCAAGCTGGATGCGTTGGGAATCACCGACAACACGCTGGTCATCTTCCTGGTGGACAACGGGCCGAACACGCTGCGGTATGTGCGCGAGCTGCGGGGCATGAAGAGCTACGTGCACGAAGGCGGCATCCGGTCACCCCTCTGGCTCCATTGGCCCGCGCGGTTCAAGCCCGGACAGACGCGCGACGAGGTCGCCGCCCACATCGACCTGATGCCCACGATCCTGGAGGCATGCGGCGTCGATCCGCCCAAGGGCCTCCGCCTTGATGGTCGCAGCCTGCTGGGGCTGCTGGAAGGCAGAGAAGTCGACTGGCCATACCGCACGATCGTGATTCAATCGCATCGCGGCGACGCTCCGATGCGTTACCACAACTTTATGATCCGCGATCCGCGCTGGAAGCTGCTTCATGCCAGTGGTTTCGGACGCGAGCGTTTCGACGGCCCACCGAAATTCGAGCTGTACGACGTCCTCAACGATCCGGGCGAAACCACGAACCTGATCGACCAGAAGCCGGAAGTCTTCGCCCGGCTCAGAAAGGCCTACGACGAGTGGTTCGACGACGTCTCCCGCACACGGCCGGACAACTACGCCCCACCTCGCATCTACGTCGGCACGCCGCACGAAAACCCAACCGTGCTCACCCGGCAAGACTGGCGCGGCGGCACCTGGGCGCGAAACTCGATAGGTTACTGGGAGTTGCACGTGGCCAAGGCGGGCCAATACGACGTCCGTTTGTTGTTCGACCCGAAGGACGCAGCGGGCTTTGCCGAGTTGAGAATCGCAGGCGTCGCTAAGCGCACCCAGATCGCCGCCGACGCGACTTCCTGCGAGTTCACCGGCGTCGAGCTTCCTGCCGGCGACACACAGCTCCACGCCACGCTGTCACATGGCGACGACCGGCGCGGCGTTTATCACGTCATCGTGACACAGTGAGCATTTTTTGGAAATCAAGTGATTTCCTGATGAAGACGCGAGCGCTACAATGTCGATAGGGAGTATGAACGGCAATGTACCGTCGATCCGAGAGAAGTCCACGACTGGACTAGACTCAAACTCGGACAATCACTACAAGGCCGTTCCCACGATGTCTGGTTTTCACTGCTCAGATTGTGGTCGGTGGGAATGAAACCGATGTCCGCCGTCAATTCGGAATTCGATCGGTTTTGCACATTCCAGCACTACACCCGCGCCTGGGAGGTCGGTACAGGGCTGCGTGTCTCTCTGGCGCCCGGCCGATACCGGATCACCGGTGAAGAGCAACTCAACGGTGTCCGCTATTTTCGACTAGAAGGCGCGTATCGCATCGATACCCGCGAAATCTCTCGGTAACGGCGCTCCCCGCTCACGGAATTCGCTGACGACGCCCTCTGTCCGGCCAGCCAGAAACCGAGGGAACGACCGAAAGCGTAGGCGCTCGCCCGGAACGGAATCGACAAGGAATCCGTCCCGGCTCCACTTCCGGCCGATGGTCCCTCGGCTCAGCGATCGTTAGCAGCCGATGTTGGCTTGAATCGCCGAGTGCTGACCAGCAAACCACGTGCCGACCGTTCGGCTGTGGATGCCGCTTCGACCTAAGTTGTTCCCGGCCGGTTGTTTTCGTCACGAGCATTCTTGTCCGGCGGCTGGCGAACGATTTCACCTGCCTGCAGTCTGAGCAGCCAGTGAGCATTCAACAAGCTGCGTTCCCGACGTCCGCGCCAAACAGATATTTTTCAGCATCTGGAACAGTCGACCTAGCCTGCGATCTGCCGCGGTCTTTGAAATCTCTGCGTGCCTTGCGTCGGCTGACGTGTTAAACTGATTTTAGTGGAGGAGAGCGAAATGCCGTCTGAAACGTCTAAAGGCCGTCCAAAACCTGAGATCACCACCGACGAGGACTGGAAGCAGCGGGTCAAGGCCGAAGATGCTGCTCTGGACCAGAAACGCAAAGAGGAGTCCGCCGAGCAGCAGAAAGACGCCCCGCCAGGCGACGCCCAAGCCAATTCCGAGCAGCCCGAGCCGGCGGCCGATTACCACGACATTCCACCCGCAGAGTTCACCACGCTGGTCAGTATGTTTGCCACCCAGGCGATGGTCGCGCTCGGTGGTGTCCCCCACCCGGTGACCGGCAAGGCGGAAACGCAGCTTCCACTGGCCCGTCATTTCATCGACCTGCTGGATGTCTTGCAGGAAAAGACGACCGGCAACTTAGATGCCGCCGAGCAGTCGCTGCTGCAGTCGTCGCTGCACCAACTCCGCATGGCGTACATCGAGAAGACAAAGAGCAACGGCTGAAAAGACGTGCCCGGAAATTCGGAGCAGTAGTTTGTCGCGAACTCACCCCGAACATTGGCGATCGTATACCGGCCCGGCCAACTGGTATCAGATCTGGTATCCTCCCGGCTGGCAATTGGAGGAAGGCGACGGGCTCGCAGAGTTGGTCTCTCCCGACGGTCACGGCAGATTAAGCCTGAACTGCTTCTGGCTGTCCGAGCCGAAGGACGTCGAACTGGCAGCGGTCCTCGACGTGGAGTCGCTGTTTCCACGATCGCGGAACGTGCAGCACATCAATCCGTTAGACGTGCCCTATCGATCGTTCGGTCTAGAGGGCGAGTCACCCGTGTCGAAACGCCCCCCGTGGTGGAAACACCTTTTGGAAAAAACCAAGTGGCGGCGATGGCGGATCTGGGCGGTGCAGCAGCAGTCGGTGTGCCTGGCGGCTTCGCTCGTGCAGACGGGAGAGTTTGACCCTGAGCTGCGAACGCTGAGTGTCATGATCCTCAACACGCTTCGGCTGGCCGACGAGCCGGCCGACCCGCCCCGCATGTTTGCCGAGCGGGTCCTGAAATTGGCCCGCGAGCGGTTCCCGCTGCTGAAATGTGAGCAAAGCGACGAATTCCAACTGCAGTTGGGCGGATCGAATATCAACCTGTTCAACTTTTACCGCTCGTACGTCTCCAGCCCGGAGAAGTTCGAGGAGATCTTGCTGCCGGCGCTGACCACGGTCGTCCAGGTGCAGGAATGGGGCACACAACAGACCGAGCCGCCGCTTGAGCGGGTCCGCGAGCGGATCATGCCGATGCTTTATCCCGAATCGGTCTGGCGCGAGAGCTTTCCGAACTTTGTCGGCGCCGGCTGGCTGGCGGGACAGATGATCCTCTACGTCGTCGACGAATCGAACGCCTATTGGTACATTCGCAACGACCTTCTCAAGACTTGGAACCTCACACCCGAAGAGCTCCATCGATTGGCTTTGGAGAACCTCGAAACCTATTTCGACAACAATGAAATGGAGTTTATCCTCGCCGGAGAAACCGGAAGCCAGCAGGTGCTCATGCCGAACCGGCCCGACGCCTACAACGCCTCTCGGTTGCTCAGCCCTGCGTTTCACCGTAAGCTCCGCGAAGTGCTGGGCGGCGAAGTCGTCGTCGGCATCCCCAGCCGCGACTTCTGCGTGGCCGTCAGCCTCGACTCCGGCGAAATCATCGAGCAAGTCCGCAGGCAGGTCCGGGAAGATTACGCGCAGAGAGACCATCCGCTCTGCGAGCGTCTGCTGCTGATCAGTTCAGACGGCGTCAGTGAGTATATGGAAGAAGGAGAGTAGCTGTCAGCTTTCAGCAGCCGACCCGTCAACTGATACTGCTGGGCACCGGCACGAGTACCGGGGTGCCGGTCATCGGCTGTGATTGCGCGGTGTGCACATCGACGAATCCGCGTAATCGGCGGACACGCACCGGCGCGCTGGTGCGGGCGGAGGAGGGAAATTTTCTGATCGATACGCCGCCGGAATTGCGGATACAATTGCTTCGCGAGCAAATCGACTTGATTCAGGCCGCCGTCTTCACACACGCTCATGCCGATCACATTCACGGGCTGGACGATTTGCGGATTTTCGGACACCGCCTGGATCGAGCAGTACCCCTGTACTGTGAAGAGACCGTCGAGGGGCAATTGCGGGCCGCGTTCCACTACGCATTCTCGCCGCCGTCGCCGAACGCGCACGCGTTTGCAGTTCCGCGGCTGAGGTTTGAGCGCATCGGGCTGGAACCGTTCGGATTGCTCGGCGTGGTTGTGCGGCCGATTCGTCTTCTGCACGGCAAGCTGCCGGTGCTCGGTTTTCGGTTGGGCGACGTCGCCTTCTGCACCGACGTCAGCCGCATTCCCGATGAAAGCTGGCCGCTGTTGGAAGGGCTCGACGTGTTGGTCGTCGACGCGCTGCGGGAGAGACCGCACCCCACGCACTTTTCCGTCGACGAAAGCCTGGAAGTTGTCGAGCGGGTCAAGCCGCGGCAGACATATTTCACGCACATCGCTCACCAGCTAGACCATGACGCCACCAACGCCCGCTTGCCGCGAGGTGTGGAGTTGGCCTACGATGGTTTGAAGATCCGGTTCTAAGCGGCGAAGACTGATCAGTAGTCATTGGTCATTGGTCATTGGTCATTGATCAGTAGTCATTGGTCATTGGTCATTGGTCATTGGTCATTGTCTCGGGCGGTGTTTTTCGATGCGCGATCACGAACAGGCCATGCTCGTCTACGTCCAACTGGCCGAGCTGTCGCAGCAGAAGCGGCAACTGCCGGGCTGCGATAAGTTCCTGTTGCTGGCCGGCGTGTCCGCGTGCTGCGCCGGCTGGCCTGAAGTCGCCCGGCGTTGCCGCGAGCTGGTGCTGGCTCACAATCATCTGCACCTAATCGGTAAGTTCGAAACGTTCGCGGATGCCCTGCGCGATCCGGAATTCAAACCGTTCGTGAAACGGCTCGAACGCTTCTGCCCCTACGAAAAGGCGGAATACCTGCTGAAGCAATTGGACACGGAAGCTGGTTTGCGCCGGAGTGCTTCTGTCCCCAATGCCGGCCAATACGCACTGGAGCTTCTTGCTGACGAGGCATCAGAGGAGCCGTAGGCCGATCTGCACCGCGCAGGCGAGAAGTTGACCAGCGACGGGGCGGCAGGGTAACATGCGCCTTGTCATGGCTTGGATCGAACAGACAAAAAAGAGTTCCCGAAAGAGCGGTGGGCCGCAATACTATTTGCAGGGCCTGACTGAGCCCAGCCAATTGATGTTGCAGCGTCACGAAACGCGGCCCGTGCGCCTTTGGACGCAATACGGCATCATCGAAACCGGACTCACCGCCGTCTCATCGAAGGTCGGTCGGGTCGGGCACGACCGTGTGCAGAGCAATCGTGGTAAGGTGGCTTCCGTGGCCCACCAGGTGGCTCACTGGTACCGGTTGAAAGAAACCGACATTGAGCGTATTGAATTTTCGGATTCCTTTGACGAGTCCAAATATTTCGTTATTCAACCATCGCATATCAAATTGTACGGGCGCAAGCAGCGCCGGTCCTTGCGCCATGATTCTCACCCATTGACAATTGTCGACGGACATCACTCGGCGTTGCTGACGTCGCAACTGCGGAACCCGAACCAATTCTCGAAATCCTGTCGTTCCTGGGTTCAATCACAGATCACGTCAATCGTCGCCGATCATGGCCGGCGATTGCCCCATCTCGACGAACCCGATCTCCTCAGGGCCAGCGGCGCGTTGCAGAAACTTGGCATCAATCTCGGTCCGTTCCGCGGAAAAGGGATTGATTGCCCGGACGCAACGTTCGCATTTCTCGGGTATCCGGAATATCCCTGCCAAATCGAGCTTGAGAAGCTCTCCAGCGGCTTCAAGGCGCCCCATCACAAGAAGCAAGGCCATCACAGTCAACGAATTGTCGTGCTGTGCATGGAGCATGATGCGCCGGACGTACTGAGAAGGTACATCGACATCATTGAGTTGAGAGAACTCGATCGACTATTACGAGAAGCAGCATGACTCGACCGCCGTCCCAACCGTTACGCAGGTCCTTCGTACCCGCCAAGCAAGGAGCGAGCCGCCATTACGGAAGCCATCCTTACTTCACGAAACGAGCGTGGAACGTCGTTCAGGAATACATTCGGCATTTCTCATCCCAAGGTGACACTGTCCTCGATCCATTTGGTGGCTCGGGAGTGACGGCGGTCGAATCGCTCGTGCTCAGGCGAAAAGCGATTTACGTTGACATCAGCCAGTGGGCCTGCTTCCTTGCGCGCCAGACAGCCATTGCCCCGGTTGATATCGGCAAATTGCGAGACGCTTTCCTGGCCGTTGATGAAGGGTGCCGCCAGGACATCTTGGATATTTGGGCCACGCCGAACCGCGATTTGAAAAACGTTGCGGTAAGAGACTGGTATCCCAAGAAAGTCCGCTTGCCGGATAATTCCGACGTTCAGTTCGTTGAGGAGCTTTTCACCCCTCGCATGTTGCACGGTCTGGCCCGACTACGTGCAGAGATCACCAAGGTGACACACAAGCCAAGCCGCGATCTGCTGCTTTTTGCGTTCTCCTCAACGCTTGCACGCATCAATTGCACGTTTCTCTCTGCATCGAACCGGCGAGAAAGCCGCGGTGGCGCGGCGATATTCAGCATCTACCGTTACAAAGTAGCCAAAGAGCCTGTTGAGCTGCCACTTTGGGACCAGTTTGCGAAGCGTGTTGATCGTCTGGTCGTCGCCAAACGCGAGACGAACGAGCTAATTGGCGATTTCTATGAAGAAGACACAGCCGTTTTCAAGCATGGATCGGCAACTCGCTTGCTCAATTGGCTGGAACCGGGGAGCGTGGACTACATCTACACCGATCCGCCTTACGGGGCACATATTGCATATCTCGATTTGTCTACCATGTGGGCGGCGTGGCTAGGGATGCAAATCAGTCCGACAGACCGTACGGAAGAGGCTATTGAAGGCGGCCAATTGCGGAAGTCTCACGATGTTTACCATCATCTCATGACCACAGCTCTACAACAGATGTACGAGATTCTCAGGACCTCTGGTTGGATGAGTATTGTGTTTGCCCACCGAGACACAACGTATTGGGAAAGTCTGGTCGATGCGTGCTCGGCAGCCGGGTTCAAGTACGTCAACACGCTCGTTCAGCCGGTCGGCGTTGTTTGGTCGATGCACAAGAAAAAAAACCCTTTGCGCGTTCTCTCCGGGGAGCTCGTTCTGAATTTCAGAAAAACAGCTCGTCCGGCAAAACGCCGAAAGCCGAAGCGAAAAGTGGACGCTGCGACCGTCGTCCGACAGTGCTGCGAGCGGACAATTATTGAGCAAGTGGGGGCGACGACGGAGAACCTTCACCACAGCGTCGTGCCAAAACTGCTTGAAACAGGATTGTTGACGGAGTTTAGTCGCGAGTGTGGTGACATCACCCCAATGTTTGAGCGTCATTTTCGTTTTGACGAAGTCACGGCCAAATGGTATCTCCGCGAAGAAGAACCAAGGGTGGCGCGTGTATCGGAAACAGAATTTGCAAGATACCACATTCAAAACTTCTTGTCGCAGCGGAACCGCGAGGGATTGGATGCCACGGAATCCGAAGTTTTGGAGTACGTTGAATCGCGGCTTTCTAATGGTCGCACTCTTCCAAGGAAAGAGATTAAGAAGATCCTCTCAGAAGTGGCGTGTTGCCCCGACAAACGCAATTGGAGGTTGATGGGCGCAACCAGACAGCAAGAGTTTTCTTTCACACCGTAGTTAATCAGCCTGCTTCGCAAAAAAGCCAACCGCGTCACGGACCGACCCGCCCGAGAAGAACACTAGTGAGACTGCGCTGGTCTCACGGCAGCACGATCGTCATTCCTTCTCGCAGGAGGTTTCGCTTGTTGAGCTGATGGCGATTGGCGCGGAAGATTTTTTCTGTGGCGCTGCGGCTGCTGTAGAATCGCAGGGCAATTTTTTCCAGGCTGTCGCCGCGGCGGACGGTGTAGCGCCGCGGCTGAGGTTCGGAACCGGCCGATTCAACCCGCGGCCGCGCTGCATCGCCGGCGACGGTCGTTTTTTGATGTGTGTCGTCCTCTTCGGAACGCTTGCCGGAAGAGGTTTCGGGCGGCGCTGGAACCTGGGCGGACGGTTCGCCGGACTTTCGGATCCGGTTGCTGCCGGCTGAGTTTGGCATGAGGGGGTTTCGCGGAACAGGGATGAATCGGTGGCGTTTGGTTTGGGTCGGCGGTTGGGAGCCGGTCGTGTCGGCCGGCTCTGTCGTGGCCGTAGCCGGTTCTGCTGGGGAATCACCACGACCGCTGTGCTTCGGGATTCGGATCGTTATGCCGGTCCGCAAGTCATCCGGGTTCTTGAGTTGATCGCGATTAGCCCGGTAGAGCTTCATGAAGTCAGCGCTGCTGCCGAGATAGCGGGCCGCCAGACCCGTGAGCGTCTCTCCCGGCTTCACGCGATGCCAAATCGCTTCGCCGGACAAATTAGCCGGCACGTTCCACGACGACTGCTGGGAATCCGCTTCGACACTCGCCGGGGACGTTCGGTTCTGCTCCGGCACGGCGACCGAAATGGAGCCCCCCAAGGTCCCGCGTGCTGACGGAATCGGATCCGGTGGTGCGCCTGGTTCCCAAGCTGGAGCTTGGGAACCAGGTGAATCGGAATCGGCGGCTCCGAGAAAATCGGGACGCTCGAATCGCCGCCCCGGCCGGCTGTTTTCCCGATCGTGACCGCCGGCAGAGACAACCGGTTCGATGTCCTTCAAGTACGGCAGACTGCCAGCCTGCTCACGAATTTGGTTGTCGATTGCCTGCGGGTCTTGGAGTTCCGGGATCTCGACAGTTGGATCCGGCTCGTTCCGGAAGAAGAACGCGCCGACAGCGCCGATCAGCAGAATTCCCAACGCCAGTCCGAGTTTCTTGTCGCGATGCATTGCTTCGCTCCGCCTGTGGAAGCATTCAGCGGTCAGCTATCAGTTCTTCTGTACTGCAAAGGTTCAAAATCTTGTTTTCCTGCGCAAATTCTTGTCACCAGGATACATTTTGAAAAACCACGGAGACACGGAGGCACGGAGATCGGATAGAAATTTACTCAGTCCAATCAGTTGGTAAGAGGCTTCAGGTGACAGAAAAACTTCGATTCCCAAACCTTGTAGTCTGATTCTTCTCTGTGTCTCTGTGTCTCCGTGGTTCAGTCAATTGGTTGTGGCTCTGCCGCGCTGTGTGTGTCTGAATGCTGACGGCTGATCGCTGAGCGCTCTTTTCTGAGAGCTGATCGCTCGTCGTATCGTGATATCGGTTGGCGACCGGGCGAAACAGAGCCGAAACGCAGCGCGTCGCACCGTCAGCACAAATTGGGGCAAATGGCTAACAGATGACCCGATGATGTCAGAAGTGCGGTTACCGATCATGCCAGACGGTGCAATCGAAACGCTTAACCGGACCAAAGAGATGGCGCGGGAAGTGTGGAATGCGGAAGCATTCAGCGGTCAGCTTTCAGCTATCAGCTATCAGCTATCAGTTCTTCTGTGGCTGAATGCTGACGGCTGATCGCTCGTAGTTCAGACCGGCTTCAGCATCAGCGCCGCTAGCGGAGGAAGTGTTAGCGAGATGCTCTGTTCTCGTCCGTGAGAGGGGATGGCTTGGCTGTAAACGCCGCCGGCGTTGCCGACGTCGCTGCCGCAGTAGATGGCTGCGTCGCTGTTGAGGATCTCGCAGTAGTAACCGGGACGGGGCACGCCGAGTCGGTAGTTCTCCCGCGGGACCGGTGTGAAGTTGCAGGCAACCACGACCACATCATTGGGGTCGGTCGCACTGCGGATGTGGGCGTAGACGCTGTTGTCCGCATCGTCGCACTGGATCCAACTAAAACCGCTTTGGTCGAAATCGTGCTCAAAGAGCGGTTTGTGATCTCGGTACAGGCGGTTCAGGTCTCCGACGAAACGGCGGAGTCCGTCGTGGAAGCGGTGTCCGAACAGCGCCCAATCCAGCTCCGCGTCGTGATGCCATTCGTGCCATTGCCCGAACTCGCCCCCCATGAACAACAGTTTCTTGCCGGGCATGGTGTACTGGTAAGCGTACAGGAGTCTCAGGTTGGCGAACTGCTGCCAGTGATCGCCGGGCATCTGCGACAGTAACGCCCGTTTGCCGTGGACGACTTCGTCGTGAGAGAGCGGCAGCACGAAATTTTCAGTAAAGGCATAGACCATGCGGAATGAGAGATCGTTCTGGTGATGCGAGCGGTGAATGGGTTCCCGGCCCATGTAGCGCAGCGTGTCGTTCATCCAGCCCATGTCCCATTTCATGCTGAAGCCGAGCCCGCCGTTGTGCACCGGATGCGACACGCCGCCCCAAGCCGTCGATTCCTCGGCGATCGTCAAAATGCCCGGGAAGTCGCCGTGCAGCGCGATGTTCATGTGCTTGAGAAACTGGATGGCTTCGAGATTCTCGCGGCCGCCGTACTGGTTGGGGATCCACTGGCCCTCTTCACGTGAGTAATCGAGGTACAACATCGAGGCGACCGCATCGACGCGCAGCCCGTCGATGTGATAGGTGTCGATCCAAAATCGGGCGCTGGACAGCAGAAAATCGCGGACCTCGTTGCGGCCGTAATTGAAGATGTACGTGTTCCAGTCGAGGTGAAATCCTTTCCGCGGGTCCTCATGTTCGTAGAGGCTGGTCCCGTCGAAACGGCCGAGCGAATGTCCGTCGGTCGGAAAGTGTGCCGGGACCCAATCGACCAGGACGCCGATACCGGCCTGATGACAGTAATCGACAAAATACATGAAGTCGTGTGGCGTGCCGTGCCGGCTGGTCGGCGCGAAATAGCCGGTCGTCTGATAGCCCCATGAGCCGTCGAAGGGGTACTCGGCCACGGGCATCAGTTGCAGATGGGTGTAGCCCATTTCGTGAGCGTAGTCGACCAGCATGTGCGCCAGCTCACGATAGTTGAAGTACTTCCGGCCGTCTTTGGGCCGCTTCCAAGAGCCCAAATGAACCTCGTACATCGCGATGGGCTGTTGGATCCAATTGGTGGTTTCGCGTCTGCGCAGCCAGTCCTCATCCTGCCAGGGGAAGTTGGCTAGGTCGTAAACGATCGAGGCGGTTTTCGGCGGCTGTTCGGAATAGAAGGCGTAGGGGTCGGCCTTTTCGAGGACCTCGCCGCCGTCAACGCGGAGTCCATACTTGTACGCGTCTCCCTCACCGACGCGCTCGACAAACCCGGACCAAACACCGCTGTCACTCGAACAGAGCACATTCTGTCCAGGCGTCCAAAGATTCGCGTCGCACAGGACCGAGACCTCGCGGGCATTGGGCGCCCAGACGGCAAAGCGCGTGCCGGCAATTCCGGCTACATAGTCGAGGTGAGCGCCGAGCGTCCGATACATCAAACAATGTGTCCCATTTCGGAAGGCCTGTAACTCGGTTCGCGAGAACAACGGCCGGCCCGGAAATGCCGGTTGAGCCGCCAACGGCGGTTGAGCAGTGCGTCGCCGCGTCGCCGCCGGCCGTCTTTGTGCGGTCCGTGCGAAGAAGACGTCATCCATGTAATCCCGATCTCCCTCTCGGTGATTTCCGTTTCGGTTTACGCGATCCGTCGGTCCCGATGACGTCTCCATCCACTCCGAACTCTCGATGGTAGCCGCTGTCGTGGGACCTGACAATGCACCCGTTAAGCTTCGCGTGGCGGGGATGGGAAGATTTCCTGACAACTTGACGGACCATTCATGAAGCCGGCCGCTGCCCCCGTCGGCGTAGTTCGCTGAAGAGGTGAGTGTAGGGATGATGTGGTTCCGGTTGACTTTCGGGTTGGACCACGTCATACCCGCTCGTTCGGACGACATCGGCAGATTCGGTGATTGGTGCCGACTCCGGCACGGAGAGTCGATCGGCTTCTGCGATCAGCGAGTTCGCTTCGTTCAAGCGATCAATGATGGTTCGCTCGTTCTCGAACCTCTCTTCGGCCACTTCGAAGATGGCCGGCGGAAACGTTTCCATCTCATCGGCCGGCCGGATCATGTCGTCCAGCAGTGGAATCACGTCGTCGAGGATCACATCTGGCTGCGGTTCTCGGAGCAACTCGTCCTCGAGCATCCCAAAGGCCAGTTCTGCCGGTGTCATTTCGGAATTCGGAGTTCGGAATTCGGAGTTCGGAATTCCGCATTCCGCATTCCCCATTCTGCATTCCGCATTCCCCAATTCGACCGGCGTTGCTGGCTCGACCGGCGTTGCCGGCTCGACTGGCGTTGCCGGCTCGACCGCCGTTGGTGGCTCGACCGCCGTTGGCGGCTCGACCGCCGTTGGCGGCTGGTCGGGAACGCTCAGGCCAGCGTCCAGCATC
>CAZGYE010000043.1:0-25123 GCA_964530165.1 uncultured Planctomycetaceae bacterium
GAAAATCCAGGATTCATCTACTCATCCCTGGGCCTCCACCCCTATCGGGCCGGACCGGACTGGAACGGGCGTTCGAAGATCTGGCGCTGCGTCCGAACATCGTCGACGCGATCCTGGGCCACATCTACGATTTCCACTTCGAGCATCACTGCCGCCTGTTCGAGGCCGGGCGCGGACGCATCGACACGAGCTGGGTGGCCGAGGACCTCGGCTCGCAGACCGGGCCGCTGATGAGTCTGGCCGCTTACCGCCGGTTCCTGCTGCCCAAGCAGATCAAGATGGCCGATCTCGCCCGCTCGTACGGCATCCACGTGATGTACCATACCGACGGCGCCGCTCGGCCGTTCCTGCCCGACCTGATCGACAAGGTGGGCATCGAGATTCTCAACCCCATCCAGTGGCGCTGTCCGGGGATGGAGCGTGAGAGCCTGGTCGCCGAGTTTGGCGACCGCATCATCTTTCACGGCTCGATCGACAACCAGCAGACCTTGGCGTTCGGCTCGGTCGAGGACGTCGTCGACGAAGTTCGCCGCAGCGTCGAGATCTACCGCGACGTGCGCTGGATCTGTGCTCCCTGTCACAACTTTCAGCCGGTCAGTCCCACCGAGAACATCGTGGCCATGTACGAAACGATCCACGAACTCGGCGGCTGAACGGATTTGTGATTTTGGATTTGCGATTTGCGATTTGGGATTTTGAGCAGCCGCAAAGACCGTCGTCACGGAGAAATCTAAAATCAGTAGTTCCAAATTTCGGTCACAATGTCGTCGGGTGGCCGGGCCTGACCAACGGGAAGGCCCGGAAGTCGCGGATCTGGGCCATCGCTTTCGCTCTGACCCAGCCACCCACATTCGAAATCTGGAACTACTGAAAAAGGAAAGTCACCCATGGATATTGCCGCCGAGGCATTGCGAAAAACCAACTTCACGACGATCGACTGGGTCATCGTCATCTGCTACCCGATGATCTCCGTCGTGATCGGATTGGTGGTCAGGAAGTACATCGTCAACATGAAGGATTTCGTCTGCGCCGGCCAATCGCTGGGCACCTGCCTGGGCATCGCCACGCTGACCGGAACCGAATTGGGCCTGATTACGGTTATGTACAGCGCGCAGAAAGGATTTACCGGCGGGTTCGCAGCGTTTCACATTGCGCTGGCGGCCGGCGTGGTGACGTTCTTTGTGGGCGCGACGGGCTTCCTCTTGTACCGGCTCCGCTCCATGGGGGTGCTGACCATCCCCGAATTCTACGCCCGGCGTTTCGGCCGAAAAACGCGAATACTGGGCGGGATCATGATGGCGTTCGGCGGGATCCTCAACATGGGGCTGTTTCTGAAGGTCGGCTCGATGTTTCTGGTGGGGATCACGGGATTGACCGACCAGAACGTCCCCCTGCCGGAAGCGTGGGGCCTCCCGGCCATTCCAGCCTTACCGGCGATTATGGTGTTCCTCTTGTCGTTGGTCCTGATCTATACCTGTCTGGGCGGCATGCTCTCGGTGGTGTTGTCCGACTATGTTCAGTTTGTGGTGCTCTCCTTCGGTCTGTTGCTGACGACCTGCCTGATCATCCTCAAGTTGGGGTGGACCAACATCTTCGCCGGCATCGAACAGTTCATGGGCCCCAAGGGCTTCGATCCGACGATCGCCGAGGGTGGATTTGGCGTGGAGTACATCGTCTGGATGGGGTTCCTGGGCTTGGTCGGCTGCGGAGTCTGGCCGACGTCGGTCGCCCGCGCCCTGGCTGCCGAGAGCCCACGCACGGTCAAGAAACAGTTCATGTGGGCCTCGGTCTCTTATCTGATCCGTTTCCTGATTCCGTACTTCTGGGGCATCTGTGCCTTCGTGTTCATTATGACCCTCGATCCGGAGTTGAAAGGGCAGTTCTTCCCGGCAGACGGAGAGACCGCCGTCAAAAACCTCTACGCCATGCCCATCTTTCTCGGCCGGATTCTGCCGCCGGTGATCATCGGCATCATCTCCGCAGGGATGATCGCGGCCTTCATGTCGACGCACGACAGCTACCTGCTCTGCTGGAGTTGCGTGTTGACGCAGGACGTTGTCGCCCCCGTCCTTGACGCCGGGCTTGGCACCAAGGCCCGAACCTGTTTCGCGGCGATCTTTGGCGATAGACTGGCCGCCAAGGCTCAAATCTGGTTCCCCACGGTTTTTGCCGTGATCTTTGCGGACAGCCTGAGCACGAAAGCCCGAATCTGGTTGACGCGGTTTTTCATCGTCGCCATCGGCCTATACGTTCTCTATTGGGGCCTGTTGTACAAGGGCAAGGAAGACGTGTGGGACTACATGGCCGTGACCGGGGCGATTTACTTCACCGGTGCGTTCGCCGTCGTGGCCGGAGGCCTGTACTGGAAACGGGCCAGTTCGACCGGTGCGGTGCTGGCCCTCCTGGCCGGCAGCGGAGCCGTCTTGGGCCTGACGCCCGTGCAGGACGGCATCGACGATTTTTTGACGAATGTGGCCGTGAACAGACCCTCGCTGGAGAAAACGATCCTGGCCATACCAGGCGTATCCGTGGATGACATCGAACCGAAACAGAAGGACCCGATTCTGAGAGAGTTCTGGGACCGAACCGATCCCCAGAACCCTCGTTTGGTCCGCCAGACGATCCGTTTGGAGATCCCCAGCGCCCGGGTGGGCCTCATCAGCATCGCGCTGACGATCCTGGCCATGTTCTTCGGCTCGCTCTTCTTCCCCGACAAGAAACAGGCGGCCCCTGAGTCGCCCGAAACCCCGCGAGATCAATCATGACGTATTCCAACGACCTGCTATTGGCCAACTCTCTGCCGTTGTCGTTCTGGATCCTTCTGTGGAAGATCGTCCTGATCGGCGCCTTGGTGCTGTTTGGCTCGATGGCCGTGTGGGTCACCATTGGCGGCTTCCACGATATCAAGCGCCTGTTTGCCGGAATGGCCAAGAGTCACCAGCAGGAAGCCGAAGAAACGACATCCGAGACCTGACCAAACCAAGGAATGGGTCGGGCCAGGGGGAAAGGTTTCTCCGGCTTGCTCTGCAGGAGGGATTTGTTAGACTTGGCCACGGCATCAGAAAGTGGAATCAAGCAAAAGATAAGAAAACGCTGTGATTTCAGCAGAGGGCCCCTGTAGCTCAACTGGCAGAGCAACTGACTCTTAATCAGTAGGTTCGAGGTTCGAGTCCTCGCGGGGGCACTGACTTACGTCAAATGGTACTCAAACTGTACCCAGGTACGTCCGGCGTTTCGAGAAGGTTTTTCAACGTCTGGGCGTCCTTCTGCACGTCGCCCGGCGCGTAGTGTCGCCGGGTTGTCTCCCAACTCGCGTGACGCATCACCCGGCAGATCACCGACTGGGGCACTTCGGCGTCCAACAGCCGCTCAGCACAACTTCGACGAAGGTCGTGCGCCGAAGCGTACTTCGCCGGCCGGCCGGTTTTCTCGTCACCGTGGTAGACGACCACACCTGCAGCCTTGCCGATTCGTGAGATCACCTTGCCAACCCATTCGGCTGTCGGACGCCCGTGGCGCTGTTTCCGTCCGATCTTCGTCTCCAACGAGACCGGATCAAACGCCCAGCCGTACCGGCACTCCTCGGGCGTTTCGAGCAACACGGCCTCGAACCACGGCAGCAACGGGATTTCCTCCTCCGTGTCATTCTTCTGCAGGGCTGCGGGAATTCGCAAGACCGGCAACCGGCGTTTCGGCCATGCCGGGGTGATCATGTTGGGATCGTCCCACGAGACGTGCATCAATTCGTCAATCCGTAGAGCCGACTGCCAGAGTCCTTGCAGCAGATAATGCCACGACTCAGCCGCGACCTTGCCGACGATTTCCGGCGTCCTCTCCAACATTCGCTCGAACTCCTCGGTTGTGATCGGCCTCCCCTTCATGGCTTTCATCTTGCTGACACGCACCTTGGCAATTCGCGGGACTGTCTCGATCCATCCTTTGAGGTGCGCCCAGTTGATCGCCGCCATCACTGACGCCATGTAGGCTCGGACCGTGTGAGGCGAACGCGGACGGTCTTTGCGACTGTCAACGCCAGCCAATAGCTGTGACTGCAATTCGTCGAGTGCTTCCCGTGAGGCGACGTTCGCGAGCCTTCGTGGTTTCAGGATTCGTTCGGCAATGTCGAGCCGGCTTTCCGTGTCTTTTGCCGACCCGTCCCGCAACCTGTCCAACCACAGCCGGCGATACTCTTCGCGAAACTCATCCCACGGCATCTGCGGGCCGTAGACCCGCTTTGCCTTCACGGGCGTCTCGATGCCCAACAGCAACCGCGCCTCCAATTCCCGTTTCTGCTGTTCAGCGTCGTCTTCGTCCCGCGTGCCGATCGACACGCGGACCTCTCGCCTTTGTTCGGGGCAGAAGTACCGCAACTGGTACGGCCGGCCTCTTGGTCGTGCAATTCGAACTTTTGGAATCCGTTTTCGTTTCATTGTCGCTTTCCTCGAATTTGAGTCTTTTGTTCAGAAGGAAGAAATCAGAATCGCGCGTTGGCGCGCACCGGCGGCGGTCTTGCGAATTGGGGAGTGCGGCCGAGCAACGGCCAAAAGACACATTGCAGCCCCGGTCGGGGGGGAGGTACATTTCCGTGAGCCATGCGTTCCAGCCATATTCTGGGATGCATCGGTCAGGGGCGTCAGATGTTTGCGCATCCGGCGTCCCGACTTTCTATCCTGTCGCGATTCCGCGTTCATGTCAACGTGCCGTCTGCCAATCTGTTCGTGGTGAGGACCGAAAATGGCCGCCGGTCGCCAAATTCGATGTTTCTATCGCGATGCCGCCTCGGTGGCCTTCTGGGGCCGAATCTGTGGGGAAGGCATCGGGAAGTTCTCCCGCAGAGCAACCATGTTCTGCCGCAACCGCTGTCGGCGTTCTTCGGAATAGCGTGGTCGTTTGTGCGGCTTCACGATCGCCGCCACAGCATCGAACTGGTCGAGGGGAAATTTGACCGTCTTCTCAAAATCCCCGTCCTGGACCAACTCGGAGCCCGAAAGCTCGGCAACCTGCCTCGCGATGAAGCTGTGGTTGTCGATGTCGATCGCCAGGTGCTTCGTGCCGTACGGGTAGATGGTCCCGTACCGACACTCGATGGTATGTAGCCACGGATCGATCAGGTCCCGCCACTTCCCGCGAGGGTCGATCACCGGGTCGAATGTGATCCGGTATCGGTCGCCAAATTGCTCTCGCAGGTCGATGCAATCCATCTCATCTTTCCGTGTCGGTCTGCTCTGTTGGTTCGCCGTCAATTCCTTCGGTGTCAGCGATTGCTGAGGAATCGACCGGGAGCCAGCCCTTCCGCTGGCCGATTCGTCGTAGGAGACCGCGCGATTTGAGGGAGACCAGAAGGTCACGAGTCTGCCTTTCCGAGAGACCGGCGCGGCTGGCGATTTCCGCCGATTTAACGGCGGTATTCTCTAAGATATATCTATTAGGGTTTGCCGCCGTTATTTCGGTCAGGCACCGGAGGACAGCAGCCTCAGATGTGGACATCGGCTCCAATACGATGTCTGAGAGCGGCAAGCCGCATTCCTCGTTTGAGAGGAGGATTACGGGGCAGCCGTCCGGTAGGATCCCACGTCCCCGTCCGACCGCCTGAACAAGTTCGGCACGTACACGTTCCCGGTGCGCTTCCCACCACTTCGCATTCCGGTAACCGCGACCCTCAACGATTTTCTTCTCTCCGGACTCCGTCGTCCCCTGCCACCGAAAGTCGTCCCATTGTGGTTCCTCGCCGGCAGCATCGAATTCGCCGATCTGGATGAGACGTTGTTGAATCACGGTCGGCGAAACCCTCGGCGTGCCCACGATGACGATCAGGTCGCACTCCTCGTACCAGTCGTTGCTCGAACGCTCTTCCCCACTGTGGAAGTACGCGATCTTCGTGATGCGATTCTCGAATTCAGATTCCAGGGACTCGATGGCACGAACGTGCTTCCGGTGGCAGATGATTCCGACCCGGTGGAACTGGGGCATTGCAGACAAGACGGCTCGGATGATATTCCGCACGGTCTTGCCGCTTGTGCATTGCGTGATATCGCGGTCGATCTGAACCGCCTTGTGAAATAGTGCCAGTTCGCCATCTGGTGTGATGTCCTCAACCTTACGTCTAAGGAGCCTGCTCAATGTGCCGACATCGGCCGTGTTGTCGCCAAAGACAACCGTCGCTGCTCGCGGGGGGCTATTCCGACGTACCGCAAGAATCCGTTTCTTTCGTTGTTTTCCCCTGTCTACTCTTTCCTGCTCCGTCACGAGAGGACTCCTCAACGATCACACCCAAAGAGTGCAGATTGCCGGTGGCGGCGTCGATGACCACTCGCCAGGGTCGTGCCGAAAACTCGACTCTGGTTTCGCGGCAAGCTGCGAATATGATCGCCTCGATTCCTGGTGGGCGCGACGCGGTCGCCGGAGGATCAATCCGCTTCGTTTGGACGGCTGATTCGACTTCGCTGTTGATCCACTCCAATGTGCTGGCCAAGTGGCATAGGAAATCGTACTCATCGGTGGAAAGTGGAAGTTGACCGAATATTTCACCGTTTGGGTCTGGCTTTGTGGGGTTTTGAAGCAGGTACAGAAGGACTTCTTCGACGCGAGGAATGTCGGACAAGACGAATTCTTCCATTGGTCGAAGCATTCCGATAGCCTCCTCGTGTATGCAAATCAGTTTTCGCCCGTCCGCAACATTGCGAAACCCTCCGAAGGCCAGCCGTGCATGCGTTGCGATCGATACCTGGGCGTCCTTGGCACGCTGGACTTCGGCGAGGTATCCCGTCTGTTCACAAGTGGTTTTCGAGCGGCATGTACGGCAGATTGTCTGAACAACAGGCAGCCCCATTTCCTCTGCCATGTCGGCCTCCGGGTTGTCGCAGTTGGGATAGAGTTCCTGCCAACCCTCGCCGTAGCATCGCCTACAACTGTGTTTGCCTTTCTTCCCTTTGCATCTTGGACAAGGGACCGTAGTGCCTTCGGTGAGTCGAGCCGGAAACTTCTTGGCATCAACTCCCATGTCCTCCAAGTCAAACTCGACTTCGGCACAGTTCTCGTGCGTGGGAAGGGCGATGACGCCACGCTCAGCCGTTCGCAGAAGCTCCAAATCGGCAAAAGTCTTGCCCGCGCCCGCCGGCGATCGGTCGAGGTAGATGCCAGGCTTGCCGAGCAGCTTCTTCCGCGCCTGCCGCAGTTTTGCCCGGTACGCGTCAATTTTGGTTGGATCACCCGCCGGCCCCCGGGGAACGTACACTTGCGCAGGCTCAATGTCGTTGGGATTGATCGCGGCCAGGAACTGTTTTGCAAGCGACACATGTCCTACTTCCGTTTCAGTTGCAGCCACTCTCGCAAGTCCTTTGCGCCTTCCGGCGGAAGGGACCACGACACGGGCCGGTTCAGTCCATTTGCAATCTTCTTCGCCGTCGTGATCGCTCCGTCTCGCCCCGACCACTTGCCATCAGGTTTTTCATCCCGTTCGCCCATGACGATGATCTCGCGATCCTTTGAAATGCTTGAAAGCAATTTCGTCAGGAACTTCACTCCTCCGACGTTCGAGGGACGGCCGACCACGGCGAGTCCCATTGTCAAACCGGCCGCCGTGCACGACCCACCTTCGACCACATAGATTGGCCCAGGCGGAGCGCTGAAATCGTCGGCGAAGTAGAGTCCTCGATTGCCTCCTCGAAGGAATATCTTGTCGCCGTTCTCGAAACGGCGCATGATCCCGACGACGCGACCGGAGTCGTTACGTTCAGGGAAGGTCCAGTAGCCGGCCGACGCATACCCGACCAGTAGTGCTTGCAGTGACTCCTCTGAGACACCCAGAGCGTCGGCCAATTCGCCGAGTTTGTCCTGCCCCGTTTGGGCGTACGCGTTGGCCCAAGCTTCCCATTTGCACCTGCCGTTCGTGTGCTTCGCTGATTCTGCCCTTGACTGTTTCTCCTGCCGTACCGGCCGAGAGCGGTGCCTTTGCTGGCCACGGTTGAGTATGTGAAGGTATTGCCCGCCGGCATTTTGCCCAACCGATCCATCGGAGACGCGTCCGCACAACGCTGCCGATCCATCTCGCGAAATGCAGCAGTTATCGGGCTTATTGCAGATCGTGCATGGATCGGCTTTCGAAACGCGGAGCCAGTCTTCGCGTGGCATGACATCCCCCCAAGAAAATCCGTTGCCGAAACCGGAAGCTCAGGTTCGTGGCGTGGCCTGCTCATCGAGCCGCCGGAGATACTCGAAGAAGTCGTCCGAGTATATGAACGCTCTTCCACCTGTGTAGTGGATTTTCAGGCCGTTTCGTCTTGCGGTTCTCAAAGCGTGAGTGCCGAGCCCGCTCAACGTTTTGAAGAGCCTGATTGGGTACAGCGTCCCCGGTTTAATGGGTGCCGGCGGAGTTGACGTGACTGATGTCGTTGACATGACTGATCCTCATCGAACGACCAACATCTTGTTGCCGTCTCACGGAGTTGCCGACGGCGTTCGATGGGATTCTGGCGTCGGCTGATGGCCGGTGAAGAGGTGCGAAAGAATTGTGGAGGGCGTGGAGGGTTGTGGAGGGTTGGCCGTGGAGGGTTGTGGGAGGTTTCGAAGAACCCTCCACAACTCGACAGTCATTTTTCACGACTCAGAATTTCTCTGGCCTCTTCTTCGCTTGTTGGAAGGCCAGTCACGAAATTCTGCGTCGGCCACCATTCGAGCATTTCGGAGTAGCAATATCTATTCGCCTGCCCTTTACCCTTCACGCACGGCGTGGGTGCGGTGGCCGACTTATGCATGTGGTTTTCGATGGTCCCCTGCTCCACGAGGCCACCAGTCAATCGGAACAGTTCTCGCCGAGTGACTATGAGTTCGCCTTCGTTTCCCAAAGTCGGTGGTTTGATCCCACACAACCGAAGAAACGTCGTACCGTCTTCGAGTGCCTGATCCAGGTAACCATGATTCGGTTGCTTCGCGAGCCGTGCGACGTGCTCACAGGCATCAGCCAGTGCTTCGGCAATCTTCCGCTGAACCCAGAACATGCTGACCAGAGGACTGACAGTGTCGTGTGTGTCAAGCTGAAACTGCCAATGTTTTGAGTACAACGGCGACTTGCCCGACTGGCCTTCTTGCTCCGTGTGCTCTTTTACGAACTTCATCGCCAATTCCGCTGCCTTGTCCAAGTTGTCTCGACAGCGTTTGAGACGCTTTACCAGCACCAGAACGTCGTCAGCATAATCAGTGGGTTTCGACTGTTTCTTCTCTGGTGCGTCGGGTTGCTCGCTCTGCGTGGTGTTGGACTGCTGCTCCCCAGGAGCATCGGATTGTTCCATGATCTTTCTCCGGTAGCATCCAAGAATTTCCAAGAAATATGAGAACCGTGCGGCTGCCGTACGCCTGGCCTTTCATCAGTATACGGTCTTCGGCATCGGCCAGTAAAACCAGACCTTCAAGCAGCGTGAATTGTCTTGCGGCTCGCGTGAGACGCCGATACGAATAGCAGGAGCGACTTCCAACGTTCACGGAATTCATGCCATGACCCGACCAAGAGCATTCGGCTACTTCCGCGATTCCGATCGGACCGGCAGTAACGGTTCGCCAACGGCCAGGATCACGGATTACGCCGAGCAACAAGACCTGCCCCTCGTCGTCATCATCCGCGACGACGTAGGCTGCATCGGCCTGCCGCTTTCCGAACGGCCCGGCGGACGCCAACTCCTCCGGCGTCTGCGGCCGGGCGATCATGTCGTTCTGGCCCGGCTGGAAGACATCTTTGAGAAAGGTATGAACACGTTGGTCACCCTCTGCAACTGGTCGGCGGCTGGAATCACCGTGCACGTCGTAACCGAGGATGGCGGCTTCGAATTGGGCAACGAAGTCGCCGAAGAGGTCCTGCGAATTTGCGGAACGATCATCCAGACATTTCCACCCAGTCTCGCGTCGTCTGCTTGAAGGGGAGAGGACGCTTGCAGGCAATCGCACACGGCTACATCACACCTGCGGATCGTGAGGAGTCCGACACGCTCAAAGCGACGGTCACCCAGTACTACGATCGAAATCTCTGCAACCGATACCGGTGGGGCGGAGTCTTCATCGACGCGCCCAGTTCCCGAACGCAACCGTTCTTCGATCGCTTCGCTGCTGACGCGCTCTGCAATCGTCTCGAACGAAGTGACGCGGTGATTCTGTCTGATCTTTCGTCGTGCTTTCGTGGCCCCGGCGATCGCGCGAGAGTCCTTGAATTCTTCCGTTCCCGCCGGGCCGTGGTCCATTTCGTCCGCGAGAGCATCAGCACCACGGACCCGACATTTGCAGACATGCTCTGTGTTGCCATCGACTCCGTGAGAAAGGCCGACGACGAGGGCCGCCGGCAAGCAATCCTCGCGAAAATGGACGACCTGCGGCGGCGAGGACAGCCGTTGAATGCCGAGCGACCGCTCGGCTTCAAGTGGGTTGGTCGGAAAGGCAGCCAGAAGCTGGTGCCCGATGCAGAGGAACGGACCGTCATGAAGCGGATCTTCGACCTGCACTGGGGCGGAATGCCGTTCTCACAAATCCGCGAGCACCTATTGCAGGAGGGCATCCGCTACCGTTACCGCGTGCGTGGTCGGTGGGAACGGCGGCCGTGGAGTGAGTCGCGGTGCAGGCGGGCGTACCGGGCGTGGCAGAAGCTGCAAGAGGAAGAGGCAATAGAGCCGCCGGTCGCTTCGGCTGACTTGCTTGGCGCGTGATCGCGACGGGTTAAGAGTTGATGAACCAATCGGTTCCGAGTCCTCCGAAAACGCGGTCCCGGTCGCCGTCGTCTTGCACGGTCGTGGCAGTTTGCAGGAAGTAGCCGTCGTTCAAACGATCAGGGTCGCCGTTGCCGTTGATCAGATTGGCTCGCCGTGTGGCAAAGTCGCGGCTGGAAGTCCACTCGTCCCGGATGGCGTTCAGGGCTTGGTCATCATCGTCGTGGTCCGTGGATCCCCCGATCAGGATATCCTCGCCGAACCCACCGAACAGTTTGTCGGAATCGGCTCCACCGATGAGGATGTCGCGACCGCTCTCTCCCTTCAGGTAATCGTCGCCGTCCCCACCTTCCAGGACGTCATCCCCCTTGCCTCCTTTGAGCTTGTCGTTCCCACTACCGCCGGATAGCCGGTCGTTGCCACTTCCTCCCTTCAGGTAATCGTCGCCGTCCCCGCCATCCAGGACGTCGTCTCCGCCCCTCCCTTTGAGCTTGTCGTTTCCACTGCCACCTGATAGCCGGTCGTTGCCACTTCCTCCCTTCAGGTAATCGTCGCCGTCCCCGCCTTCGATGACGGCTGGAATGTCGAGCTTTTTGGAAACAGTGGCCCGGTCGTCTCCGTCGCACAGGAATATCTCTATCCGCTCCACAGCCGCAGCGTCAAACGACCGGAAACGGCGAGAGTACCGGCTGTTTAGGAAATCGGCATCCACCTTCACTTGATGGCGAGATCGGGAGACGTCAACACGGTCGCGGTCCTCAGTCCCGACGATCTGCAGAACGCGCTTATTTACGCCGACGCCCGTAATGACGGCTGTTGCCGTGGCAACCGCTTCTCCGTCATCGTCGTCGGTGAGGGTCAATGTCACCGTGTAGACACCCCCGTACTCATATGTGTGGGCGCCGGAAACGGAGCCAAAACCACCGGACTCTGTCACGATGCCAGAGGTGGTCGCCCCGTCGCCCCAGTCAATCGTTGTGGTGTGCGTGTCGAGTATGCCGACATCGTTGAACAGCCCAGAGATTGTCACCTCTTCGCCTTCACCAGCACCGCCACAACCGGGTGAGCTGGTGTGGAAGTCGGCGATCGTCGGGGCCACGTTGCCGACCGTGACAACCGGTGAAGTCGCACTGTCGCTGCCCAGATCGTCGTCGTTGATCGTCACGACCACAGTGAAGTTGTCCGACGCCGTGCCGCTTATCGGATGATCGTCCGGGAAGCTGCGTGAGGTGTTGAACGTCCCGTCGCCGTTGACCGTCAGCGACGTGTTCACGCCGTCGCTCCAAGCGGCCGTCCCACTAAACGTTTCGGTGACCTGACCCAGTGCCGGATCGCTGAACGTGCCGCTGACCGTCACCGACTGCCCTTCCAGGATCGAGGCGGGACTGACAGTCATCGAATCAATCGTCGGTGCCACGTTGTTGACGGTCACGCTCAACGTGCCGGCGGCTGGGTGGGTGCCATCTTCATCAACCAAATCCACGCTGATGGTCGGCGTGCTGGTGCCGTCGGCGTAGGTGTGCGTGACATCCCCGGCGCTCAAGGACGTGTCGATGTTCCCATCGCCCCAGTCAACGACGTACTCGGTCACCGTATCGTCGCCGGGCTCGGTCACCGCCCCAAGTGTCAGCGTGTACTCGGAACCCTCATCGACGTTTGTCGCACCGGTAAGAGCAATTGTCGGGGCGACGTTGTTGACCGTCACGGTAGCGGTAACGATGTCCGACTCGACCCCATCGGTGTCGCGAACTCGTAAGGCCACTGTGCGGCTGGCCGGGCCATCAATGCCGGCGGCATCGAAGCGCGGCGTCACGCCGGTTGCATCAACGTCGAAAGTCAGACTATCGTAGTCGAAGTCCCATTCGTAGTCCGCGATGCTGTCGTCCGGGGCCGTGGACTGCGAGCCGTCCAGCACGATTGAAATTCCTTCACCGCCGGTGTATGGCCCGCCGGCGTCGGCTAACGGCTCTGGCGAAAAACTTGCCACGCGGAAGCCGATGTAGAAATTCTCGGGCGCGGTGTCGCTGAAGCCGCGATGCGAGGCGTGCAAGACGTAGACGGAACCGTAGCGCCAATAGCCGCCACGCACACCACGAGACGAATAATATGGAATGAGCGTCTCATTCCACTCCTGCACGTTGCCGCCCTGGCCCATCGTGCCGTAAGGGCTCAGCACGCCCGCATTGTCGATGTCGTTCGGCTGGCCCTGGTTGTAGCCATCATAGAATACCGCATCGAATGTTGTGTCGCCGCCCGCCTCATTGATCCCGTCGGGCAGGTTGGGATCGTCATGCTTGGTCGGATAGTCCCAATAGCCGGCCCCTCCCGACTTGTTGGGATCGTAGTACGCCGCCTTGTACCACTCGTCTTCGGTCGGCAGAAAATACGTCGTGCCGTATGTGCTTTGGGCACCCGCGCGATCGATCCCAATGACCTCGCCGCTCTCGTCAATGGTGTACACTCCCTGGGTCACGTCACCTGAGGTGAGCCAGTTGGTGAACATCGCCGCGTCGTGCCACGACATTGCTGCTGCGGGCTGATCGCCGCTCCAGTAGCCGGGATGCGTGAGCAGGTCACTCGTGCTGGCGCCCACAACGGCATCCCACTGGTTCTCGCTCACTTCGTACTTGCCGATGCGGTAGGTGTAGCTCACTGATCCGTAGCCACTCGTTCCGTCCCAATCCATCTTTTCCGTGTCGGCCGTATTGCCCGGATTGCCGATCGTGACGAACTCCATGTTGAACTGGTTGAGCCCGCTACCAAACGTAATGACTGTGTCGGCCACGGGGCCATCGTTCGGCGGTTCCGGGATTGGGGTTGCCTCGACATCGTATTCGATGACGAATCGTCGAAAAGCGTCACCAAGGTCGTTCCACTCTCCCAGATCCCCCCATATTTCGAGAAAGTCTTCGTCGCCCAGTTCATTTGGTTCGTTGGTGTGCCAATTCGTGAATTCCCAAGGCTCGTCGGTTACCCACCGCCATCCATCGCCGGGCTCTGCGGCATCGGGCATTTGGTATCCGCCGATCCAAAGCCCATGCGAACTCTGACTGGCGAATGTCTCACTGATAAATTGGTTCTCAGCCGAATTGCTAATGGTCGCCAAGTGACCGGAAAGGCCGGACACAGTTTGACTTTCTGCGAACGATTTGGCGTCATTCCACGTCAACGCATCTGTGACCAGTTCGTAGTAATGCCCGTTCTCTGGGTTCAGAATAGCGGATAGCAATGTGCGGTCTTCGAGTCTTTCCAGGAAAGCCAAGGATGGTTGTGTTTTGGGAGTCCTGCGGCGAAGTCGCTTGGAGCGGACAAAGTCCAGCCAAGATGTCATCAACATTTCCGTGCCCCGTTGGAAGCGTGTGTTCGGAAACGAAATGTCCCCGTTCTTTCACGCTACCAAGGGCCAGACCAGCCACAAGACGAGACCGCCCAGAGGCTGCTGAATGCCGTGTGGATTGTTGTAAACAAGCCGACGTAATCTAAGCGGTCGATACAAACGGACCTGCTTTCGTTACGTGGCGGTCTACGCCGCATCAATCCAGTCGGCCGCAAACACGAACTCCGACGGTTCCTGTGTGGGAATGGTGTTGACGGATCGCGAATTCTGAAAAACTCCACGGGCGGCATATAACATATACGGCGAAGCCGGCTGGGGGCAGACGGGTGGTCGCGCCCTGCCCACGTCATCGCGTTCTCGCCTCTCGAATCACGCCTTCTTTCGACCCTGTTTCGGCTTCGTTTCAGCGCTCTTTCGCTGTTTCTTCCGGCACAACTCCAAGCCGAAATAGTCGCAGAGGCGGTCGATCGTTTGAGCCGTGATGTTGGGACGTTCGCCACTGACAAATCGGTCGATGACGGCCGTGGCTACGCCGGATTCTTGGGTGATGCGATAGTGTGTCTGGCCACTCGCTTGGATCGTCTGTCTCAGCCGTTCGCTTACGGTCATTTGTGTTCCTTTCAACAATTGATGAAAACCGCACATCCATCTGTAGCCCAAAGCATATGTCATTTGACAAAAGTTTTCAAGGTTTTCTGTTGACATAATGTGTCAAATGACGTATAATGAATACTCCAAACTTGGAAAGAGCGCCGAAACAAATCAGAAACAAGGGAGAAACAGCCATGCAACTACACGAACAATTTCGGCCGCAACGTTGGGAAGATGTGATCGGACAGGACAAGGTGATCGAGAAGATTCGCACGGTTGCCCGTCGCGGACTGTCGGGCCGGGCCTACTGGATCAGCGGGCCGAGTGGTGCCGGCAAGACAACGATCGGCCGGCTCATTGCTGCCGAAGTCGCGGATGACTTTTGCACCGAGGAGATCGACGCGACCGACTTGACGCCGGCAGCGCTTCGTAACTTGGAGCGCTCGATGCGATGCCGGGGATTCGGTGACTCAGGCAAAACCGGCCGCGCCTATCTGGTCAACGAAGCCCACGGACTGCGAAAGGACACGATACGGCAACTGCTGGTCGTGCTGGAACGGTTGCCGGCGCATGTCGTGTTCGTGTTCACGACAACGTGCGATGGGCAGGAATCACTGTTCGACGACTACGACGACGCTCATCCGCTGCTGTCTCGCTGCATCCGGCTCGAATTGAGCCGGCGTGGACTGGCCGAACCGTTCGCCAGACGGGCGCAGGAAATCGCACGAGCGGAAGGATTAGACGGGAAACCGCTAGCAAACTACGTGAAATTAGCCCAGAAACACCGCAACAACATGCGGGCAATGCTGCAATCCATCGAAGCCGGCGACATGTTGGCCGGCGATACGAAGTGAGCCGCTGCGGACTGGAACTCCACAACGGCTCGTGTCACTCCCCAAGCCCAGTCTGTCTGAAAGGGAAAGAGCAATGACGGTACGATTCTACGGCAAAGCAGAAGCAGCAGCAAAGGCAATTCTGGATGCTTTCCAGGATCCACAGGAACTACCGAACGCATTGGCGCCGGTTTTCATCCGGCGGAAAGACAACGTGCCTTGCCGGGCGTGGTCGTGGTCGAATCAACTGATTACGGCCATTCACGGCCATGCCGACGCTCGTGGGTTCCGCCAGTGGCAGGAAGTCGGCCGGCATGTGAAGAAAGGCGAGCGGGGATTCCCGATTCTGGTTCCGCTCACGAAACGGATCGAGCAGACCGACGCCGAGACCGGTGAGAAGTCGGAACGAGTCGCCGTGGTCGGCTTCAAACACGCGATCGTCTTCGGGCTGTCGCAGACTGACGGCGAGCCGCTCCCGCCGCCTGATCCGGACGTCTGCCAGTGGATCGAATCACTGCCGCTTCTGGATGTGGCGTGCGAGTGGGAGATTTCGGTCGAAGCGTACAACGGCCGCACCGGCGCGGCGCTCGGCAAGTATCGGCACGGCCAGTCGATCGCCTTGGGTGTCGAGAACCTCTCGACCTGGGCACACGAGATGATCCACGCGGCCGACGATCGGCTTGGAAAACTGACGGAGCGCGGCCAGCACTGGCGGAGCGAGACCGTCGCGGAATTGGGCGGGGCCGTGCTGCTCGCGATCCTGGGCCACGACCACGACGCCGACCTGGGCGGCTGTTGGGACTATGTGACGGCTTACGCCAAGGACGCCGGCATCGAGCCGCTCGTGGCCTGTCAACGGGTCTTGAAGCGGACATGTGACGCCGTGGCCTTGATTCTGGACACGGCCGAGAGTCTGGCCGAGCCGACCGCCGTGGCCTGACGGGCGATGCTGCGGGCGGGGATGGCCGAAAGTGTAAAGGGTCATTCCCGCCCGCGATCAGCCGGTTTTGACCACGAGATTTCACGACTTACGGCGACGAAAAAGCGTAACGCCTCGACTACAGATCAGATTTGACAACTGCGGGGGATTCATCATGCAGCACATTGCGATCTACATCCGGGTCAGCACCCGGAAACAGGACACGAGGAGCCAGGAACCGGACCTGAAACGCTGGGGCGAAGCCTACGCCGACGGGACGCCGGTCAAGTGGTATCGCGACAAAGCGACCGGCAAGACGATGGACCGGCCTGGCTGGAACCGGCTGGAAGCCGCCATCGACGCGGGCAGAGTGCGAACGGTGGTCGTATGGCGGCTTGACCGGCTGGGGCGAACGGCAAGCGGGTTGACGGCGCTGTTCGAGAAATTGACAACCCGCAAGATCGGGTTGGTCTCGATTCGGGACGGACTGGACTTGACGACGCCGGCCGGCCGGCTGATAGCCAACGTGCTGGCCTCGGTCGCCGCCTACGAGAACGAAGTCCGGTCAGAGCGAATCGTCGCCGGGCAGGCAGCCGCACGGGCCGCAGGGAAACGATGGGGCGGTTCTGAGAAGGGCCGGCGGGTGAAAGTGACCGCCGAGCAGGTCGAGACCATCCGCCGACTTCGCGTGGAACGAAGAACGATCACTGCGATTGCACGGGCCGTGGGGTTGAGTCGGCCGACGGTATATTCGGTCCTACGGAATTGCGCCGGGCGGTCGAATGGGACCAAGACACGCGGAAGTGAGTGAGCGACAGTCTTCGCGGGCATGATTTCGTGGTCCAATTTTTCCACGCCAACACGGGACGGCGGCGGCACTATGGGAGGAATGGCTGCCCTGGGATGCATATACAATTTCCGCGCGTACTTTCGCGGCTACGAAAAAGATTTCCGCTCCTCGGACTGCTCCGTGAAGCGGTTTTCCACCTGCGGGGGCCGTTGCGGAGCAGAAGAAACCGGGAGCAGGAGTGCACACCGAATACTGCCCATCCTACCAAAGAATAACGGCGGCATTCCCTATAATATATTATAGGGTTTACCGCCGTTATTTTGGCCTGTGGTCGAGGCTGTCTTCCGCAAAACACCTATCTTCCGGTCCTGATTTGGCCCCGTCTTCCGGTGCTACTCGGGCAGGCCGGACTGTTGTTTCTTGTGCCGATCTTCGGCATCGGATGGGGCTGGTGCTGTCGCGACTCGGCCGATACTCGCGACGCACAGTTTCGCGACCGCTCGTCTGGATTGGCCCTCGGCGCCGAACTCGAACGCGGCGATCATGGTCTGGTCGTCTGGACGACGATGGGGGTTTCCACCTGGAACAACTTCAAGCAAACGGTCCGCGACTGGATCAAACGGGACATCACGTTCCACTGGCTGATTCGCGGTTAGCGGTGGTCGTGCATAAACGGTGAGCTTGCCGGCCGGGTTCTCCGCTTCATCGAGTCCAACCACGTACCGTTGATTTCGGCCGCGAGCGAGTACGAACGGTGGAGCGAGGCCAGTCGTGTCGCAATGAACGGGTTTGCGACGACGGTGACCATCCCGACTCTCTGGTTTGAAACCGAGATGCGGGATGCCGTTCCAAAATGCCAATTTTCGCCACGATGCCCGTTCCAAACGGACCAAAACTCTCTGGTTCACAGGCGGCCGTTGAGTAACGGGACGTTTCGGAACGGTGGCCGTAAGAGATAGTCAGGGCCAGCTAGTTTTTCAAGATGCCGAGTTTGGTAAAGAGGTGATCGACTTTGAAGGCGTGTTCACGCAGGGCTTTGGCGATGTTGGTGCAATCGAGACAGCGTAGTAGGCTGATGGCCGCGTTGCGGAAACCGCTGAAGATTTGTGGAGCCGCTCCTTTGCGGATGCGGCAACGGTCTTCGTCCATGGTCACGTCGCGCACCCAATGCAGACGGTTTTCGATGTGCCACAGGCCACGCCACCACGCAAGAAGTTGTTCAGCATCGGCGTGGGTGCGTGGAACGCTGCTGATCGCGTATTGAACTTCCGTGGTTTCCTCGCCTTTTCGGTGTGTCGTGCGAACCAGGCGACACACCTGAGCCACGTCGGGCCAATCGAGAAAATCATTCAGCACAGTCGTACTCGTCAGCGTGCGTCGTTCCAGTCGGCCGCGGTTCTTCTCGAAGGTTTCGGCGGTCTGTCGGTCTTCCTCGAATTCACGCCCAACGCAGGGGGGAAAAGGCCTTCGCGTCGGCGAAGGCTGCAGCAATATCGCGTCGTAGTTGTGGTTGATTGTTCTTGACCACCACAAAGTAGTGGCCGCCGCCGTCACGAATCTTCTGGCAGATTTCTGTTTGACAGAATATCGCGTCGCCGACGATCACCCGGCCTCGCAGCACCAGCGACTGTAAAAGTTGCAACGCGGCCTTGTGCTCGTTCGTCTTTTGATCGACGGCCAACTGATGCAGCACGCAGCCGGTCTGTTGATCCAACGCGGCCAACAGATGAATCAGTCGCCGGTGAGACTGTATGGTGCCACGCAAAGTCTTGCCGTCGAAGCAAACAGCCTGCAATGAGTCCTCGGACAACGTCTTCTCCAGTCCGTTCTCCATCCACCGCGCGAGAACCTTCTCGAAGGAATCCGGGCAAAGTCGCATCAACAGATTCCGAAAAGCACTCCGTTTCGGAGGCCGACGTGTAAAACCCAACATGTGCCAAACCTCGACCGGCTGCAAATGCAGCCACTCGGCGATGGCGTCATAACCGCGAGCACCGGACAGAATTGCGCAACAACTGCGGTCAGCATGGCCACCAGAGAATGGCGTCGTCCCTGAAGCCCACGAGGATCAGGAACTTGCGCCAAATAGGCGAGCAAACTCCTCGCGGGAGCAGGATTCAAAGTTCAAACCTCCTTCAGAAGTCAAAAGGGCAACCTCAAACTCACCCACAAGCATGCAAATCCCGTGCCTTCAAAAAGTGGCTGACCCTGAAGAGATAGTCCCACATACTGTTTCCGGCGCGCATAGTTTGGTAGAGTCCGGAATTGTTCATTCGCGACCGAGAATCGCCGGGAGCAGATTCGTGAGGAAGTTGGACGAGTACCTCAAGATTGCTGAGGCGGCCCGGTTTCTGGGTGTCAGTCAAAAC
Source organism: uncultured Planctomycetaceae bacterium (assembly GCA_964530165.1). GTDB lineage: Bacteria > Planctomycetota > Planctomycetia > Planctomycetales > Planctomycetaceae > CAZGYE01. The sequence goes on from CAZGYE010000043.1 coordinate 19,525, forward strand.
ACCTTGCGGAAGTGGGCCGACGAAGGTCGGATTCCAGTCCGAGTCAACCCGGCGAACGGTTACCGGCTGTTTCGTCGCGAAGACTTGGAGTCTTTCCTGAAAGAAACCGCGAAACCGACAGTGAAGAAGCGGACGAGACGGTGATGTTGTGAAGCACCTCTCGTGAGAGAGCAGACGAGATGAGTCCACCAAACAGCGAGATCAAGCCCGGCAACATTGTCACCGGTCCGACGCTCCCGGAACCGATCGAGGTGCTGGCGACAGTACCGATGGGCGAGTCGCTCAAGGTGATCGGGCGCGGTCGAAACACGGGCATGACCCACGATCCCGTGCTCACACCGACGCAGCTTGCACAATTGACGGTATCCGCAGATCGCGAGCCGTTCGATGGCGACGCCCGCCTGTTTCGGCTTGGCATCGAGGCTCAACGTCTGGGGCTTGCTTACGAGTACGATCCGTTCTTCTCGTTGTCGATTGCTCGCGTTGATCCGTTGCCGCATCAGCTTGAGGCCGTTTACAGCTACTTCATGAAGCTGCCCCGAATCCGCTTCCTCCTCGCCGACGATCCGGGAGCCGGCAAGACGATCATGGCCGGCCTGTTGCTAAAGGAATTGAAAGCTCGTGGGCTGGTCAAGCGAGTGCTGATTGTGACCCCCGCCAGTCTGACGTTTCAGTGGCAGCGGGAAATGGCGGACAAGTTCCGGGAACGGTTCGACGTTATTCGCGGCGACGTGCTGAGGGCCAACTACGGCCAGAACCCGTGGCAGGAACGGGATCAGGTTGTCACGTCGGTTTCCTGGGTGTCGATCGTCGAGGATGCCCGCGATAGCCTGCTGCGTTCGCGCTGGGACCTGATAATCGTGGACGAAGCCCACAAGATGAGCGCTCGGTCGGAAGATCACAAGACGTACGCCTACCGCCTGGGTGAGTCGCTTTCAAAGATGACTGACCACTATCTATTGATGACCGCCACGCCGCACAAAGGCGACCCCGACCACTTCCGACGTTTCCTCGCCCTGCTCGATGCCGACGTCTACGGCAGTATTCAGAGCCTGGAACAAGCGATGCGCGAGCAAGAAGCACCGTTTTACCTGAGGCGTACCAAAGAGGCGTTGGTCACATTTCCCGATCCCGAAACCGGCGAGGTCCACAAGCTGTTCACGAAACGTGAAGTCCGCAGCGCCGCGTTTGACCTCGACGGCGAAGAACTTGACTTCTACGACGATCTCACGCGGTTCGTGGAAGATCAATCGTACGCTGCTGCCCAGGATCAATCGGCCCGCGGACGCGCGGTCGGCTTCACGATGGCGATGCTCCAGCGACGAATGGCATCGTCGATCTACGCAGTGCGACGCAGCCTCGAACGCATGCGCACCCGTCGCGAGAAGATCCTTGCCGATCCCGAGGCGTACCGGCAGGAGCAGATTCAGCGCAAGATGCCTGAAGACTTCGACGAGCTCGACGCCGAGGAACAGCAGCAGATCATCGACCAGTTGGAAGGCGAAGTGCTTTCTGTCGATCCGACCGTGTTGCGTGAGGAAATCGCTCGGCTCACCAGCCTGATCGAACAGGCGTGCCAGCTTGAGGCCCGTGACGTTCAGACGAAACTGACCAAGCTGCGATCGGTTCTGAACGAAGAAGGCATTTTCAACGACCCGAGCATGAAACTGCTGATCTTTACCGAGCACAAAGACACGCTCGACTATCTGGCGGGCAACGGCAAGGACGGTCGGCCGCTCGGCAAGTTGATCGAGTGGGGCCTGACTGTCACACAAATCCACGGCGGCATGAAGATTGGCGATCGCGATACGGCAGGCACTCGCATCTATGCCGAACGTGAGTTCAAGGAAAGCTGTCAGATACTCGTCGCGACCGAGGCAGCCGGCGAAGGCATCAACCTTCAGTTCTGCTGGTTGATGATCAACTTCGATATTCCTTGGAACCCGGTTCGATTGGAGCAACGCGTCGGTCGCATCCACCGCTACGGCCAGGAGAAGGACTGCCTGATTTTCAACTTTGTGGCGCAGAACACGCGCGAAGGCCGTGTGCTCCACAAACTGCACGAGCGGCTGGCGGAAATTCGCCGCGATCTGGGCTCGGATCAGGTGTTCGACGTCGTCGGCGAAGTCTTTCCGGCCAATCAGCTCGAACGCATGCTCCGCGACATGTATGCCCGACAGACCGACGTTCACAAGATCGAGGACCGCATCGTTCGCGACGTCAGCCCCGAGAAGTTTCGTGCCATCACGGAATCGACACTCGAAGGTCTCGCCAAGAAGGAACTCAACCTGTCCGCCATGATCGGCAAGAGTGCCGAGGCCAAAGAGCGACGACTGGTCCCGGAAGTGGTCGAGCAGTTCTTTGTCGATGCCGGCCCTGAGTGTGGCCTGCGGCCGAAGCAGACCGGCAAGGACAGCCACATTTATCGCATCGGCAAGACGCCTCGTAATCTGCTGCCGATCGGCGATGCGCAGGAAGATCGTTTCGGCCGGCTGGGACGGGAATACAAACAGATCGCGTTCAATAAGGATTATCTTCGAGACGATCCGACGCTCGACTGGGTAACGCCCGGTCATCCGCTGTTCGAGGTCGTGCGCGGCGACATCATTCGCCGCACCGAAGACCATCTTAACAGGGGAGCGGTCTTCTTCGACCTGCATCGCCACGATCCCGCCTTACTCGACCTGTTCGTAGCGTCAGTCAAAGACGGGCGCGGACGCACATTGCATCGTCGGTTGTTCGCTGTCGAGACATCACTGGGCGGTGAGATGACACTGCATGAGCCGACCTTCCTGTTAGACATCGCTCCGGCCCCTGCCGGGACAAGCGGGCCGGCAGCCAATGTCACCTTGCCGGATCGTCACCGCGTCGAGCAGTTCCTTTACGAGCAGACGCTGGCACCGTGGGGCGAAAAGGTTGCCGAAGAACGGCTGGACGAAGTCGACCGCATCCGGCGTCACGTGGAAATCAGCCTTAACGCATTGATCGACCGCGCACAGGTTCAGCAGGCTGAATACCTGAGACGACAGATCGAGGGCCAAACCGTTCCTGGGCTGGACGGCCTGATCGCGCAAGCCGAGCAACATCTGGACGAATTGAACAACCGATTGGAATCCCGAAAACGGGAACTGGAACTGGAGCGACATTGCTCCATTTCTGACATCACGCACCTTGGTCGCGCGTGGGTCGTCCCGCTCCCGGAACGAAGCAGTCCACAGATTGCACCAATGGTCCGCGACGACGAAATTGAACGCATTGCCGTCGAACGGGCCACGCGACACGAGGAATCACGCGGCTGGGTCGTCGAAAGCGTGGAATCAGAGAACCGCGGATTTGATCTGATTTCCCGTCGTCCACACCCCGAAGATCCGCAGACGTTCATCGAGGTCCGGTTCATCGAAGTCAAGGGTCGCGCTGGCGTGGGTATCGTAGCGTTGAGTGAAAACGAATACCGCACAGCTGAACGACTGAAGGGCGACTTTTGGCTCTATACGGTTTTCAACTGTGCTGGCACACCGGAACTGCACATCGTCCAGAACCCTGCTCGACTCGGCTGGCAGCCGGTGATGGCTGTCGAGCATTACCAACTTCAGCCACAGGTCATTCAGGCGGAGAAAATGAAGTGATTCCTCGCATCAGGCACAGCCGTTCTCAACTCGTTTCGCACATCAACGAGTATGACGATGGCGCAATTTCTTTTTTCGTCCTGGCGGATACTTATCCCGACCTTTTTGACCTGTCCTGTTCAGCGATTGCTAACAATTCGCCAACAGGCTGGAAGACATCCAAGTCGGGGAAGATGAAGTATCTTTGGTTTCCTAGCGTTGATGAAGAAGACATTGAGACGATTACTGAGTGGAAAGAGAAATTTGAGCAATATGTTCTACTTGGGCTGAACCAGCACATCGAAGACCATTTCAACGACGAACTCGACTTCTGTATGGCCCTGGATTTTAACTTTACACCCGGTGAAGGGCGCACCATCTACGGCGAAGCCGAGTATCAGTTGAAATACAAAGAATCACGCAAGCACATCAAGGTGTTGAAGGATGGCCTTATTGAGGCGATTGGAGATTTGCCGATTCCTGCGAGTGAAAGCGGCGAGCTGCTCGTGTCGTACGTGCCTGCGAAGGCAGGCGGGTGCGTTGTGCCGCGAAAACTTGCCAAACGGATTGCGCAAGAACTTGAACTGGACCTTTGCAAAGCCGTTTTAACTTGCCCGAAGTCGGGGCTCAAGGGCGTATCGGTGGATCAGAAGATCCCGATCTGGCAGGAATTGTACGACGATGATTGCGTCGAATTGTCGGAGTCCGTTGATGGCCGTACCGTCCTGATTATTGACGATCTATATCAGTCGGGAGCAACGATGTGGATGTACGCCACACACCTGAAACAACTTGGAGCGAAATACGTCTTCGGCCTGCCGTGTGTGAAATCACTCAGGGATACGGATAACCAATGATTACGGAAACCTCACCCATTCTCAGTCTGCTATTTGCCAAAGGGTTGGGAGTCAAGACTCTCTCGCAACTCGTGGATCGAATCGTTGAGGATGAATTGTCTGTAGATGACATCATCAGCCAGCCGCCGAACATTCTCGTTCAGCGGTTTGGGCTGCGTCTGAATGTCGCTGAAGCAATTCAGGCGGCGCACGAGCAAGCCGAGCAAATGGCTCAAGAACTCGGAGAACATGGAGTTGAGATTCTCGTTCGCGGCATCGAGCCCTACCCGAATCATCTGGTTGACGTGCTCGGCAGAAACGCCCCGCCGGTTTTATTTGTCCGTGGCGACCTGTCTGTTCTCGCCAGGAGAGCAGTCGGTTTCTGTGGCGCTCGCAGCGCATCAGAGAAGGGGATTCGCGTTGCTTCTGAATCGGCACGGCAGTTGGCGGAACATGATGTCAACGTCGTCAGTGGATATGCCAAGGGTGTCGATCTGGCCACCCATCGAGCCGCACTTGAAGCCGGTGGCGTCACAACGATCGTGCTGGCAGAAGGCATCCTGCATTTCCGTCCAAAACGCGAAGTGAAATCGCTGCTTGATGACCACAACCATCTTGTCGTTTCAGAGTATTCACCGCGTCTACCGTGGTCAGGCCGCAATGCGATGCAGCGCAACAAGACCATAATTGGTCTGTCTGACGCTGCCATCTGTATCGAGTCCGGGATGAAGGGCGGAACACACGCGGCCGCCGAGTCCACACTTGCGCTCAACCTTCCGTTGTTCGTCGCGGACTATGCTCAACCAGCGGAGTCGGCGGCTGGCAACCAACACTTCATCTCCCGAGGTGCGACGCCCCTGCGCGGAGATCGCACCGGAACACCAAACTTGAAGCGAGTGTATGGCGCTATTGGAATGGCGACATCCACCGGCTCGGGCGAAACAGCAGACAATGAGCCATGTGCCTCGTCCGTCGCGGAGACTGCGGCACCAGCACGAGAAGAACAAGAAAATAACATGCCCAAACTCGAACCGCTGCAAAGAAGCGATTCCGGCAACCGATACCCTAAACGTCTGATCGAAGTTGATCTGCCAATCGCCCGGATCTCGGCGCATGCGCGGCGGGAGAAGTCGATTCGGCATGGGCATATTTCGACGT
>CAZGYE010000044.1:0-25077 GCA_964530165.1 uncultured Planctomycetaceae bacterium
GGTCACCTTGTGCATCACAGAGAGGACCGAAGTCGATTATGGAAACCGGTGAATCCTGGCGAGCGTTGTTCGAGAATTGGCCCGAAAGCGTCCCATGCGAAGGCTTGGTGGTCACGACGTTTCAGGAAGCAATTCCTTTTATCGGCTTTTTAATTTCCGGAGGCATTCTGCTGCTGGAACGCGACAGGCCGGACAGCTCCGGCGCCCGCAAAGTCATGCTCACCTACGACGCCATCAGCGCCGTGAAGATTACCAGCACGATGGAACTGGCCCAATTTCAAGTCATGGGGTTCCAGTCGCCATTTTAGAGGTGGTCGCTCTGCTGGAAGTCCGGTTGCTTGAAGCAACTGGATCTGTGAACCGTCTGCGGCGACAAATCAGGTGACCGGAATCCAACGTGCCAGAATCATCGCCGGAGCCAGCAGCGCCGCCGTCGCAACGGCGTAGATCGGCTCCCCGATCTTGAAATAGATCATGCTGGCGTCAAGCATCACGAGCGATAAGAGCATGACTCTGACGGCTGGCTGGACCTTCTCAGGAGTCGGATCCAACACGGCCGCGAACAATCGGCGATTGATCGTCAAGATGATCATCGCCAGAAGCAGGAGCACCTTGGCAGGCTCAGCCGCCCCCTGCCCCCACGTGCCGGCGAAGACGACCAGCACGCCCAACCCCAGATTGAGCACACCCATCGCTCCCACGAGTTGCGGGCGGCGACTTCGTTTCGCCTCGGTCCGCGCAAACCAGGTCACCCCGACGATGTAGACCCCCAGGCCGGCGGCTACAATCGTCTGCGGCTCGACCCAGACGGCCGCCGCACTTGCACCCAGCATGACGTTGAAGAATCGACAACCGCCCATCGTCGGCGGTCCCAGCGGAGTTTTCTTCAAGAGTCCGTCGTAAGCGAAGATCGACAGGGTGAGGATCGAGGCGATCTTCAAGCTTTCCCGGCCCACCGCACCGGCGGCCCCAACGCCGCACAACACCAGCACGAGCCCCAAGACAACCGCTGCGACTGGAGACACGCGTCCACTGGGAATCGGCCGCTCGGGTCGTTCAATCGCATCGATGTGCCGATCGAAGACGTCGTTGAAAACCATTCCTGAGAGATACAGGCAGAACGAAGCAACGAGCAGCCAGGCGAAATCACTTGTTGGTTCCAGCGAGTCGTGAGTCAGCAAAAACCCCAAAAAAATATCGGCCAGAGCCGTAAACACGGCAGGCAGCCGAAGCAGTTGCAGGTAAGCAAACAGTTTGTCCATCACTGGGTGCTCGACGGTGAAGTCGCTTCCGGATCATCTACGGAACAATGACGAATTCCGAATGTCGAATCAATGATGAATCTCCGAATGACAAAACGAATCCCCGGCAACCACACTGAGCGTGTTTTCGCTTTGGGGGCGCCGGGCCGCCGCCAAAGCCACAGCCCGTAGACGCGCCTGGACGGTGACAATCAACCGCCAAAATCAAACGGCGTCCCCGTTCGCCTGGGCTGGCTTGCATCGGATCGGCTTTTCCGCGAACATACCGATTCAGCAGTCAGCCCTCAGCAGTCAGCTCGGAAATAACAGATCGCGAGATTCATCGTCGCCGAAAGCTGAAACCTGAGGGCTGAAAGCTCATCGCTAGTCCAAGCAGGAATGGGAAGTCATGGCACATAAGAAGGGGCAGGGATCGACTCGGAACGGTCGCGACTCGATCTCAAAACGTCGCGGAGTGAAGAAGTTCGGCGGAGAACGCGTGCTCGCCGGCAACATTCTCATCCGGCAATGCGGCACCAAATGGCATCCGGGCCGAAACGTCGGCACCGGAAACGACTATACGCTTTTTGCGCTGGTTGACGGGACCGTCTATTTCGACCGCGAGGGCCGCCGAATCAACGTGACGCCGGCAGAGACCGGATAGCACGGTTCCGTCCCCTCGGCGAGAGACCTAAGCTGCGGCGATAGCTGTCGCGGACCGCTTCGACGCCGACATCGGCGATGATCTCACGCCAGCGCCGAGCGGCGGCCTCGAGTGCGGCAGCCGGTTCAGCGTTGCCGGCAAGTACACTGCCGATCTGTTCCGACAGTGCCGCCCGGAACTCATTTCGTCCGACCACGGGCAGTTCGGCGACCAAGCGGGTGTCTCGAAGGCTTTGGGCCACGGTGTCGAGGTACTGGAATCTCTCGTCGTCGGCCAGTTCGGTGCCGGTCCACGGTGCCGCCGTACCGACCTGCAGGGCGCGACACGGACTCTTCGTCGCGCCGGGAAAGGCCGTCTCCAGGTTGTCCAGCGACAGTCTCGCCAGCAGGTTCCAGGCGGTCTGTGCCTGGAGCGGCGTGACGTTCGTCGAAACTGCGGCGCACAATCCGCCAAAGCCGGTCAACGTCACCTGGTTGATCCCACCATCGGGCGGCGCCTCCCAGTCGCCTGTCGAGCGGTTGTAGACCTCGCGGACTCCCGGCAACCGGCAGAAACCAATGCGCATCAATTCCGGGCGATTCACGATCGATTTGGTTTCCGGTACTCCGGCCACATCCGCTGCTGTCGCGCCGGTGGGACCGAACGGCAGCACGGGATTCCCGGGACCGGTTTCGAACGCGACGGCCAGGGCGGCGCGACCGGCGAGAATCTCCGTTCGGCAATCGGCCGGCGTGTACTCGGTCACTTCATGGGGCATCTTGGCCAACGCGCTCTTCGCAGCCTCCAGTGCGCGCACGAAGCCGGCGCCGTCGATCAACGGTTCAGCCGTCTTGTAGTCGAAATAGAGTGAGAAGTTTCCGGGATGCTTTGCATACGAGACGGCCCGGGCCAGGAACATCGTGGCGCGATACTCTTCGCCCCACGGTTCGACAGCCGTCCTTGCCGGCGCCCAGCGGTCCAGCGAGTCGATGAGTTTCTGATAGTCGCTCCAAGTTTTCGGCGGCGAAAGTTTCGCCTTTTCGAGCAAATCGCGGCGATAGTAGCAGACCAATGCCGGGCACGAGAGCGGAACAACCGTCGGTTTCCTTTCCAGCGTGGCGACGTTCTTGCGCAAACCCGCCAGCAGGTCGAGCCAGTGCAGGTTGCCCTCCGATTGCTGATCTTGTGGGATCGATGCCAGCAACCCTTCGGCTGCCAGTTCGGCAACCTGCGTGATGGGGAACACCATCAACACGGCGCCCGGCGTTGAGGACGCGCCGGAACCGTGTCCGAGCCATTCCGCCAATGGACGGCTGCCGGCGGACAGATCGTATTCTCTCAGCCGGCACTTTGCGCCGGTTTGCTCGGTCCATTCATCGAGAATGAGATCCCACGCCGCCGGAAAGCCGAGTCCCGCCGGGACGGAGATATCGAGTTGCTGGCCCGCAAAAGGTTTCCGCTCCGGGCGGTTTGGCTCCGAGTCCAAGCAGCCGACAACGAAGAACAGTAGCAACAGCAAGCCGCCAAAGGGGCCAAAACGAGTGAGGGACATGGGATCCGAATGCATCGAAATCTCTGAAGGGTGGTTGATATCGTCAAATGCGCCGTTTGCGTGGGAGGGGCACTTCGTCGTCTCCCACCAGCACGACAGGAACCCGGAGCCGGCGGCCTTCGCGGATGATTGTCAATTCGACCCGATCGCCGGGCTTATTGCTCTCGATGAAGCTCAAGAAATCATCGACTGTTTCCACCTTCTCGCCGTCGACTTCGACGATCAGATCGGCCGCGCTGCGGTCGATGCGTTCGATGACGAACGGTCCTCGCCGAGATCGCACAATGCGCGGCCCGCGTAAGCCCGCCCGCTCAGCCGGCCCGTTCGGCGTCAACCGCGCGATGAGCAAGCCGTTTTCCGTCTCGTACACCCGTTGAATGCCGACATCGGGACGAATCACCCGGCCGTGCTGAATCAGCTGCGGGACGACGCGGGTCACGAGATTCACGGGAATCGCAAACCCGACGCCGGCGCTCTGACCGGTGCGGCTGGCAATGGCCGTGTTAATGCCGATCACCCGGCCGTGTGTATCCAACAGCGGGCCGCCGGAATTGCCCGGATTCACTGCCGCATCGATCTGGATGATCGATTTGATGGTGCGGCCGGCGTGGATCTGCAGCGAGCGGTTCAGGCTGGAGATGATACCGGTCGTCATGGTGCGTTCCAGCCCGAAGGGGTTGCCGACGGCATAAACCCGCATACCGACCTGCAGGTTGCTGGAATCGCCGAGATGAATCGGGTGCAGCTCATCCTGGGGCGCGTCGATCTTAATGACGGCGATGTCGTTGACCGGATCGGCGCCGACGAGCGAAGCGTCGTAAGTTTTCTGACTGAACAGAGTCACCGCCACCTCACGGGCGCCTTCGACGACGTGGTAGTTTGTCAGCACGTGCCCCGCCTTGTCCAGTACGGCGCCCGACCCGGTTCCTTCCTCAGGAATCGCCAGCAGGAAAAAGCCGTCGACCCGGGTGCTTCGCGTGGTGATGTTGACGACTCCCTTGTTGATTTTCTCGTAAACGGCGATATTGATGACTTCTTCGGGCGACAGTCCGTCGCGATCGAACAATTTCGCCGGCGCGTCAGACGGAGTGGCGTTCGGCCCTCGGAGCGGAAAACCGGGGCCTCGCCGGCCGCCGCGGTCTTGAGCGGCCGCCCGGTCGTCGAGCGTCGAGTCGGTCAGCCAAACCGTCAACAGCCCTCCGAGCATTGCGGAGAAGAAACATGCGGTCACGTATCTCATCGATTCTCTCCTTCGACTGCAAAAGTGAGCGGAAAAGGCGCAAGCGATCAACTTTCAGTGGTCAGCCGTCATGCCGGGGGCGATTTGCTGTTTCGTAACGCTTTGGCCGAATGCACTTTTGAAACTGCCTCATGTTTTTCCGGGCTGAAAGCTGACCGCTGATTGCTCAATGCCTACCCTTTGAGGTATAAGTTGTTTCGGCAGATGACTCAAGATGGAGCTGTCCGTTCTGGGTCGAATTGTAAAGGAAACGGCAATGCGACGTATCGGCATTTTGACGGCCGGCGGCGATACTCCGGCACTGAACGCAACGATTTACGGGGCGGTCGAACGCGCCAGCGCGCTGGAAATCGAGGTGTTCGGAATCATGAAGGGCTTCGGCGGGATGCTGAATGAGGGCGTTCCCCACGTTCACCTCAACCCGCTGTTCATCACCATTCCGGAGCTTGATCCCTGTCTGGGAGGCACGCTGCTGGGGGCCTCGCGGACATACATCGACCCCGGTCAACCGCAGGTTCTCAAAGAGGTGACTGGGCGATTGGAACGGCTCGGCATCGAGGGGCTGGTTTGCATCGGCGGCGACGGGACGATCAACGGCATGCAGCCGCTCTCGGAATTCTTTCCCTGCGTCCTGGCGCCGAAAACGATCGACAACGACCTCGGCCTCAATCACCTCGACGAACCGAACGAATGGCTCCGCGAAGAGTCGCCGGATGCAGACGAACCGGTCTACCGCAGGCAGCACGGACGCGAGGAAATTGAGCTGGACGAGATCATCAACTACGCTACGCCCGGCTATGCGACGTCGGTGTTTGTGGTGGCTCAGTCCCTCCAGCGTATCCGGACCACCGCCGAGAGCCACCGCCGCATCGCCATTGTGGAGGTGATGGGCCGCCAGTCGGGCTACATCGCGCTGGGGTCGGCCTACGGACAGCCGGACTTGATCCTCATCCCCGAAGTCCCGCTGAATCTCCCCGAGGCGGAGCAGCGAATCCGTAAACTGTACGCCTTGCAGAAACACGTGGTGATTGTCGTCGGCGAAGGGGTGGTCGACGAACATGGGGATCAGCTCGGAGCGGTTTCATCCAGTGTCGACCCGGCCGGCAACGTCCGGTTCAGCGGAGCGGCAGAAGCGCTCAAACGGATTCTCATTAGGCAGTTCGGCGATAACTATTTCACGGACCACCGCCGGCACGAATCGGCGGATGCAGCGATCTTTACCAGAAAAGTGGGCCACACGCAGCGAGGCGGGCGGCCGATCAAGTTCGACCGGTTCTACGCCACGCAACTCGGCGGCAAAGCGGTCGACTTGCTCGTCGAGGGCCAGAACAACAGTCTGGCCACGCTGCAGTGGTCCGGGCAGGGCGGTTTTTATCTCGACTCGCTGCCTGCCAACAAGCTCCGCGATCGGTGGCGGACCATCCATCCGCGGCTGGTGCACCCGTCGCTGTACGACCCCCACCGCTTCCAGCCGTCGAAGCTCGGCGTTCAATATCTCCTGCCGATCTTCACCAACGCCATTGGCACCGACGACATGGAGCACATCCGGGCCGATCTGTTCAGTCCCGGCAACCTCTCGACGCGTTACCAAAGCGTGAACATCGACATTCAGAAGCGGATGCAGTTTCTGCCACGCGAGTAGACAGTGCGAAACAAGGTTCTCAGATTCCGGATTGAAAGAAGGCCGGCGAGCGGCGTGACCCATCCCTTCGCGAAACCAAACGACTGAACCGCTCGACAGCTCTTGATCCGCTCACCAACGGCCGCTGGTCATTGTCCGCAAAACACCGCGCCCAAACCCAGCCGGCCGCGAAGCTTGTGACGAGAATTTCCGAGAAATCCCAGCGTGAACGGGGTTGGTACGCCTTCAACAATGTTGCCAAAAACGTTTTGACGTTTGACAGGTTGATCAGGAGATCCCACCTGCGTCCTCGGTATGGACAAGGGGGAAGTTGGGCTAATAGGGCAGCGTTCACTTCACGAGCCCAAGCATGTCGTCCACGTGATGTCGAGAAAACACGGGCCTTCATCCAAAGGCACAACGCGCATCTCGCAGAGTTCGTCGCCGAACCAGAACGAGCGATGATGCGGATAGCCAGCATCGTCACCACGGTCCCGCTCAGGTGTGTTTGGGAGTGTGGATTGGCTTGTCGACGAACGCATTGGCGGCGGCGTTATTGATGAAACGTTCTTTCTCAGGGTCCCAATGTAGCTTCTCGCCGACCTGGATGGCAATGTGGCCAAGATGACACATCGAAACGAAAAAGAAACGCCGTCGGTCGTCATTCCAGGGCCACTCACTCTTCCCGGCCACTTGACAAATCGACAGCGGCGGGCATACTGGGCGGGGCGTGAACCGGTGGCTGTCTGTGACGATGTGTTGGGGCGATGAGATTCATTTGCAGACAATCTCGACTTTGCGGGGAGGTCACCATCCCCGGCTCGAAATCGCACACAATCCGCGCGGTGGCGATCGCCAGCCTGGCGCAGGGCGATAGCCGTATTTTCTCTCCGCTGGCATCAGCCGACACTCTTGCCGCCGTGGAAGCCTACAGACGTCTTGGCGCTGAGATTGATGTGCAACCGGACGTCTGGCGCGTCACAGGCACAGGCGGAACGCTGCGCGCGCCTGATAACGTCATTGATGTGAAGAATTCGGGCACCACAATCAGGACGGTCCTTGGATCCTGCGCCCTGTTGAAGGAAGGCATGGCGGTGGTCACCGGCGATGCGCAAGTCTGCAATCGGCCGGCCGGTCCGTTGGCCGATTCGCTGAACGATCTTGGCGCATCGGTGCGCTCGACGCGAAATAATGGTCAGGCGCCCTTCGTGATTCAAGGAAGGCTTCGCGGCGGCGAGACCACGGTCGAAGCATTGACGAGTCAATACGTCACGAGCTTGCTGCTCAACACGCCGTTGTCCGATGGTGATACGACGATCCACGTCCCTGTTCTCTATGAGCAGCCTTACGTGCAAATGACCATCGATTGGCTCAGCCGCCAAGGTATCCGGTTCGAGCATGACGAGATGCGCGAGTTCCGCGTCCCGGGCGGGCAGAGCTACAAGACCGTCGACCGCAAGATCCCGGCCGATTTTTCCTCAGCCACGTTCTTCTTGGCCGCCGGCGCTTTGGGCGAGAACGACGTCCTTCTGCAGGGACTCGACATGAATGACCCGCAGGGCGATAAAGCGGTGGTGGACTATCTCAGGCAGATGGGCGCCGAGGTGGAAGTGCAGGACGATTTGATTCACGTCCGCGCCGCCGGGCTTCAAGGAACCCGGCTGGATCTCAACGCAACGCCCGACGCGCTGCCCATGATGGCCGTCATCGGCTGCTTCGCCAAGGGCACGACAACGTTGGCCAACGTGCCTCAGGCCCGCATCAAGGAGACAGACCGCATTGCCGTGATGTGCGCGGAGCTTTCTCGAATGGGGGCGCGCATCCGCGAGCTTGAAGACGGCCTGGTGATAGAGGAAAGCGCACTCACCGGGACGGCGGTGCACGGTCACGACGACCACCGGATCGTCATGGCACTGGCTGTTGCGGGGCTGGCCAGTCAGGGCGAAACAGTCATTGATTCCGCCGAGGCGGTCGCGGTGACCTTTCCGACCTTCTTGGAGTGCATGACCGGACTAGGGGCGAACTTGAGCCCCCATGTGGAGAACGAGAAATGCTAGGTTGCAACATAGGAACTCTTTTTCAGGTCACTGTCGCCGGCGGGTCTTACCAGGAAGGATTGTCCGTCAATTTACAGGGCGTTCCCCCTGGACTGCTGATAACAGACGAGCAAATATACTGGGAGCTCCTGCTGCGGAAGCCGGGCCAGGACGAACTGACATCCCCTCGCAGGGAACCAGATATTCCGGTCATCTATAGTGGCGTGAACGCAGCCGACACCATGCCCGGTTTCACCAATAAAGGGTGCACCAACGGGACCCCGTTGGTTGTGCTCATCCCGAATCTGGACCGTCACTTCGAACACATCGAACAGTACCGAGCGACAAACCGCACGCCGCGTCCGGGTCATGCCTCCTATGCTTCTTACAAGAAATACGGCGAGTGGGACGACGCCATCGGCGCGGGCATATTCAGCGGTAGATACACCTCCACCATCGTGGCGGCCGGCGCTGTGGCGAAAGAGGTCCTCAAAGGCCAAGGTATCGAGGTCACCGCGTACATCAAAGAGGCCGCCGGTGTGCGAGCGCCCGATATGCCGATTGAGGAGATCAGGACGAAGGTGGCTGCTTTCAAAGAGGTGCGTAAAGACCACGATCCCGTTTACGCGGCCCTATTCGCATCAAATCGCATCAACCCCGAGATGCGCTTTCTGGAAAAAATGGCCGTCCTCGCCGAGTTCGAGCGCACGATCCCGGAACTGCATGCGCAAAGGAAGAAGATGGATGAGGAGGCAATCCGTAAGGAATACGGCATCCACCCGAAATTGAACTGCCCCGATCTCGACGCCGCGGACGAAATGTATCAGAAGATCATTGAGGTCATGCGTGATGGTGATTCTAGTGGGGGCGTTGTCGAGATCGTCGCTACAGGTCTCCCTGCGGGCGTTGGAGAACCCGTGTTTCGAAAGCTCGAAGGCGAACTGGGAAGGATGCTTAGTATCGGCGCGGTCAAGGCGGTGGAAGTAGGAGCCGGTCTGGGCGTCAAGGACCTAAGGGGGTCTCAGTGCAACGACCAGATGTTTGTCGAAAACGGAAAGGTTTGTTTCACATCGAATAACGCCGGGGGGATTACGGGCGGACTCTCGACGGGACAACCGATCGTCGCCCGGGTTGCCGTGAAACCGACTCCGACCATAGCCAAGGATCAGCGAACCATCGACAAAGTGAGCCTGGAGAACAAGGTGTTGTCGGCCGTGACGCGCAGGGACCCGACGATCGTCCCCAGAGTATGGCCCGTGGCCGAGGCATTCATGTCCATCATACTGCTTGATTACACCATGCAGCATATCGCCTATCAGGGACTTTGGAGGAAATGAGCAGACCCCGGGCGTTAAGTGAGTGTACCAAGTTTCGGTGAATGACGAATCCCGAATGACGAATGTCTAAAGAATGTCGAATGTCTGAATGCCTAATGGCGGATGGCTTACGTCAGAGCTATGGGTTGGCAGTGTTGCTGTAGCGACCCTTCGGTTAATCGTCATTCATTCGTCATTAGACATTAGACATTAGACATTCTCTTCTGATCCTCATTCATCGGGTTTCCGTACCAAGCAATGATCTGCGTCAGTATTGGTCCCACGAGCCACCAATCGGTCGTTTCGGAGCATCGCGCCCTCGCCGAACAGGGAGCGGAACTGGTCGAGTTGCGCATCGACTATTTATCCGACTTCCCCGATTTGGGCCGTTTGCTGAAAGACCGGCCCACTCCGGTCCTCGTCACCTGTCGCCGTCAAAGTGAGCAAGGACGCTGGCAGTTTTCTGAAGAGCAGCGGCTGGCGCTCCTGCGCGCGGCCATCGACGACGGGGTGGAATACGTCGACCTCGAGAAAGACATCGCGGGGCAAATTCCCCGCTCCGGCAAGACGCAGCGAATCGTCAGTCACCATGATTTCGACGAGACCCCAACTGGATTGAACGAAATCTATGCCGAGATGCGCGAATTGGATCCCGACGTCCTCAAGCTGGTGACGATGGCGAATTCTCCGAGCGACATGGTTCGCCTGCTCAAGCTGGTGGAAAGCTCGGATGTGCCTATGGTCGGGTTCTGCATGGGAGAACTGGGGGTGGCCAGCCGAATCCTCTGCGGAAAGTACGGGGCGCCGTTTACCTATGCTGCTGTCGGCGGTGGGCGCGAGCTGGCGCCGGGACAAGTGTCATTCGAGGATTTGCGACACGTCTATCGTTACGACGAGATCGATTCGGAGACTCAGGTGTTCGGCGTTCTCGGTGATCCGATCGGTCACAGTCTGAGTCCGCTCGTCCACAACGCCGCCTTTCGTCACGAAGGTCTGAACAGCGTTTACGTGCCGTTTCGGGTGCCGACCGACACGCTTTCCGAAACGCTGGAGGATTTCGAATGGTTCGGCTGCCAGGGATACAGCGTCACGATTCCGCATAAACGAGCGGTGCTCGCCAAAGCCGCTCAGTGTGACCAAGCGGTCGAGGACATCGGAGCGGCCAATACTCTGTTCCGTGAGGGAAAAGGAGTTTGGCAGGCCACCAACACCGATTACCAAGCGGCCTTGGAGAGTCTGCAACTCGGTTTAGAGCAACTCTTCGGCGATCGCAACCTGCGGGGCCACAGGGTCCTGATGCTTGGCGCCGGCGGCGTGGCCCGGTCAATCGGCATGGCCGTCCTGCGCGAAGGGGCCGAGTTGACCGTCGCCAACCGGACGCATAGCCGCGCTGTGGAACTGGCAGAACAGCTCGGCTGCCGGCAGGTCCCCAACGAGGATCGCGGCGAGGTGCAAGCCGACGTCGTCATCAACTGCACGTCGGTGGGCATGCACCCCAAGGTCGACGCAACGCCGTACCAGGCCGACTGGCTCCGCGAAGGAATGCTGGTGTTCGACACCATCTACAACCCGGAGACCACGCTGCTGCTCAAACAGGCCCGCGAGCGGAAATGTGGGACCGTCAACGGCCTGGAAATGTTCGTCCGCCAAGCGGCGAGACAATTTGAGCTGTTCACCAAACAACCGGCGCCCATCGATCTGATGCGTGAAACGGTGCGGCGGGGAATCTCATTTGACTCCTGAAGTCTTGCCGACAAACGAAGCTCAATCGCCCCAATACGGACAAAAGAACCAATTGGACGGCGAAAGCGGCGATGCGACGCCCCATACAACATCTGACCCTCATGCTCGCCGGATGCAGTGACGCTTCTCCGGAACAACAATCGACTACTTCACGGCAGCGGCTCGGTCGCCAGCATTTGCCCATTTGAAAATCGCGGCGCATCCCGTGCAAACCGCTTGAAAACCAGTACGTTCACAGCACGCAAGAACACACAGGCCGAATCAAGTACGGTTTAGTTCAACGCTTGTTTCAATCTGTGTTTATCTGTGTCCATCTGTGGTTCCCTCTTTTTCCTGCCTATGAACTGAGCGATGTCGTATCAAGCTTTTCCTTTCCTTCACAGCGTCAGCCAGCGGTCTCTCGCGGCGACGTCCCAGCGGGCGGTCAACCGGCCGTCGGCGATGACGAACACCTGCTTGTGCAACGCCACGCTCGGGCAAATGTGCGTGGGGATGGCCAGAAGTTCATCGCCCGGTGAGAACTCTTCAGCACGGCTGGTCTCGAGAACAAGATGCTCCTCGTTCTGCAGGACCTGCGCTGCATCGGGCAGCTTAGGAAAGAAAAGCCGCTTGCCCTCCGGCGGGTCGGCGGCGACCGCTTTGTAACCGAGGTCGAGCGTCAGCCGATCCGCGGTTGGACGGCTGATAACCCGCGTGAGCAATAACGCCGCCGGCGTGAACTGCAAATCGGGGAAGTGCTCGGCGTAACCGGTGTCCTGGAAGAGACACGTGCCGGGACTCATCTCAATTGTTGGGTCGTCTTTGGCCGCATACACGGGAAACGACGCCGTTCCGCCGGCGACGATCCTGGGCACGGGCCAATCCCGAGCCAGTAGCTCATCTCGGAACGCGATGACTTTGTTCCACTCGAGATCGATCGCAGCGGCGCGCTGGACACGGGATTTCTGATGCTGGTGTCCGTCGTAAACGTGCAGCCCGCCCGGTTCGATCCCTTTGGTTTCGACGATTTGCCGGTACAACTGCTCGGCCCGTTCTCCGAGGGGCAGACCGGTGCGATGCTGGCCGGTGTCGACGTCGAGCAGCACCTGAATCGATCGGCCTGCTTCAGCCATCGACGCTGCGAGCGCCGCCGTTGGACCCGTGTGATCGGCGATCACGGAAAACGTCACATCGGGATACTTCCCCGCAAACCGTACCGCGCGACCGATGTTCGGCCCGACCAGGTGGTACGCCAGCAGGATGTCCTGCACCCCGGCGCCAGCGAGCATTTCCGCCTCGGGAAATGTGGCGCACTTGTGCTTGGTGATGCCGCGTGCGAGCTGTATCTCGACGACTTCGCGCATTTTGTGCGTTTTGCAGTGCGGCCGCAGACGGGACACGTCGCCGGCAATGGCCATCATCTTGTCGAGGTTGTCTTCCAACACCTCGCGGAACACGACAAGGGCCGGGGTGATGATTTCGCTGGTGTCTTCGATTCGGTACAAGGTGTTCATTGCCGGCTACAGCCTTTTGGCTCAAAGCACTCGTGCTCGATCGACTTGACATCCATTTTTTCAACGCTTGGGTGGCACACGTCCGGCGCTTAACACCACTTGCCTTTGCCAATGTGACCCTGCATCTCGATCATGGAGAGCTTCATCATCTCGTAGCTTTGCGCCAGGCTCTTCTGAAAGACATCGACACATCCGGGGTCCAGATCGTCCTCGATGCCGTCCTTCGAAACGCGTTCGATCTGGCGGGCCAGGTCCACCAGACGACAGTGTAGCGCATTGGTACGCCGTGACCGCTCGACAAGGTTGGCGGCGTTCTCATCCAACGCAGTGAACTTTGCCGCCGATGCCCCACACTTCGGGCACTGCGAGGGAGCGTTATCTCCGTCATGAACGTATCCGCACACACATTTCCATTTCTTCTGCATGGTTCTTCCTTTCCATAATTGTTCACTTCTTCTGCAGTACAAAGACGACATCTTCCGTCGCGGGGCCGATCGTGATCGGGTCGTCGATGTCGTAGACGAAATCGTATGTTTCGATCATCTCCAGTTCCGGGACACTTGCCAACAACTGACGCATCTGACGAGCAGTGTAGGTGCGGTAAATCATTTCGTCAACGATGCGAAATTGCTTTCTCGGCGTGTAGACGTCGAAGGTCATGCCGATTCGTTCAACCCGTTTCTTCAGATCAACGCCCTTTGTCCACAACGTCGAGACCACGGCCAGATTGCCGCGGCGGGCCGACCATTCTTCTCGATCGATGCGGTTTCCCTCGGTCGGCGTCAGATGCAGGCCGAGCACGTAGAGTCCGCCTTTCGACAGCGCGCGGGCCACACAGCGGAGATGGCTGCGGGCGGACCGTTCGTTCGGCAGGTGTCGAAAGCTGTTGATCATGTTGAAGGCGGCGTCGACCTTCCGCCGCAGCCGGAAATCGGCCATGTCGCCGACGACGGCCGGCGGCGGCAGTTGGCGGCGCTGGAAGCGGGCGTTGCAGAACTCAACGGCTCGGGGGTTCAAATCGTTTCCGGCGACGAGGGCGCCTGTCTCGGCAAACTTGATCAACAGCCGCCCCGTTCCGCAGGCCGGTTCAAACAGCCGCGTCACCGGACGCCGCGTATGCTTCCGAAAACAGGCCTGCAGGAAATTGAACTCCGCCTTCCAGTCGGAACCGTAAACCAGGTCGTAATACTTGGGATAGTCGTAGAGATGGCCTGGGATGGTCAAAACAAAACCTATTTTTTCTCATGATCTCGCGTTTGCCCCGGTCCTTCGACCAGCTCCACCGACGGGTCCGACCCCAACCCCAAGAACACGGTGATCTCGTATTGACGGAAGATCCCTTTCCACACGTAGACGTCCGCAGTCTTCGCGGGAATGCCTGAGCGTTTCGGCGGCTTCTCAAGGGTTTTGCGGCTCGGTTTCCCCTGGATGTACTTCGCCAATTCCGATTGCGTCAGGTCGACGCCGATCGGCTTTTGCCGCAGGGCATTTCTCCAGGCATTGCCCGTCTGCTCAGCGGCGGATTTCGTTCGAAAATCCAGCACCGCCAAGGCGACGAGAACCGCCAGCGCGCACCACAAGATAATCCGGCCAACACGTCTGCAGGGGCTGGGCGTTGCGGCTTCCCCCGGTTGTTGTTCCGCTGCGGGTTCGGCTTGTTGTTCCGGGGAGGCTTCAGGCTGTTGTTCCGAAGTGGCTTCAGGCTGCTGTTCCGGGGAGGCTTCTGATTCTTGTTCCGGCGAGTCATCTGTTCGCTGTTCGTTCATGGCCGTCTCTCCTTTTGAAGTGTGTGTGCTTTCAGCAGTCCGCTTTCAGCGATCAGCCTTTTTCGGGCTGAGTGCTGAGAACTTGCTTGTC
Organism: uncultured Planctomycetaceae bacterium; assembly: GCA_964530165.1. Classification (GTDB taxonomy): domain Bacteria; phylum Planctomycetota; class Planctomycetia; order Planctomycetales; family Planctomycetaceae; genus CAZGYE01. Next base: position 14,743 of record CAZGYE010000044.1, read on the forward strand.
AGCCATCGTCTTTGTGTGAAAGATCCGGCGGTTCGGCATAGAACTGACTCAGGTCGAGTTCGCCCTTTACTTCCGATTCGAGCAACTTCAACCGATTCTCCAGCCGTTGGAATCGCAGCTCGAGCGCCGGATGGATGACGGGGCCGGTCGGCTTCGGTTTGGGGCGCGGCACCGACGGATACCCCAACTGCCGCTGCAAAGCCGCGAACATGTAGAGCGGATCCTTTCCCCGATTCGCCTTGGCAATGCGGCCTTCCTGGACGCCGAACAGCACCGGATGTGACGGCTGGTAAAGGTCGCGGCCGGTCGCTCGGCGGCGTTCCTCGACGTAGTGTCCCGAACGGTAATAAATCAGATCGCCGAAGTCGGTCGCGCCCAGCCGCAACCGCGTCTTCAAGATCCACTCGCGCCACTCTTCGTTGTAGAGCGGGTCCTCGGCAATGGCCGCCATGCCCCGGTCGTAGCCGAGCCGGTTGCGGGCAATGCACTCGAACTGGTAGATGAACAATGCGGCCGGCGTCGGCGTTTCGGCCAGGTACTCGGCTTCGCGCTGGAGAATTTCCAGGGCGATGCTCTGGTGGAAGCGAGACCGTTCGGCCTCCGCTCTGGACATCACAAAAGTCTGGAACGGGGTAAAATAATGCGACAGCCTCGCCATGCCGTCGCTGATCTTCCCGGTGTGCAGAATCTCGCCCTTCAGAAATTCGATGGCCATGGGCAACTTCGTCGTCGCCAGGATCTCTTCGGCAACGGTCTTCAGCACTTCCTGCGACGGCACGCTCTTTTCCAGGCGCTCGCGGTAGACGCGAAAAAAATACGCCTGTTCGATATATTCTTCACGGTCGAGAAACGGTGCAGACATCGGGCCGATTTTGAATTTCAGATTCTAGATTGTCGATTGTTCATTCTATTCCATTCAACATCTGCAATCAAAAATCCTCAATCAAAATTCAAGAAATTTCTCTCGGTCCCGGTCCGGAGCATCCAGAAACGATCGCAGCATGATCTGGGCGGCGAGCTTGTCCCGACGGGCTTTGCGTTTCTTCGTGCTCAGATTGGCCGCCAATAGGTACTCTTCAGCCAGGACCGACGTGTACCGCTCGTCCCAGAAGCGAACCGGCAAGTCGAGCTGGCGGCTCACACGGTTCCCGAACTCGCGCGCCTCGCGCGCCTTCTGGCCCTCGTCGCCGCTCATGTGGACGGGTAGTCCCATCACCAGACCGACGGCCTGATAGTCGTCGGCCAATTGACCGAAATGCCGTGCGTCCTGCTGCAAGCCGCAACGTGTGTAATTCTCCAGCGGACTGGAGATCGTCTGCTCCGCATTCGAGACGGCGATGCCGACGCGTTTCGTGCCGAAATCGAACCCGAGCAGCCGCCCCTCGGTGGGGAACTCCGGTTTTTCAGAGGAACCGCCCATGGCCTCGTTCCTCGATGAGCTGGATCAGCTTGCGGATGGCGTTCTCATCATCCTTGCGGGCCACCAGAGTGGCATCGGGCGTGTGGACGACAATCAGGTCCTCCACCCCGATCGTCGCAATCAGATGCTCGCTGGTCGAACGGATGATGCACCCGCGAGTGTCGAGGCCGCAGAACGGACCGTCGACCGTGTTGCCGGCATCGTCGGGCGAGAGCAGACGAACCAGCGCCTGCCAACTCCCCACGTCGTCCCATTCGAACGGCGCTTCCAGAACCGAGACCCCCGAGGCGGGGTCCGCCCCCGAGGCGGGGTCCGCCCCCGAGGCGGGGTCCGTCTCGGCTGCGCGTTCCAGCACGGCGTAATCAATCGAGATCGATTTCATCGCCGGGAACTCCGTTTCCAGGGCCGCATCCCAGCCGTCGGTCTCCAGCGCGTCGCGCAGCCGCAGCAACCGCTCATGAATGGCCGGCTCGAACTCTCGGAGCGCCTGCAGGATACTCTCAGCCCGCCAGACGAAGATGCCGCAGTTCCAGTAGAAGTTACCACCCTCGACATAGCTCTGGGCGGTTTGGCGGTCCGGCTTCTCGCGAAACGATTTGACCCGAAACACCCCACCACCCGAAGTTGAGAGTTGAGAGTTCAGAGTTGAGAGTTCAGAGTTCATTTCGGCAAGTGGGTCGCCGCGCTCGATGTACCCGAAGCCGGTGGCTGGATACGTCGGCGGGACCCCAAAGAGGACGAACAGCTTTGGGTTTCGCTCGACGACGCCGACCGCCCGTTCCGCCGCTGACTGAAAAACCTCATCCGGACGAATAACGTGATCGGCGGGCATCACGAGCATCATCGCCTGCGGATCCCGCTGTAACAGACGAATCGCCGCCAGACCGATGCACGGGGCCGTGTTGCGTCCGCACGGTTCGATGAGAATGTTCCCGGCCGGCACGTCGGGGACCTGCCGGGCCGTCTCTTCGGCCTGGGCGCGATTCGTGACGATCCACGTCCGCTCCGGTGGAATCCAAGACGTGGTGCGGGCGACGGTCTGCTGAATCAGCGTCTGCTGACCGGCCAGCCGCATCAACTGCTTCGGCCGAGCCTTGCGACTCTGCGGCCAAAACCGCGTCCCGCTTCCGCCAGCCATAATGACAGCATGGAGCATCGATCAAGTTTTCCGAATTTCTGTGAATCTTAGGGCAGTCATGTGGCGAACATCTCCTGCAGCACCGAAAGCGACTTGGCCATGGTCCGGGCCGACAATTTCCCAAGGCGCCGCACCAGCCGTTTCCCGTCCATCGTGCGGATCTGATCTAAGACGACGTAACCGGCACGTCCCTGGAACCGACACGCCACGCGAAAGGGATAAACATGTTTGCCCGAAGTCAGCGGCGCGACGATGAACGTCCGAAGATGCGCGTTCAACTCGTCGGGCGAGACAATCACGCACGGTCGGGTCTTGCGAATTTCGCCTCCCCGCGTCGGACCCAGATCGACCAGGTAAACCTCACCCCGGTGGACCGCGGGCTCAACTACCACTCCCACTCTCCCTCATCAAAGCGGGTCGGCGTGGGAGGATCCAGAAGTCCATTTTTTCCCCTCGAGGCCAGCGCCGCCGCCGCCTCGGCCCAAGCTTGCCGGGGACGCTCCGAACGCGAGATGATGATCGACCCGTCGCCGACCCGCAGTTCCACATCGTCGCTCAGGCCGGCCTGCTCGATGAGGGGCTTAGGTAGCCGTATCCCGCGGGAATTCCCAATCCGGACCAGACGAGTTCTCATCTCGCGTCGCAACCTCCTGTAGTTACATTGTGATTACCGGCGACGAGTTTGTCAAGCAGTCGGTCACGCCGTCTGAGGGGGCCGGCGCTTCGGGAGTTTGCCGTGTCCTCGCCAAACACGCGGATTTCCGGCACTGTGATGGTCTGGCTAAAGGCTCAGGTGGTCAGCTTGGGGAGCAGTCATGGGAGCGTTCCTCTCATTAGATGACCAACTACTCATTGCCGATCACCCCAGTTGTCGTCAAACCAGACACGTGCAGCCCTCCTCTTCAGCGCCTCGCGATGATGATCTCTAATCTTTTGGAATTCGTTTACCAGAGCCATCGATGTTACCCGTCGTTGTCTAACTCTTGATCTTCCCGATCTAGCGAGCCGCAGCCGCATGGGACTGAATGCTCTTCAATTCCTTTGCTTCCTTTTGCCGGGCATGGTACAGGTCCCAGCGCACTTGCAGGTTCATCCAGAAATCGGCTGATGTTCCAAAGTATTTGGCCAACTGCAGAGCCGTGCTCGGTGTCACGCCGCGACGGCCGTTGCTCAATTCGTTGATCCGTTGATACGGGACGTGAATGGCGTCAGCCAGCTCCCGTTGGGTAATCCCCATCGGTCGGAGAAACTCCTCCAACAGCATTTCTCCCGGGTGTGTTGGCGGTCTGTGGGTCGGCACACGCATCACTAGGTTTGGCCTCGGAAGCTCACGATCATTCTGTCGAAATAGCATAGATACCATGCTATTGCAACGTGCTAACGAACCGCCGGATCAAGTGAGTGATCGAGTGCGTCTTGAACTGCTCACCGCAAATACGTGTCGCCCGTGTATTCCGTGCTGGTGTCGACTTTGCCGCGGACTTCCTCGGCATCGAGCGCGAACAGCGGGCTGATTTCAATTGTGGCGTCGTCGGCCACGCGCGCACCGGCGGCCTTCAACCAGCCGGCGAAGTTTGCACACATCGCCCGACGAGCGGTTTCCGGCGAGTCGTCGCCCTCGCAGTTCTTGACCGGATTGAACTCGGCGGCCCGGTCGGCTTCGACGACCAGAGCATGCTCGGCCAGCGGCATCGCGTCGAAAATGAAGCGTTCGAACTTCAACGCGTTTGCCTTGGCGGGCGTAATCGTTTCTCCATCCTCGTCGATGTACGGCACTTCTTTCTGAGCCACCTGGAACGGCAGTTTCGAGGCGTCGACGACGACCCGTTCGAGAAATTCTCGATTGAAAACATGGATGGCGGTGCTGCCGGCCCATAACAGCAGGCCTCCCGTTTCGTCTCTCTTGCGGGCGACGTCGGGCGGCACATGGATGTACTCGATGATCTGCGTCTGCCCGTCGACGTCGACGACGATCCCCATCCGCTCTTCGGCCGAGCTCTTGGAGACCACCTTGGTCGACATCTCTGAGTTCCGCAGCGTGTGGAATCCCAGAAACGCCGGATCGCACACGATCGCCGTCGGATTGTCGACCTGATGGTAAAACAGATACTCGATGCCGCGACGCCGCATTTCTTCCAGCAAATCAGCGGCAGCCAGTGCGGCGAGCATCCCGCCGTGTCCGTCCGGGCTGGCGCACAGCGCTGACTTGCCGGCCATCAGCAGACGCCCCGTGACCGCATCGACGGCCGGCATGTTTCCCTGCTGGAAAAAAAACACCTCGTCGCCGTCCAGACCAAAGTGCTCGTGCTCCTCGAAGAAGGCGACCGTCTTGGCGTGCGTGGCGTCGCTGGTCATGACGTAGTACGGAATCGCGACGCCGGCCCGCCGCGACCGCGTCAAGAGCTGTTCGGCCAGGATCTGAAACAGCGAATTCCCCGAGACCGGACCGATGGGAAACATCCCTTTGGGTTTCGGAAAACCGAGCCGAGTCCCCTGTCCGCCGGCGACCAGAATGGCCCCCACCTTGCCGGTCGCTAGCAATTCCCGGCCGTGTCGGGCAGCCGCGGTCCGCTCAGTTGCGTCGTCGTCCGAAGCGGGCAACCGCACCAGCGCTGCCGGCGGCCCGGCGCGCCCCGCCCGCTCAGCGGGGCTCTCGCCGGTTGCGGCCCCGCTGCTGTCGCCGTGCCGCTGAAACAACCGTTTGACCAGCTCGAAGTCGACCGCCTCAATCTGCCGCACCAGCGATCGCCGGTCGTCGGCGTTCAGTTCGCCCCACCAACGCAGTAGATGCTCTTGATGATGGCGACGCAGCTTTTTCAGGAGAGTTTGCGTCATAAGATGTTCGTATTTCGCAGCAGTAGAACCAAGGTATAAATGACGACTCCACTGACAATGAGGGTCCCAAGGTTCAGCACCTTGCGGGCGAGTTCGACCCTTTCGCGGGCGATGATCTGTGTGATGACAGTCACAAACGCCACCAAACCGAACTTGAAATAAACCATCCCTCGCATGTTCCTCCCATGGTAGAACAACGCCGCGATGGGGTTCGTTTCGACTTCGTACCGAGTCTCGCTTGCGGCGCAATAGCGGAACAGGAGATACGTCATGAAAACGTCCAACGCGCTGACCAAGATGAACACAGTGGTCTCTTGCTCCAACGGCAGCGGGCGGCGAAAAATGAGATGCCAGAGCGAGTAACGGCGAGTTTGCTTCGCGCCATCCGACCGGATGACTTCGATGCCGCCTTTCGGTCGCGGTTCGGTTGGCTTGGGCATGGCTAAGCCTGAATCAAGTCCCGCAGTTCTGCGATGTCGTGGGGAATGGCCTATTTCGGTTCCATTGTACTACTAACGATCGGGTGGAATTGCAATGTTCCCGGTGATCAATACACTATGAACATGCCCCGTTACGACGCCAAACGCATCGAAGCCAAGTGGCAACAATTCTGGGACGAGAATGAAACGTTCCAGACGCCCAACGCGGTCGACGGAAAAGAGAAACTGTACGTGCTCGACATGTTTCCCTATCCGTCGGGCGACGGTCTGCACGTCGGTCATCCGGAGGGCTATACGGCCACCGACATTGTCTGCCGCTACAGCCGCATGCGGGGCAAGCACGTTTTGCACCCCATGGGCTGGGACGCCTTCGGGCTGCCCGCCGAACAGCACGCCGTCAAGACCGGCGCGCATCCGCAAATCACCACGTACAAGAACATCGACACCTTTCGTCGTCAGTTGAAGATGCTCGGCTTCAGCTACGACTGGAGCCGGGAATTTTCCACCACCGACCCCGACTACTTTCGCTGGACGCAGTGGATTTTCCTGCAGATCTTTGACACCTGGTACGACCCGGACTATCAGTGGACTGGACCGGACGGCAAGCAGCGCACTGGCCGGGGACGCCCCATCTCCGAGCTGCCGATTCCGGACGACGTGCAATCGGAAGGGGAAGAGGCCGTCCGCCGCTACCAGGATCGGCACCGGCTGGCCTACCAGCACGAGGCGCCGGTCAACTGGTGCTCCGCCCTGGGAACCGTGCTGTCCAACGAAGAAATCGTCGACGGCAAGAGCGAGCGGGGCGGTCATCCGGTCGAACGATTGCCCCTCAGACAGTGGATGCTGAAGATCACGGCGTATGCGGATCGCCTGCTGGAAGGGCTCGACGAGCTCAACTGGTCCGAGTCGATCAAAATGCTGCAACGCAACTGGATCGGCAAGAGCGAGGGGGCCGAGGTTGATTTCTTCATCGGGCCGTCGGTTGACTGGCAGAACTGGAAGGCAATTCGCGCCGATTCGGGGTTTCCCCAGGAACCGGGCGACGACGTGCTGCGCGTCTACACGACGCGGCCCGATACGCTCTTCGGGGCGACTTACATGGTGCTGGCGCCGGAGCATCCGTTTGGCGAACGGCTCACGACGCCGGAACAGAAGGAAGCCGTCCAGACGTATTGCCGGCAGACGTCGCTGAAGAGCGATCTGGACCGCACCGATCTGGCGAAAGAAAAAACCGGCGTGTTCACCGGTTCGTACGCCGTCAACCCGGTCAACGGCGAGCGGATTCCCATCTGGATTGCCGATTACGTGCTCATCAGCTACGGGACCGGTGCAATCATGGCCGTCCCGGCACACGACCTGCGCGACTGGGAGTTCGCCGTCAAGTTCGATCTGCCCATCATTCCCGTCGTCGGGCCGCCGGCCGGCTACGAACCGACGAAAGAGGAACAGACGCTGGCCCGCGAGATTGACGGGCGCGTCGAGTTTCCGTTTGCCGGCGAGGGGACGGCGGTCAACTCGGGCGATTACAGCGGCCAGACGACGGCCCAGTTCAAGAAGACGATCACCGACGATTTCGCCGCTTGCGGCTTAGCGCGCGCTGCTGTCAACTTCCGTCTGCGCGACTGGCTGTTCAGTCGCCAACACTTCTGGGGCGAGCCGTTTCCCATTTGGCGCGAGTTGGACGCCGAGGACCACATGACCGGCCTGATGCGAACCGATCCGGAAGATCAACTGCCCGTTTCGCTGCCGGAGGATTTTGACTTCAAACCGCATGGCCGGCCCGATCCGCCGCTGGAAGAAGCCGGCGACGAATGGCTCTACAAGATCGATACGGACGGCGTTCGCCTGAAGCGCGAGACCAACAGCATGCCGCAATGGGCCGGGAGTTGCTGGTACTATCTGCGCTTCTGCGATCCGAAGAACGACCGGCGGTTCATCGACCCCGAGGTCGAGAAGGTTTGGATGCCCGTGGACCTCTACATTGGCGGGGCCGAGCATGCCGTCTTGCACTTGCTGTATGCACGCTTCTGGCACAAGGTGCTCTTCGACCGCGGCCACCTGAGCCACCCGGAGCCATTCCAGCGGCTGGTCAACCAGGGCATGATTCTGGGCGAACCGGAATTTCAGGCACTGAGGAGTAAAGACGGTGAATGGGCATCGTTCGAGCCTGATTCTAACGACTGGGTTCAGACATCCGAACATTTCCGCTACAAGCGGATCATCGACGAAAAGGACTTCACACGAACAAAGCTCAGTGAATCGCAGGTCGAGAAACGGGGCGATCAGTTCGTGCTCAGAAAGGACCCGTCGATTGTCGTCGACAGCCGGGCCTACAAGATGTCGAAATCGCGGGGCAATGTCGTCAACCCCGACGACGTCGTCGCCCAATACGGGGCCGACAGCTTGCGGTTGTACGAGATGTTCATGGGCCCGCTGGAGCAGATGAAGCCCTGGAGCATGGCCGGCGTGGAAGGCGTTAGCCGCTTCTTGGGACGGGTGTGGCGGATGATCGCTGATGAACGGGCCGACGAGGTCCGGCTCAACCCGGCCGTCCGGGACGTCGAGCCGAACGAAAGCCAGTTGCGCATCCTGCACAAGACCATTCGGGCGGTGACCGAGGACATTGAGAAACTGTCGTTCAACACGGCCATCAGCCGCATGATGGAGTTCACCAACGCAGTGGGCCAGCAGGACCCGCGGCCGAAGTCGCTGCTTCGACCGTTCGTGCTGCTGCTGAGCCCTTTCGCCCCGCACATTGCCGAGGAGCTGTGGCAGTTGCTCGGCCATTCCCAGACGCTCTCCTACGAGCCTTGGCCGCAGTACGACGAACGTCTCGTCGCCGAGTCGGAAATCGAGATTCCCGTGCAGGTCAACGGCAAGCTCCGAGGGAAAATCAAGGTCCCCGCCGGCGCCGATCAGACCGCCATCGGGCAAACGGCCGAGCAGGACGAAGCCGTCGCCAAACACCTCGCCGGCAAGAACGTCGTGAAGGTGATCGTGGTACCGGGCCGACTGGTAAATTTTGTGGTCAACGGGTGATCGCCATCGGCGCCAGCCGCGGGTGAATACCCGCGGAGATTCATTCGCGGCTCATGGAGCACCCAGACGGCTTGGGGGCTCATTTTTTCTTTTCGTCCGTCTCGGTGTCCGGCTTGTCCGCCGATGTGGATGCGGGGGCCGCGGATTCGGTCGATTCCGCTTCAGCCGGTGTGGATTCCGTCTGCGTCGAATCGTCCGATTCGCTTTTCTCAGACGGCGTCTCGTCGCCTGCGGCGGTCGATTCGGTCTCGGGCGACTCGACGTCGATCGTGTAGAGCTTGACGTCGCCGAACTTGGCCTTGCATTTCGGGCATTCGGCCTTGGCGATTCCCTTGCCCGCTTTGCCGCCGATCTTTTCTTTCTTTTGACCGTCCATGCTGATGACCAGCTTGCACGCCTGGCACCGCCAACCGATCTGCTTGACATCGAAGGCCGGATCGTTCTCGTAGAACTCGAGGTTCTCCAGAACCCGCAGTTCTTGCTCCGTGTAGTGACACTTCAGAACGGTGAATTCATCGGTCAACGGGACGCTGCATTCGTGGCTTTCCTGTTCAAGCTCCTCGAACCCGTACCGATCGGAGATGCTCTTTTCGAATTCGCGGAACTCCGAAAGCGTGAACGAAACGAAATAGGCCTTTTCTTGCCCCTCGAGCTTCGGAAAACGAACGGCAATCCGGCCGACGCCGAACACCGGAATCCCGGCGAACATCGATTCGTGTTCGTAAGCGGCCGGCTGCACAATGCGAATGTCGCCAACGGCATCCGGCGGGAACAGCTTCTGCTCGAATACAGGCAGCTCTCCCAGTGGCTTGCCGTCTTGCAGATGCGTCAACATCGTTTCGCGAACGGGGTCTTTCTTCTTGTCGGCGCTTTTCCCCATGCCGATTTTCTTCAGCAGCTTGACCACCAGCAACCCTTCCTCCGTCAACCCGAAGTCCAGCGGCTCGAAAAGGCTTTGCAGGCTGCCCGCTTTCAGCTTGAGTTTCGCCGGTTCGACCAAGTGGACGTGCATGTCTTTGAGCCAGACGGTCGCTTTTTTGGGAGCCGCTTCGCCCTCTTTCCTGGCGGCTCGGGCGGCGGCCTTGGTCCGTTCGGCGAGAATTTCCGCCCAGGACTGGGTCGGAACCGAAAAGAGCTCCTTACACTTGGGACAGCGCCCGGCCTTGCCGCGGTGCCGTTCGTGCACTTCGATACGATGGCCGTTCGGACAATATACCAGAACCCGATTCGGCGCGCGCGGCCCCCGCGTGCGCCGGTCCCGTCGTGTGCGAGAACGGCGTTCGTGCGTTTCCGCCTCTTCGGACAAAGCGACCTGCAGCAGTGCGTCCCCGCCGGTGGCCACGGAGTGGGCCTCCGGGGTCTGGGTCTCTTCAGCGTCCGGCTTTGACTCAGCATTTTCCGGATCGGATTTCTTTTCGCCCTGTTCGGCTTCCGGCTCTGGTTGCTTGTCGCCTTCTTTCGCT
>CAZGYE010000045.1:0-24862 GCA_964530165.1 uncultured Planctomycetaceae bacterium
GACCCGGTGCTTCAGCGCGATTACTATGAACCACTTCGGCGAGATCTCCAAAAGATCCGTATCGTTCCCTCTCAGGGCGCAGGAACCTACTGAAGCGGAGTTCTGCCATCATGATCGTGTTTTGGCTACTGGTGGGCGTGCTGGTTTTCGCTGCAGACGGGGTTGTCGCGTCGGCGGCTGAAGCCGACTTCTATGTCGCGCCGGACGGCAATGACGGTTGGTCAGGCAGACTGGCGAAGGCCAACGCTGAGAAGACCGATGGTCCATTCGCCTCGCTCGAACGGGCGCGGGATGTTGTGCGTAAGTTCCGCGCGGCGACGAAGCCCCAGCAGCCTGTCATCGTGCAGCTCCGCGGCGGAGTTTATCGCCGCCAGCGGCCGTTCATCTTGCGGCCCGAAGATTCGGGATGCGAGACAAGCCCGGTGATCTACGAATCTTACCCAGGCGAGAAAGCGACAATCAGCGGCGGCCGCGTCGTCTCCGGATGGCAAAAGGCCGACGGCCCTTTGTGGAAGGTCGAACTGCCCGAAGTGAAGTCGGCCAAATGGTATTTCCGCCAGTTGTTCGTCGACGGCCAACGACGCGACCGGGCTCGTTTCCCCAAGAAAGGCAGCGTGTTGGGCATCGCCGCTTTGCCGAAAGCGGATGGCGAGATGGCGCTGAGGGCGTTTCAGTTCCGCCCGGGCGACATTCGAAAGGACTGGGCCAACCTCGACGATGTGGAGGTCGTCGTCCTTCAGATCTGGATGCACGCCCGACTGCGAATCAAGCAGATCGATCAAAGCCGTCACGTCGTGGTTTTCACCGGCAAGAGCTGGCGGCCGCTGACGTGGTCGAACGGGTACTACGTGGAAAACGTCTTCGAAGCACTCGGCACGCCCGGCTCGTGGTATCTGGACCGTAAGAAAGGTGTGCTCTATTACCATCCGCTTCCAGACGAAGACATGAGCAAGGTGGAGGTCGTGGCGCCTGTGGCAAAGCAGCTTGTCCGGCTCGAGGGCGACGTGGAGGCGCGTCGCTTTGTCCGCCACGTCACACTGCGTGGCCTGAGTTTCTGTCACACCACCCGGTCCCTTCCCGAAAAAGGATACCTGTGCGTCCAGGCCGAGATCATCCCCCCGGCCGCCATCCATGCCGACGGAGCGCTCCACTGCCGGATCGACGGGTGCCAACTGACCCGGCTCGGCACCTGGGGCATCGAGTTGTCACGGGGCTGCAAGGACAACGCGATCACTCACAATACGATGCGCGACATCGGTGCCGGCTGTGTCAAAATCGGTGAGCCGGAGGACTGCAAAGAAGACGTGGAGGAAACGTCCCGGACGGTTGTTTCAGACAATCGATTCCTCGATGGAGCCAAGGTTTATCTCGGCGCGCCGGCCGTATGGGTCGGACAGTCAAGCGGCAACACCGTCAGCCATAACGAGATTTCGGGACCGTTTATGTGGGCAATTTCTGTGGGATGGCGCTGGTCGTACTTCCCCCTTCAGCGGGCGCGCGACAACATCGTCGAGTTCAATCACTGCCACCACATCGGAACCGGCGTTCTGGGATCGCACTGCGCGATCTACGCTCTGGGCACCTCGCCCGGCACGGTGATACGAAACAACTCTATCCACCATGTCTACCACAGTGAACGCTGGAAGGGCGCCGGCGAAGGGATCATCCTCGACAACGGCTGCTGCGGAATTCTGGTGGAGAACAACCTGGTGCACGACGCAGTCGCCGGCGGCTACGGCAGCAACTTCAACTGCTACGGCAATATCATTCAGAACAACATCTTCGCCTACGGCAAGCAGTACCAGTTGACCGTCTACGGCGACCAGCCCACGGGAAAGCCGCAGCCGAAAGGAGAGGTCTTCGCTCGCAACATCGTCGTCTGGCGGGAAGGACCGCTGATCAAGGAAGCCGACTGGCCTGATTTCAAGACGCTCTGGGACTACAATCTCTACTTCCACGAGGGCGGCCAGCCGGTGACGTTTCTCTCAGGCAAGAAGTACACGTTCGACGAGTGGAAAGCTCGGGGGATGGACCAGCATTCCGTGATTGCCGATCCGATGTTCGTCGATCCGGCCGGCGGCGATTTCACATTGAAACCCGACTCGCCCGCGCTGAAGCTCGGTTTCAAGCCGATCGACATCAGCACGGTCGGCCCGCGCGACTGATTCCAGACCCTACGCTTTCCTTTCTGCTCATGAGAAATTGCCATCGATCGCCTGCACATCTTTCTTCTCCGCGAGATATTGAAGCATTCGACAGCCGGTTATGGGGCCGATCGGTTGCGATTGAAGGCCTTAAACGCCAGAATCAATAGATGAGCTGAGCACCGCTGAGAATCGATTTTCCACAATCCCTGAGAAAAGAGAGGGCGAACATGAGTGAGACGAAAAGTTTTTCGCGTCGGGACTTCTTGAAGTCATCCTCTGTGGCCGTGGCCGGGGCCTCTTTGGCCGTTGGTTCGAGCATCACCCGCAGCGCGTACGCGGCAGGTAGCGACACGATCAAGGTGGCCCTGATCGGCGCCGGTGGACGCGGCACTGGCGCCGCCAGCCAACTGATGAACGCCGACAAGAACCTCAAGCTGGTGGCTGTGGCCGACGCGTTTGAGAATCGGGCGACTGCGGCAATCAAGAGGCTGAAACAGCGATACGGCGACCAGGTTGACATTCCTCGAGAATGCGTATTCCTCGGTCTCGAGGCCTACAAGGACGCCTTGGCCACCGACTGCGGACTGGTGGTACTGGCCACGCCGCCGGGATTCCGTCCCATGCAGTACGCTGCGGCTGTGAAGGCCGGCAAGAACGTGTTCATGGAGAAGCCCTGCTGCGTGGACGCTCCCGGCTACCGCTCGCTACTGGAAACGAGCAAGTTGGCCGATGAGAAGGGTTTGCTGGTCGGAGTCGGTCTCCAGCGCCGCCATGAGCCGCGGTATATCGAAACGATCAAGCGGCTGCACGACGGCGCCGTGGGTGACATCCAGTTCTTGCGGGTGTACTGGAACGGCGGCGGGATATGGAATCGCCGCCGCGAACCGCAAATGACCGAAATGCAGTACCAAGTTCACAACTGGTACCATTTCTGTTGGCTCAGCGGGGACAACATCACCGAGCAGCACATCCACAACCTCGACGTCGGCAACTGGGTGATGGGCGATGAGCATGCCGTCGAGGCCAACGGCATGGGCGGCTGCACGGCCCGCTATTTGGGCGACAACAAAGGCACCGGCCAGATCTTCGATCACCACTTCGTCGAGTTCACCTTCGCCAACGGGACGAAGATGTACAGCCAGTGCCGACACATGGCGAACTGCTTCAACTCGGTTTCAGAATCGGCCCACGGAACCACCGGCTCGGCGAACTGCAGTGGAACCATCCAGGGCGCGAAAGCCTGGAAATTCAGCGGCAAAAGCCCCGAGGGACACCAGCAGGAGCAAATCGACCTGGTGGCCACACTCCGCCGAGGCGAGCGCTACAACGAGACCTCCTACGGCGCCAATAGCAGCATGACGTCCGTGCTGGGCCGCATCGCCAACTACTCCGGCAAAGTCGTCAAGTGGGACGAGCTTGTCGCCAAAGGCAAAAGCGAGTTCCCCCAGCAGTTGACATGGGACGCCTCGGCACCTGTGCAAAAAGACGTCGACGGGAACTATCCCATTCCCATGCCAGGGGTTTACTCGCCGTACGCGTAATGAAACTCGGTCCGAATCGAGCGGCGGGAGCGCCGTAGAAATGCGGCGCTCTCTGCGCTGGCCAGTTCATTTAGGTGTCAAATTCACGCGTTGCCAGCATTGCCGTGCTGCGCTGCGCATTCCGGACACACCATGAGTTCCTGTACAATTTCGCTGCCCTCGCCGCCTTTGTCGTATGCGGGTAGTCCTTTCGAGCTGGCTCTTCCGCGCCCGCGCCAACGATGAGTGTGTGTTGCTCTTGCCCCTCGAGCATCATAGTGCTTCGTTCGCGTTTGAACCACGAGCCGATGACTACGCACTCCCTTCGGAACGACAGAATCGCAGATTTGACAGCGGAACAATTGAAAACCCTTTCGCTTAAATGACAACGACGGCTTCGCCGACGTTGAACATTCACCGATCGTTCCCATTTGGGTTGAGCCTTAAGACGATCCAGGCTCTCAACGGTGACTATTGTAACATCGCGGCCCCCCGCGTGCAGCGCGTGAGGGAGGTTTTTCACGTTTTCTCGCCTGAGAGCCCGAATGCTGGGTTCCCATTGTCAGAATCATCGCCCGAGAAGCTGCATGAATCGGGGGCGGATTACTTGGAATGCACCAAGCCGCCCTCTGCCGTCTGGGGCAGACAACTTTTCAGAAGAGCGTAGCCTCCGAACAGGACCACGACGTAAAACGCATCGCCGGCCAGGGTCGTACGGAAAAACGGAATTCCCGCCGCATAGCACGCCATGAGCCCGGCCCAGGTTTTCGGATATGTGGCGAAGAGGGCCCAGACTCCGAAGTTCGTGATGAGATAGAACAACACGGCTCCCGCCAGTGTCGCGATGCCGAGCGGAACGGTCTTCCACACATTCGGTCGACCGAGGAATGTGCCGTCGCCGTTCCCGGCCGCGCGAGATCGTTTGTCCATTGAGTTCCAGGAACGACGAACCCCCATCCCCAGGAAGACGCTCAAGGCGAAACATCCGTAGACGACGGGCGTCAAGTCGTGAAACGTGTAGAACGCCATGTTGTGCCGAATCAGGCCCAGCGCCACATCGCTCAGACACATGGCCGCAATGGGAACGGCAAACGCCCAGACTTTGTCGCGGAAATAGGCGCCGGCAAACAGTGCCAGTGCTCCGATCGGGACCATGTTCCAAGTGTGGTCGACCAGCCGCAGGGCGACGGGAACGCAAATCAGCAGGACGAGTAGCCAAAGACGCGGTCGAAACATGTTGCACCTCACTTTACTTTGCTGTGCGGACCGGACAAGCCGCAGTCTTGCCGTCCGCGTGTTCGGGTGGACTTTCTGATACCAGATCGCAGAACAAAAAGGAATCCCTCAGCACGATTTCGCCCAGCGCGAACGGTACGGGGTTCTCGAAGAGGGGCCCCTTGAAAACGAAGCTGTGGAATTCGCCATTTTCGCCACAGGGGTCGACGCCGACCGGGAGCTGGTCGAGAAAAGCGCAGTCGATCTCTCGCCCGACGAACGAACGGTCGAGGACGCGTGGATCGACACACGTGGTGACGGCCCCAAAACCGAGGGCTAGAAACGTACGAATCAGCTCCCGCGTGTCGCGTTTCCAGATCGGGAACAGGCACTGCATCTCCAATTGTGCGAGCTGCCGCTCGCGGTATTCTCGCAGGTCTTCCAGGAAGATGTCGCCGAACGCCACCGTTCGGACGCCCTTTTGCCGAAACCGCTCGAGCATTTCGGCGAACTTCGCCTCGTACTCCTCGTTCGTGGCGGCGGGCGAGAGAAAAATTTCGCTCAGCGGAATGCCGAGCGATCTCGCTTGCTCGTGCAGCAGCGACCGGCGGACGCCGTGCATGCTAATGCGGTCGTACTCGGCCGTCACCGTGGTGAGCAGCGCGACGACGTCGCAGTCATCCCGCCCACAAAGCGCGTACAGCGCCAACGCGCTATCTTTGCCGCCGCTGAAGCACATGACAACCTGTTCGGTCATGGGGACCTCTCATGTTGCGGGGCGCCGCTGCCGGCTTCGTTGAGGGGTCCTTTCATCGACAACGGCGTATTGTGTTTCGGACAACGAATGTTCTGAGGATTTCCGCCGGAGACATCCGACGGCGGGGCCGCGTACCACTTTGCGCATTCGGCGCAGTACATCGCGCGGACCAGCGTCCGCCGGCCGGTTGCCGGGTTGAGGGCCGGCGTCGGCCCGAGCGGTGCGACGATGAGCCGCCCCGTCTCGCTGCAGAGGTAAGCGACGGTGTTTTCCGCCGCCGAACTCGACGAGTTTCCCTCGCCCCGTCCAAACAACGACAACACGAAACAGGACGCGCCGATCAGCACGGCAAGCGAAACGCCAATCAAGGTCGTCTTCATGGTTACCTAGTCCCGGTCGTAAAGAGAGTCGTCATCGCCGACGAAGCCAAGCTCGTTGTCGAAGTTCGCCTGAACATCGGCCGGGCTGAACCACGCCGGCAGGTTGATCCAGCTTCTCTCCCTCGATTCCACGTGTCCGTCGAGAAAGGCCACGTTGGCGGCGCCGCTGTGACGAAAATGGACCGAGGGTTGCGTTCGGCTCGGCGGTTCGAGCAGCCAGTTTTCCACCAATTGCCCCGGCGTATAACTCCACGAGTTGTAGATGGCGCTGTCGGCAAAGACGATGGTCTGTGTGAGCTGCTGGAAATCTCGGAACCGGTGCGTCATCGGCTGCGAGCTGACCGTGATGACCGGCCACGCCGAGAAGTCGTAGTCGACGCCTCGTCCGACATAATGACCGTTGTAGGCGAAACCCGACGCCATTCTGCCGAACCGGACGGTCCCGACCTGCGGCGGTCCGAAATCGGGACATTGAAACGCTTCGTGGTTGGTTTCCATGTAAGGGCTGAGGAATCCCTGGCTGAAATCGAGCTGCAAGAATGGGTTTGGTTCGGTGTTGTCGACGCTGCCGAACCAGTAACGGATTTTGCCGCGCGGCGGGGTGAAGCCGCCTGTCACGTAAGCGATCTCGGCTGCGTCGTCGATGCTGTACGGCATCAGCATCTCGGCGTAGACGTCGGCGTAATTGTGCAGCGCCAGCACGAGTTGTTTCAGCCGGTTTCGGCACTGAGTTCGGCGTGCCGCTTCCCGCGCCTGTTGAACCGCCGGCAGCAACAGGGCAATCAAGATCGCGATGATCGCAATCACGACCAGCAATTCGATGAGCGTGAAGCCGTGACGCCCTCGCCGCCGGAACTGGGCGCCAGAAGATGCGAAACGCCGAGAGCCGTCAATCGACGGCAAATCAGAGGAAGAAGGATTCGTTTCTATGCACATGAGCAAGACCCTCCGCACAGGCCAACCACATCGACGGCTTCAGGGCAAAGAGGGACACATCCGCGAAGCAAGGAGGGACAAGGGAGACATGCGGCGGCGGCATCTTCTTTTCCTCGAAAGAACCGTCCTGACAACCGACAACTGGGCAGGTCTTCTGGCTTCCGGATCAGCCTACTGACTGCACCTTCCCACGGGGTCACCTGGCATTCTTCCCCAGCAGAGGGCCGATCAGGTTACCCGCAGTGGTCTTTTGCAGCGTTTGTACCCGGTTACAGCGGCGGGACCGCAACGGATTCACACCGTTTTCCCTATTCTTCTCCCAAAGCTCTGAGCTTCAGGAGACACCCAGGTCACGGTTCATCGTAACGTCGGCGAGGGTCCTGTCAAGTCTGCCGAAGGCCATAAAAATGTCATCGCATCCATCAGGAAAACTGTTTGCAATGGCCTGTTGGTCCCTGTAGAATCGCGCTTGTAAGCAGCCGGACGTTGGATTCTTATGGTTCCTGCCCCACCACAAGAGTTCTCCCGGCTGTTTGCTTTTGACCCCGCGCGCGGTGTGAGTCCATTCCGCTCTGGAGAAACGCTAGAGTTCCAGTTTGTGGACCTGCATGACCTGGCCGAGTTTGGTGATTTCCAGCACTTCGCGGATGTCGTCGGATGGGTTGTACAGGTGCACTTCAACTCCCAACTGATGCAGCGAAGCCAGCAAGCCCAGCAAGCCGCTGGGAATCAACGTGACGCCGGTCAGGTCGAAAGCGAGCACTTCGCAACGATGCTCTTCGATGATCGACACGATTTCATCCCGAAAGTCGGCGACATTGACATGGTCCAGAACGTCGTGTCCGCCGAAGCCGACAACGGTCAGACGCCCTGTTTCGTAGATCTGTAACGTTTCCTGATCGATGGGCATGTTTCCAACCTTTCACAATACGAAAGACAATCAAAACGAATCCGTAACGATCAAACACATGTTCACAATGACGATGACGGGTTGGGACGAGCGTCGCAAACCGCGTCCTCTTCAGTATATCTGTAAGTACAGATGCATGAAAAGGCCAACGCTGACACCCCGCCTGGCGTCTGTGTTTCTATATTCATAGCGAATCGTGTGCCAAAACGCGGGCCAAGAACGGGTAAGGGGAAGGATCACCGACTCGGCGCGCAGCGGGAATTGGCGTCGCCAACTCAAAGGCGCCGACGTCGGGGGCTTGATCGCGCCGCTGACGGGGAGGTCACTCAACAAAATGGCCCGCCACGCGAACGTGGCGGGCCCCGGATTTGCGGGAATCCGTAGTGGCGAATTGAGTCGCGGCTTTGCTACCTCACACGGGCCTGAAAAGTGACCACTCCGCCCTGATGACCGGGCAGCGGGTCGTCCACTTCGAATCGTAGAACAAGGCTTCCCTCTTCGTTGTCTTCGACGACCAACCGGCCGGCCCGGTCGGACGTGGCGCTGTCGTCGACATACACCAGCCTGGGTGTCAGGTTGTCGATAACGCGAACGTGGTACAGTTCCCGATCGCCCAGGTTGTCGTAGCGAATCGTGAACGTGATGACGTCTCCGGGGGCTGCTGACTTTTTGTCGGCCAGTTTGACGATTCGCAGGCGCCCTTTTGTCTTGCGTTCGTCTTCACGACCGATGAATTCCTGCGGCCGAAACGCTCCGGTAATCTCTTGCGACGAGCCGGTCTTGGCGGCGACGACCGGACTTTCTTCCCGCGTCCAGGTTAAGGCGGCTTGGATGCCGTAGGCCAGCCGCGCTTCGTCCGATTGGACGAACCGCCCGGTCCGCACAAACGCCAGGTCCTGGAACAGGTTCAGCAGTTTCTCGTGGACCGTCGCGCTCGTTGCTTGATCGACGCCTCGCTGTCCGGAGTTGCCTTCCAGACCGCCGGCCTGTGACTGCACGCGGACTCCGCCGGCCGCTTCGCCCTGGCGATGGTGGGCCGGTGACGTCCGGTTGCGCAAACCGGCGCTACGCGACATTTCCAATGTGTTGGCCAGACGGTCCACAGAGAAACCCGCCTCCGAATGGCTGACCGATCGCAGCGCACTAAATCGCGGTGCGTAGACGGCAACGCGATTGGTCGGCTTCATGTGACGATCGCCGAGATGATCGACGTATTCGGCGATCGTGTCTTCGGTGTCCAAACCGTTGCGGTTGAATTCGTCGTAATGAATGGGCAGATCACGGTCTCCCCCGTCGAAGAGGTATTCGTCCGGGTAACGTTCCGTCGCCGCCGTGTCGCCCCATTCGGCGTGGCTTCTCGGAGCAAGGGCGACTCGCGGCTCGGCCGGTGTAAACGTTGCGTTGCGATGTGACGTTGCGCGCGCCGCTTGCGGTTGAGAAGGCTGCCGTATCGAATTACCGTTCTCGGTGGGTGGAACGGAAATCGGCGCTCCGAGACCGAAGAATGCGGTGTCGTTTCTGAAGGCGTCGGGAAGCCGGCCACCCAAACGAATGATGACCAGGGGACGTCCGAGCCGGTCCGCCTCAGCCAGGAGATTTCTGTCTGCGGGCAATGTCAGGACGGACAGCGCTGTCTGCAGGTCGACCGGCGCAGCGAGCTGAGGCTGTTCCAGATAGACGACCTTTGTGACCAACCGATGTGAGAGCGCGAACTGAATCTCTTCGAAAGTGAACTCGACAGTGATGGGAAAGTCTTCAGCCTTGCCGGGCGGGGGATGTAAGCGGTCCAGCACCTCCACGGTGGGATAGAGCTCCACTCCGGGAAATTCCGGCATGTGACTGATGCGCAACCGATAGGTGTACCCCACGGCCACTCCGAACTGCCCGGGGGCCGCCGTCTCCGAAGGCTGTAATCCTTGTCCGTTGTAAACGGCGACTTTGCCACGGCTGGGCAGCGCAACGCGGATCGGCTGAAAGTAACCGGCGGTTGCTTTTCCCATCATGCCCGCCCAGAATCCAGCGGTTCCGGGTGGTGCGAACTGGTTCAACGGCTGATACACGTCGACCCGACCCGCGGGCTGCGCCTGGACAACCGAGCAGAGGACCAGTAACGGGATGCTTGCGAATGTCGAATTCCTAATGACGAATGACGAACAAATGACCAATGACCAATGACGAATCTGCCAACCGCGGCGTGACATTGCCTCTTTCTCTCGTTCAACCTTCGGGCTTCGGGATTCCTTCGTCATTCGGTTTTCGACATTCGTCATTGACAAGGGATTGCTTCTCTGAGCTGAGCGCTGTCGTGTCAAGGAGACCCGCCACCGGGCCGCGCCCAGGCCGGTGTCGAGAGTTCTCCCGGGCTGTAAACCGGGTGCCTCTCACTGTACTCGATGTGTTTGGCGGGTTCGGGCAGTCGATAGCCGGGCTCGTGTTTGACGTCGATGAGCATGTGATCGACCGGTTTGGGGAGTTCCATCCTGGTGCGGTTTCGTATGGTGTGCGATTTCAAACCGGCGGGCCCCCCCAGTGGCAAATAAGGCGGTCCGGGCAAGCCGATGGGCGTCGCTGTCATTGGCATGCCCCACGAGGGGATGCCGCCGACACCGGCAATCGGGTTGTAGGCAGGTCGGCCCGGTGCTCCCGAACCGCCGACCATCATCGGGTTCGGAATACTCGGCAGTCCCAGGCCGCTGCCGGAGATCGGCACCGGCGGGACATGCTGGCCCGTGTCGCCGTCAACCTGAGGGGTGTAGGCAACCGGGTTGACCGTGCCGGGCGCAAGTCCCGCGCCCGAGTTGCCGGCGGCGGGCCGCTGATCCGGCATCTCGAGGTCCATGTTGCCCATCCGCAGAATGACCATGATCGTGCCGCGACGATCCGCCTCCGCAACCGGGTCGACTCCCGGGTCGAGACGCGTGGAGACCAGCGTCTCGACTCCAGCAATTGCGGGCACCTGGAACCTGGGATCGGGCAAATAGATGACTTTCGTGACGAAGTTGTTGCTCTCAACCTGATCGAGGTCTTCGTCGGTCAGCTCCACCGGGACGCTGTTGTGCGAGAGGTACGCATCGGTGGTGGGATGGGCCGGATAAATCTGCACCGTGGGGTACAGCACTACTCCTTCGCGATCGGGGATGTTCGTCAGCTTCAGGCGATACGTTGCTCCCTGCGTGAAGTTGTAGCGGCCGGGAGCAACCAACTGGTTTTCGGCATAGCTGTCTCCGATTTTCCAGCCGATCCTCATTCCCTGCGGGCCGACGAATCGAACCTGCGTGGTTCTCGTGGCAAAGGTGCGGGTCTGCGCCTGGGCCGGCATGGGCATGATGGCGGGCCGGGGGAGATCCACCATAGGCCCCGGCTGCCGTAACATTGAGGCCGGAGGGGCAATCGGCTCTCCCCGATCGAACACGCGCTGGCCGTCTTGCACACAGCCCACACAAACCAGCACCAACGTTGCCAAAATCAGAAAGTAATATTTCATCGTTTCCCCTTGCTGGCGTCCCCGGTCCGGGACATATGAAGTCAACCGCCCTGTATTCCGTCATTTCTGCGAATCGAGCCGGTTTGCGGTCGACCCAACAGTTCTTTTGCCGTTAGAATGCGCTCAGAATGTTTCTTCGGAATAACACGCTCTGTTTCTTTGGAAAAACCGACATTTTCCGAACAAGATGAAAAAATTACCTATTTTGACATTTGTCATAACTACTGCCGCGGCAGGACTTTGGCTGTTCGGAGCGTCTCAAATCGTCGGTGCTCCGGAATTTGGGCCGATGAGTCGCCGTGGAAACCAATCTTCCGCCGGGGCGCCCCGAGTCGTATTGGCTCAGAATCTCGCCCAGTCCAACCGGCCCGCCGACATTGGCAAAAACTCCAAGAAGGAGAAACAGCCGACGGGAAAGACCAAGGAAGAAGAGAGCTCGCCGGCAGAGCAAACGCTCAAAGCGGCGCGAGAGAGATTGGTCGATGACCAGCCGATCAAAGCGGAGCTCCGAGAAACGGTCGTCATTGGCGATAGGAAGTTCACGGCAACCGGCAGGTATTTGCAGGGAAAGAATCTGAAACTGCGGCTCGATTTCACGGTGAACCTCGGCAATCGGGAGAATGCGCTGAGCGGCTCGCTGCTGGAGGTCTGTGACGGAGACGTGTTGTTTACACGGCACAAGATCGGGAAAGACGTCCACATCACCCGCCGCGACGTGGCCCAGATTCTCAGGGCGGCGAAGGCCAGCGGAGCCATTCCGCACAACGTGCTCGTCGCGGAGCTGGGATTGGGCGGGCTCCCGGCGCTTTTGGCGTCGCTGGAGCAAACGATGACGTTCGACTCGCTCAAGCAGGAGCAGATCGACGGAAAACCGTTCACCGTCATCGAAGGAACGTGGAACAAGGAGTTTCTCGACCGCTTGAAGGGACCGGATGCGGACGAGTCGACTCCCCTACCGAGCCACGTTCCCGATTTGGTGCGGATTTATTTCGATGAGAACCATTTTCCACACCGAATTCTGTATCTGAAACGCCGTCCGACGCGGAAAATCCATCGCCCGATGGTCACGCTGGACTTTACGAAGATCGTTCTGAGGGCGTCCATCGATGAGGAGGAGTTTGATTTCGTCCCGCCGAAGGGAGAGATCCCGATGGACATCACCAATACGTACATCCAGCGTCTCATCAAGCCGGCTGCAACCCCCTCTCGGCCTGAGAGCCGATCGAAACAGCCTGAGAAATAAAAGAAACCCGGTTTGCAGCGACCGGGTTTCCGTGTGCGCGGCTTGTGGCGCCCCGCCTATTGGTGGAAGATCTCTCTCTTGAACTCGTTCTCCACGATAGGAATCCGGTCCTGATTGTGGACCCAGAGGTCCCGGAGCGGAAACGTCTTAGGCAACGGGATATCGTTCAGCGTCAGGATTTTTTGCCAATAGAGCAGCGCCATGAGACCTTCCTCGACCATTCTGTCTTCCGATTTGAACGAGGGGTGTTTGGCGAGCAGTTCGGCAAATTTTTGCATTCCGGACTCAAGAGACTTTCGTGACTCGGAGACAGTCTCCACCAATTTCCGCTTGTACACGAGCGGTTCCAGAACATCGGTCAACTCGCCCGCTTTCATGCCGGTCGCTTCTCGGAGCTGATCAGGCAGGATCAGTTCCCCGTGATCGCAAATGGCTTTCATGACGGCCCGGTGCTGCCGAGGCAAATTGAGTGCCGCGAGCTTTTGACAGACGCCCGGTCTGGCCCTGTACCATTTCGGGCCTGTTTTGCCCTCTTTGAAGAGTTGTTGCCCCTGGTAGATTTCGCGGTGGGCGGCGACGGTATTTGGCTCGGCTTCGGCCAGTGCGCGGGTCCACCAGTACCTGTAGTTCGCCGTTTTTTGGTAGCGGTCGAGCCAATGGCGAATTTCTTTCTCATCCTTACCGTTGCGCTGGGCCAGTTGGCGGATCTCACGCGCATCGGAGATTTCCAAGTAGATCATGCCAGCGGGACTACGAAACTCTTCCTTTCCGAATTTCTCGGTCCACTCCCTGAGGCCGATCTCCCACGCTCTACGAGTTTTCTCGTCGAAGAGTCCCTCTCGCTGCAGTACGTCGGCGTAGTCGAATTGGGCCCGCACGGGGTACTGACGGAACAACATCCGCATCATGATGTGTTGTACCTGTTTGTCTTCCGCCAAGTTGGCCAACTCGAACCACGCTTTCGCGGCCAGATAATTGTCGTCGAAAGCCCTCGAACCCAACTGAGCGATCTCCGGATCGGGCTCACCGTTGAATTTCTTGGTATTGGGATCGACCTTGAAAAACTTGCGGAAGAATCTCCATTCGTCGGAGCGGCCGATCTTCGGCCCCAGAATGCGGCCGACCCACCAGTACAATTCCGGATACTTGCGATTCCGGTCGCTGCCTCGCATCAGGAACTTGCCCCCCTCCTTAACCCAATACCAGCGGTCCTCGACGGCGTCCCATTCCACCGAGACGTTGTAGGCAAGGTTCCAGCCCTGAAACTGCCAGACCTGCATGTAGTGCGGCTGAAGCATGATGATCGACTCGACCGTTGCGCGAAGTTGTCCAAAGTTCTTGGTCTTCTGCTGTTCGAGAGCTTCCAGCCAGAGCAGGTCGGTGGCAATTCCGCGCAGGCCTAACAACACCAGGTTCATGGTGGCACTGGACGGATCGACGTTTCCCAGATTGTGCTCACCGAGATCGTAGTCGTGCCGCAACTGCGCCAACACCCCACCGGACACGTCCTCGCCTGCCGCGGTCTCTCCTGTGGCGGGCATGCCCAGCCAAATGATGGGCGCCAACAGCACGGCAATGCACACCACGTAAAGTAACTTGCGCTGTTTTGACGTGAGTCGATTCATTTTGCCTCGAGCTCCCGCAATTTGAGACTGTAATGACCGATCAAAAGACAGGGCAGCAAATACGCCGCTGTGATGGCGATGCTCGGCAACAACGCGGAATTCCAGCCGACGTCGAAACCGTTGGCGACGTAGGGGGACATTCGGTAATAATCGAAATTCGGGATGATCTGCTGGACCAGCCACAGACCGTGAATCATCACGCCGTCGACGCCCTGAATGATGGACCTGATCACTTCCGAACCCAGGGCGTCACTCAAAGGAACCTTGGGATTCAGGTGCTTGTAGATCCGGACCACCGATTCCAGCGGGCCGCCGCCCTCCCAGCCTCCGCCGACAATCTTGCCCATGAACTCTCGAAAGCCCTGACCAACCAAGATCAGCGTAGCCGTCAGCAGCGTTGCCACGGGTCCTTTGACGAAGCAACTGGCCGTCACGCCGAGCACGACGATCAGCACCATCATCAGCCAGACGCCCGCCAAGGCCTTGAAGTACCCGGAGGCAAACGGCTTGTCGGGAGTGCGGATGAACAAGTCCGGCCGAGCCATCCCCAAATACTGGCCGGGGTCGAGACACATCACTTCGATTCGCAGTTTACCGTCCTGGACAATGTCGTCGAACAATTTGGCCGTTTTGCGCTCCTGGCTCTCCTCGTCGGTGTACGTCCATTCGGAATCCACTTCGGTGATGTTCTCGCCGAATTCGTTCACCTCGAACGCCGGATACGGTATCCGCAGACCTTTCTGTTCGTTGACGAACTCGTACTTGACCAGCAGCCGTTTGCCCATGGTGCCTTTGTGAGTTCGGAACGCTTCAAACCGCGATTCCAGCCGCAGTTTGCCGTCATACAAATGATCGGGTCCCACGCCGTTGAATTCCCAAATCGCCCGGGCCTTGGTTGCTCCTTCGATGTACTCGCGATACTCCCAAATGTCGCCGACGTTGATACCTTTGCCAGGAATGCCTTCGCGAGTCAGATAGCTGAGCGTCCCGTAGACCGGTACACGGCAGATCAGTCTCTGCTGTGCCTCTGGCGTGGTAATCTGGCGCTGGATCCAAACGTATCCCACGCCGCCCATGATGAACAGCACCAGCGAGCCGACAATCGTAAACCCCAGAATGCGGCCGAGGACGACTTCGTTGCGGCGAGCCGGTTTGGTCACCACGGTGTGCAACGAGCGGGACCTGATGTCTTCCGGCAGCCCCCAACACGCCAGCAGCAGAACCACCGGAAGAATCAGCCAACTGACGGCGGTCAGCACGAAGCTGACATACACCTTCACCTGCAGCTCCGGACGGTCGTTCGAGGCCGACAGAAACCACCCGGCAAACATGAACAGGACGGCAAACACGACGAACACCAACAACGCCTTGCGGCGAATCGCTTCCCTGTACGTCAACATCGTCAGCGCCCAGACGCGCCGCGCTGCGATATGGACCCAATCGGTCAGGCCGCTGCCGATCTGATTTCCGACGTTGGCGGGCCCCTTGGCTCCGCTCACGCCGAGCGACGTCAGCAGGGCCACCAGCAGGACAACGCCCAGGCAGCTCCCGAAAACGATCAACCAATGGACCAACGCGAGGCCCATGGCATAAGGGGTTGGATCAAACGTCATGACTCATCCAGACTGTTTTTCAGTGGGCAAAAACCGCCGGCCAGGCCGTTCCTTGCTTTCCCGTACGGTCTGCAAGAAAATATCCTCCAAAGTGGCTGTGGGATGATCGACCTTCAGCAGTTTGGCGTCGTGCTTTGCCAGGACCTCTTCCACGTCTTTGACGGCTTGCTCATCGAGTTGAGTGGTCAGCAGTTGGGTTTCGCCCTGCGACTTGAGCAAGTCGTCCACCTTGCCCATCTGCTTTAGCTCGCCGGCATACAGAATGGCGATGCGGTCGCAGACGTCCTGCACGTCGGCCAGCAGATGGCTGCACATCACGACCGTCTTGCCCTGCTCGCGCAGCTCGAGAATCATATCTTTCATCTCCCGCGTGCCGATGGGGTCCAGACCACTTGTCGGCTCGTCGAGCAAGATGAGATCGGGATTGTTGATCAGCGCCTGAGCCAGCCCGATCCGGCGGGTCATGCCCTTCGAATACTCCTTGAGTTGTCGCCGCCGGGCGTCGTCCAAACCAACCAGTTTGATCAGCCGATCAGTCCGCTCGCGTCGCTCGGCGGTTGACATGTTAAACAACTGACCGTAGAAGCTCAGCGTTTCCTCAGCGTTCAGAAAGCGGTAGAGGTAGGATTCTTCGGGTAGGTAGCCGATGTGCTCGTTCTTTTCGACGTCGGCAGCCGACTTGCCCAAAATGGTGATCTCGCCCTCGGTGGGAAACAGTAGACCGAGCAGCAGTTTCAACGTCGTTGTTTTTCCCGATCCGTTTGGTCCCAGCAGACCGAAGACTTCACCTTTGTGGATGTCGAGACTTAAGGAATTGAGTGCTCGGACCTTCTTGCGACCCCAGAAATCACGATAAATCTTTGTCAGGTTCCGGATCTGAATGACGGACTCGGATTGCATAGATGACCCTTAACGAAATGTGTGTACTGAGCGCACCTCTCCAGTCGGTTGTGAGAGAACTCTGATATTCGTAACTGTTTAGCCAAATGCAGTAATGAGGAAATTAGGAAGACAGGAGAAAGACGATTCTCGAGATTCCTGCTTTCCTGGTTTCCTAATAATCCTCCTCTTACCACGAAACACACTGTGGAGACGAACTTGCTCCAGACGGCCAAAATATTACTGATATTCTTGATGTGCGTCGCGAGAGTTTCAAGTCCTGAGCGGCGCGAAGCACCACACTCGCGTTAATACCGCATACGTCTGCGGAAATCGCCGCGTTGGAGCGAATTCCCCATTCGGCTGGAATCTCTCGAAATCGAACGGCCCGGCGAGGCAGCCGTCCATCCTGCTTGCAGACGGATTGCCAATATCTACCCCGCGACAACGACCTGCCAAAATGTCGCATTCCAGAGATCTCAATGTAAAGCCAGAACATGCTGATTGCAAGGTCGTCCCCCGAGCGCTGTGGAGGCCGTTCCCCCGCGAGTTCGGATTATGCCAATTGGCGAGGCGAAACGGGCGAGCCGCGATCACGATTGGCCGCTCAAAACCGCGCTCTGCGCTGGGCCAGGTATTCGACCAACGCTTTGTCGAACGGCATGCTGGTGTCTAATTCGACGTAATCGGCTCCGATGGAGAGGCATTCCTGGCGATAGCGTTCCCGCAGCTCATGAAGCGTTTCCAGGTAGTCGGCTCGAATGCCGTCGGCGTCCATCACCAGCGACTCGCCGGTTTCCGGGTCCTTCAGATCGACCACGCCGTCGAAGGGGAAGCTGACCTCCGCTTCGTCCAGAACGTGAAACACAATCACGTCGTGCCCGGCATGCCTGAGCAAATGCAGGCTCTCGATGACCGGGTCGGGATCGGTCAGCAGGTCGGAAAACAGAATCAGCAGGCTACGGTGCTTCACCATCGCAGCCACCTGACGCAGGTTCTTCGCGATTGCCGTCGGACCGGCCGGCTGCGATTTTGCCAGCAAGGCCAGCATGTTGCCCAACTGCGCCCGTTTGCTCCGCGCGGGCAGGCTGTTCCGGATCCGATCA
This sequence comes from uncultured Planctomycetaceae bacterium, assembly GCA_964530165.1. Classification (GTDB taxonomy): domain Bacteria; phylum Planctomycetota; class Planctomycetia; order Planctomycetales; family Planctomycetaceae; genus CAZGYE01. The sequence goes on from CAZGYE010000045.1 coordinate 17,816, forward strand.
TCGAACGTCATCATGCCGACCGGGTCCTGCTGGTGAATCATCAAGTAGGCCAGCGCCGCCGCCAGGCAGACCGCATAGTCGAACTTCGTCAGTTTCTGGCGAAAGGTGTAACCCATGCTCTCCGAGAGGTCCAGCAGCAGGTAGCCGGTGATGTTCGTCTCGGCCTGATATTTCTTGATGTAGAATCGGTCGGTCTTGGCATAAACCAGCCAGTCGATGTCTTTGGGATCGTCGCCCTGCGAATAGCGGCGGTGCTCGCTGAACTCGACGCTGAACCCGTGAAACGGACTGGCGTGCAATCCGCTCAGAAACCCCTCCACAATAAACCGCGCCCGCAAATCCAGCCGAGAGACCGTGCGGATCACTTCCGGTTTCAGGTATTCTTCAGCGGTTGGCATTTTTCGGCTCTCTGACGGCCTCATAACACACATGGGCACCGCCTTTCCCAGGTTTCGACCGTTCAGCCATGAGCAGCTGGTCAATCTGAACGACTGGCGAAGTTTCTTCCCGGGAGTTCCAGCTCCCACGTCAATCATACACGGGCAGACAATCAAATGCTCGCCGCGCAAATGCGCAGTTCCCACGCCTGCTGAACCCAGCGGGTTCCGGGACCGAGAGCAGGCGTCATGATCTGGCTTCCGAAGACCGATTCCCGCCAATGCGAGTCGGCGCTGCCCGACTGCGAGGGAACGACCTTCTACGGGAACGCTCGGCTCACTGAGGCCGAACAGGGCGTTGTATTCTCTGGTCGCTTGCGAGCCAATGAACCTGGGATCGAAAGCGACATGTTGCGTTCCGGCATCAGCGGCATGCGGCGTTGCGCTATCAACGTGACGGAGTCGTGCGCGCGACCCGCAAGCATTTCAGGTTGCCGCTGCGATCTTTGCAGTACAGCCGCCCAGACGAGAGAACAACGTGCGGCCAAACTTCTGTCTTGAACAGGCCCTCTTTGCGGGCCAGCTCGGTGTATTGCTGGGGCGACCGCTCGGCGGTTTCGGCCAGGACCAGCCGACCACGCTGACCCCATGCAATCAGTCTCCCATCTGCAGTGATGATGCAGGAGCCGGGAGAGCCAAAACCTCGGGCGCCCGTCCACTTCTGCTTGCCGGTCTCGAAGTCGAGGCAGACGACGTTTTGCCAGCACCAGTAGACGTGTCCCTTGTAGACGATCGGTGAACAAACCTTCGAAGGGAACGGCTGCTCCCAGATCTTGGTGGCCCCGGCCAGTGTGATTCTGAGCTTGCAAATGGCGTAATGATTGTAGCCCGATGTGATGAGCACATGGTTCTCGTAGACCGCGGGAGTCGCAATGTTGTTTGCGAAACTGGTGAGCCAGGGATACGTGGCCACCGTTCTGCCGGCGTGAGTTCCATCGAGACGCACAACCAGCAAATGGTGATGCGTCAGAACGGCCGCGCACGGAATGCCCTCGACGAGCATTGGCACCGGTCCGCCCGTGTGACCTGCGGGCCCCTTGTATTGCGACGCCCACTGCCGCCTGCCGGTTCGCTTCGAAAAGGCCACGAGCGTACCGGTCCCGGCTCCCACCTCCACGATCACCCAATCACGGTACACCAGGGGCGAGGTGGTGTAGCCGTAATCTCTGTGACCGCTACGACCGACCCGCGGGCGGCGCGGGACACGATACGTGTCGTACAGGTTCAGGCCCCAAACTTTGATCCCGTCCTCTGTGGTGTCCCAGCAGGTGAAGTCGCCGTCGATGCTGAGAGTGTAGAGGTAGCCGGTCTCGTCGTCGTATTCCGGGGTCGAAGAGGGACCGGCGTAAACGCCCTTGTCCCCCAGGCTCCGCCGACCGTATTGCGGGCAGTTGTACGACCTCTTCCAAATCTCTTGGCCCGCGCCGGCGTCGAGGCAGGTCACGGAGTCTTTGTTCCTGCCCCAACCCATAGTGTACAGGCGGCCTCCCACAACGATCGGCGACGTGGAACCGATACCGACGTTTCGACTCCAGAGGGCATCTCCGACGGGCCACCGGCCCGCCTTCCACCCGGACGCCTCGGCGACGATGTCGTTGCGGTTCGGCCCGCGCCAATGCGGCCAATCATCCGCATCGGCTGCGGTCAATAGGAGAAATACGGCTGCCGCTGCAACCGGTCCCGCTGCGATCGGCAGACGGGCTCGTTGAAACAACATCGTCTGCTTTCCTCGCAGATTTTTCTTTGCACGGGCGACTAGACGATGTCTGCCAGCACGTCCAGGCATTGGCTGGTCTCGTCGTCGGTTCCGATGCTGATCCGCAGTCCGTCGAGCGTGCCGGCTTCATCTGTCCCGGCACCGGGGAACTGCATATAGCGAATCAGAATTCGCCGCTGTTTGAGCGATTCGTAAATCTCGCGGTGTTTTCCGTCGGAACGGGTGGCCCACACAAAATTGGCCTGGCTGTCGACGACGTCAAAGCCGAGCAAACGCAGCGAATCGGTCAGCCGGCTCCGCGTTTGCCGGATGCGCTCGATGTTCTGCTCCATCCACTCCTGGTCTTCCAGCGCGCTGGCGGCGGCGGCCAACGAGAGCGAGTTGCAGTTGTAGCTGTCTTTGACCTTCCGCATGCCGGCAATCAACTCAGGATGCGCAATGGCGAAACCGAATCGAATGCCGGCCAGACTGTACGACTTGCTCAGGCTGCGGGTGATCACGATCTGCCGGCCTTGCTGGTGGGCGAGCAGTTCCGCCCGGTGGGGCCGATCGCAAAAATCGCCGTACGCTTCGTCCAGCACCAGGATGCCTCGAGGCGGGACCAGCGCGAGGACGTCGTCGTCGGCCCAGCGATTCCCGGACGGAGAATTCGGGTTCGGCACCAAGACGAGCTTACTTTGCTCGACGATCTCCCGGCACGCGGCGTGGTTGAATGACCAGTCTGCATTCAACGGCAGCCGCCAGTGACGGGCCCCCTGCAGATCGGCCAATGTCTCGTACAACACGTAGCTGGGATAGGGGTACGCGACCAGTTCGTGCGGGGCGACGAAACTTCTCAATAGGATCGTCAGGTTCTCATCGCTGCCGTTGGCCGGCAGAATCCAGTCGGGACTCAGATCGAACAGTTCCGCCGCCTTTTGGCAAAACCGCGTCGAGAGCGGATCGGGATAGACGTTCAACCGGCCCTGAGCAGCCGAGCAAATTGCCTCCACGACACGCGGCGACGGCGGATAGGGGTTCTCGTTGGTGTTCAACTTCACCCAGCCCGACTCCTGCGGCTGCTCGCCGGGCGTGTAGCCCTCAATTCTTTCAACGTCGGGACGAAACAGGTTCATGGCACACCCGCATCGAACTCGGCGGTGAGAGGCTTGCCGTCTGCATCGACGCCGGTCAGGACCTCGATTTTCTGCTCGGTTTGCTCCAGTGTTGCGTAACAGGTGCGCAGCAGCGACATTCCCTGCTCGAAGCGTTCGATCGACTCTCCCAACGAGAGCGAACCGTCTTCCAAATCGGCGACGATTTGCTGCAGTTGGGTCAGCGACTCTTCAAACGCAGGTGCCGAGCCGGACGCGGCTTGTTTCGGATCCGTTGTTTTCGATTTCGCCATCGGCTAGAACTCCCCAATCACTTCCTTTCCGTTCTTGGTGGAAAGCGCCTTGTAAGTTGTCAGATCGATGTTGTAACTGAGGAACTGTACGCTTCCGTCGGCCATCAGGAAATGGGCGCCTTGGTCGTGCCAGCTCCAGAATCGCTCAATAATACCGGTCGCCGCAGGGGCATTGGCTCCCCGGCTGAGACCGAGCTCGGTGCTGATGTAGTGCTCGCACTGACTGCCGCCACAAATCACCCAGCCCCAGACGAGGTCTTGCGGAATGCCCCGCTCACCGACCATCAACGTAGTGGACGTCCCGTCATGGACGTCGCCAAAGCGAACGCTGCTCAGGCTGAACAACATGCCCGTGCCGTTCAGGATGCTGACGCAGCCGCCGCCGGCCTGTGAGTCGCCACTGACCCCAAGATAGTTTCCGGGGTACAGATTCCCGCAGGGATACGCGCCGGGAGTTGAATCCGCGAGTTTCTTTTGTGCATTCGGGTCGCTCGGACAAGTAAGCACCGGAAACACCTTCGAGGTGGGATCCGGTTGCGCGGGACCGGGTGGAACGATGCCCTGAAGTGCCCGGATCTCGAGGCAACAATCGGGATTCCTGAAATTCACGGTATTGTAAACGTTGGCGAGGTCGAGTTGCGGCAGGATGAACATGGTGTAGCCCCAGGAACCGCCCCCGGATGCCGTCTCGCTGCCCATCGGAAACGTAAAATGGATGTCGTAGTAGTTGTGCAGGGCCAGGCCGAGCTGCTTCAGGTTGTTCTTGCATTGCGTTCTGCGGGCCGCCGCTCGGGCCTGCTGCACGGCCGGAAGCAACAGCGCAATCAAGATGGCGATGATGGCGATCACGACCAGCAATTCGATCAGCGTAAAGCCGCGATGTCGAGAAGCGCGTCGCATAGGGCACCTCGAAGTGAGTTGTTGACAATCGAACGAAATGTGTACCGGCTTCCGCGGATGTGACAACCTCTGATTCTACCGCATCAGCCGACCATGTGAAAGTGGTGCTGCAAGCATGCTTGTTACTCAATTTCAGTCGTTCCAAATTGCGAATGTGGGTGGCTGGGTCAGAGCGATAGCGCTGGCCCCGATCCACGAATTCCGGGCCTTCCCGTTGGTCAGACCCGGCCACCCCGCAACATTGTGACCGAAATTTGGAACTACGGAATTTCGAAATTTCGCTCTCGGTCCTCTTCAGAAACCGTCACGTCGAATTCCCGCTGGGTGAGACTTGCAGCCTTCTTATTCTTGTCGGCGGGCTTGGCCTGCGGGACGGATGATTTTGCTTTTTTCGAATCGGCATTCAGCGAGGCAACGCGGACCACGACGCGATGCGGACCGGCGGTCGGACCGTTTTCGGTGGAGAAGCTGTACTCGCCGCCGGAAATGGCTCCATTCGCAGCCGGACCGGTGTGGCCTTCGGCCGGCAGAAAGCTGATCGAACCCTGCTGAACGCTCTTCCCGTTGCGACTTACAGTTCCGTAGACGGCGATCCGCTGGAGGCCGGCTTGTGATCCACAGCCGAGCACGAACAGCACGCCCATGAGAAATACCCCATGTCGAATGACGAATGACGAATCAACCATACTACTGCGTCATTTCCCGAGCGGATCAGTATCGGATTCAACAGATTCTACTCTACTGGTCGCGCGACCTCTTGGGAAGATCGTTGTGATCGTTTCGCCCGGCTGGAGCTGCTCGGCAGAGTGAATGACTTGATCGGTCCCGCTCCGCTGCGTGATCGTGTAGCCGCGATTCAGAACCTTCAAGGGACTCAGGGCGTCCAGCGAATTCGCCACGCCGGCCAGTTGTTGTCGTCCGAGTTCGACACGGCCCGCGATGCTGCGCCGGAACCGATCGGCCAGCTCATCCAAGCGGGCCGTCAGATCGTGAATCGCTGAGAGCGGGCGGGTGAACACACGGCGAGAAGAGATCGCTTCGAGCTGCAGGCGGGCGCGGCCGGCGCGTTCGCGCAACGCGGCCACCAGCCTATCTTGGTGGCGGGTCAGGTCGCTGAACACTTCCAAGGCGTCTGGGACGACAAGCTCGCCTGCTTCACTGGGTGTCAACGCACGCAGGTCGGCCACCAGGTCGGAAATGCTGACGTCGATTTCGTGTCCGACGGCACTGATGACTGGGATGGGACACTCGTGAATTGCGCGGGCGACAATCTCCTCGTTGAAAGCCCACAGGTCTTCGAGGCTGCCGCCGCCGCGTCCCGTGATGACGACGTCGACGTCAGGAACACACGCAAGGGTTCGCAAGGCTGCTGCAATTTGCTCGGCGGCCCCTTCCCCCTGGACGGCAACCGGCAGCACCAGAATGTTTGCCGCCCGCCAGCGGCGCGTGATGACCTGTAACATATCGCGGACGGCGGCTCCCGTCGGGCTGGTCACCAGGGCGATCCGGCGTGGAAAGCGGGGCAGCGGACGCTTGCGCGCCGGGTCGAACAATCCCTCTTGAGCCAGCTTCTCCCGCAATTGACGAAACGCCAGCTCCAGCGCGCCGAGGCCCTGCGGAATCAATTGCTCGACGATCAACTGGTACGACCCGCGAGCCTGGTAAACTTCCAGCGGACCGGCCGCCACGACCTCCAAGCCGTCGTGAAGCTCAAACTTCAAGCGAGAGGCCGTTCCTCGCCAAATGACCGCCCGCAGTTGGGCCGCTTCGTCTTTGAGGGTCAGGTAAATATGCCCGGAACCGGCCCGCGTGCAGTTCGAGACTTCACCCAGCACCCAGGCGTACGGAAAGTTCTCCTCGACCAGCTCTTTAAGCTGTCGCGTGAGTTCCGAAACGGTCAGGACCGGCGTGTCAGGCATGAATCCGTTTCTCCGGAGAACGGTGGTAAAGCGGAAATGACGAATCTCGAATGACTACCCAATGACGAATATACCAATTCAGCGAAACTTGGAACGACTGTCATTCGTCATTTTCTGTTGCCGCTCGTACAACTTCGCCAGATCGAGCAACAGGGACTCCAGTTGACGGTAATAGTCATCCTCGGTGAGCTCCGCCTTTCGCTCGCGCAGGCGGATGACGGCCAGTTCGAGCGCGTCGCGCTGCCGGCGTGTTTCCGGCGACATCTGTTGTTCGCTCGGGCTGCGGACCAGATGGAATTGGTGCGCCCGGTATCCGTCGGGAGCAGCTCCGGCAGCAGACGCGCGGACCGGGCGGATTCCGCCAGTGCCAATGCCAGCATCCACGCGATTGGGCTCATGGCAATCCCTTCCAGCGACGCAACCCCCATTCGCCGGCCAGGCAGCCGACAGCCAGCAGGAACACCCGCGCCTGGTGCCACAGCGGGCACGTCCACCGTTGGGTGATTGGCACCTTTCGTGTCGAAAGGCTGGCGGCGAAATCTTCCAACTTGTCGACGGCCACCAGCTCACCGCCCGTTTGTTCGGCGAGCTGCTGCATCAGCGCCCGGTTGAGCGAGGGGCGAAAAAGGGGACAGTTTCGATTAAAGGGTGGCTGTGGTGGAGCGAATGCGACCCCACAGACCGTCG
>CAZGYE010000046.1:0-24798 GCA_964530165.1 uncultured Planctomycetaceae bacterium
CACGCGCCGGGCGCCCCACAGACCCAGGGCTCGCGCCCTGGGCTGCCTTCTTCCGCTCCTACCGGGGCTTTTCAAACGCGCTCTCAGTTCCCTGACGTGCGACCGTGCGCGTGTTCGCCGGCGAACAGCTTGTCATGCTGATTGCCGCGAGACGCGATGTACGCCACCAAATCGAGAATTTCCTCGCGAGTCAGCTTGTCCAGTAGGCCCTTGGGCATGAGCGACGTTTTTGACTTCACGCGTTCGACGATCTCCGACGACTTCAGCTCCAAGGGCTTCGAGGTCGCCAGCGGGTTCTCGACGACCTTGACCACTTCGGGCGTTTCCTCGACGACCAGGCCGGTCACCACCTTGCCGGAATCCAGCACGAAGATGAAGGAGTAGAATTTCTCGTTGATCCGGGCGGAGGGATCGAGAAACTCCCGCAGGATGTCGACCGGCTTGAATTTCGGATCGAGTTTGGTCAGATCGGGCCCGAACGCGAAGCCGGCGTCGTTCAACCGGTGGCAGGAGACGCAGCTCGCAATCCGAAATGTGTTCTTGGCGTTGCCGAAGGAACGGCCGCCCTCGAGCTGCTCGACCAACGGGGCGAGGTCTTCAAACTTCCATTCGGTACGCGGGCGATTGAACTTCAGCAACTCGTCGGCAATTTCCAGCGGGTGAGCGGCCAGATACGCTTCCGGGTCGGCAAGGTAACCGTCCAGGTCTTCCACCACGTAAAGCGACCCATACATGCGGCGCCAGTGACCGGGATAGGTGCAGACATACGGGTAGACGCCCGGCTTCTGAGGCGCTGTGAAGCTGATCTTCTGCGACTGCCGAGGCTGAAGCAGCCTGCTGGCCATCAGGATCTTGCGTGACCTGGGCACATAGTCCCGTTCAAGAGCCCCCGGCTGCGTAGCGGTCGCCTCGGCCAGTTGGCCGATCTCCTCCAGCGCGCCCGGAACGGTGATCGCCAGGTTGTGCGGCATGATGTCGTTGTTCTCGAAGAGAATCTCCACCGGCTTGCCGGCTTTCATGACGAGTCGCTCTTTGTCGTAGGCCATGCGGTGCGGCAGCGTGCCGAGGCGAATGACCCGCACACCCAAATCACCCAGTTCCGCGCGGACCTTTCTCGCCTGATCGACCGGCAGTAGCGCCGCCAGCGAGTTGGCCAGTTCCAAGGAATCCAAGGCTGCCGGTGACGTCCGGTCCTGAATGGGAATTTTGCCGATGTGCTCGATGAGGCGATCGAGCAGCGGCCGGGCTTCTTCCTTTGGCCAGTACGAACGCCCAATGCGCTGGAGCGCCCGAATCGCGGCCATCCGGTCGACGTCTTCGCGGACGAAACGAGACAGCATCTTAAACGTCTTTGTCTCATTGCCGCGCACGTAGGTGATGGCGTTCATCGCCGCGCGGCGAATCAGACCTTCCGGTCCACCGCCGCCGATTTCGAATTCGGCCTTCACCTTCGGCGCCGGAATCTTTTCCTGCAAGTAGACCTTGCTCCGGCTGCTGTCGAGGATCTGCAACGTGAATCCGTCGAGTCGTTTGCCGAGGTTTCCGTCGGTGCGGTTGTAGATGGTGATGGAATCGATGGGAAACTCTTCGCCGAGGTCCACTTCCCACCACGGATCGGGCGCGTTCTCCGGCGTGTGCGTCTGTCCGCCCGCCCCGTAACTTCCGCTCTTTTTGCCGTCGATGCCACGTTGGGCGCCGCCGCCGTAAGCCGTCTTCTTCTGCGAGGCTCTGCCCCGAAGGGCGACGTTGACGTCGTCGCTGTAGACTTCGACCTCGGCGAGCGTCAGCGTTCTGCGGCGGCCGGGCAGTTCAATGCGCACGTAGCGGCCGAAGACTCCCGCGGACTTTCCGGAAGCGGGAGCCAAATGACTCGGCAAGCCGTCGAGCAGCGGCTCGATCTTCGGATACAGGCTGGCGCGAATGCTCGGGTCGGGGATCAAGGGCATCGCGCCCACAAGGTCCCGCAACGATTTGACCGAACCGGCGGCGAGCTTCCAGGCCTTCTCGACGCCGCCGTCGGCTGTGATCAGCGCGACGAAGCCGATTTGCCGGAGTAGCGGAAGTCTTGCATCCGTTGCCATCTGAACGAGTTCGTCACGGTTGACGGACAGCTCATCGGCTTTGCGGTTCGTCAGCAGGCGGACGAGATCAAACACGACGCTTTCGTTCTGCTGCTTCTCGTCAAGATTTCCGATCGTATCGAGCAGCACACGCAGCTCGGTCTTGTTTTCGAGCTTCGCCAAGCCGGCCAGCGCCTCCTGGCGGTATTCGTCCCGGACGCCGTTGCGGAAGAGCAGTTCCAGGTAAACTCCGCGGCTGCGCTTCATCTTGAGCAGTTCGTCCGTGTTGACGCTGCGCAGGAAGAACCGCATACCGGCGTCGCTGGTGAAGGCGATGCGGCGCCCCTCGGCGATCGCCTTCTTCCAGTACGGCTCGAGGGTTTTCATGGTCTCGCTGCGAGTGTAGTCCAGGTACTGATCCGATGCGTGTTCGGATGAAATCAACGGTACCTCGACCGCTTCCGGGACCGTGTAGAAACTGGCCGCGCGGACCGCCTCCAGCCGCACGAGTGGTTGGTCGTCGGCGGCCAGCTTGCGGAGCAGGCCCAGCGAATCCCCAACGCGATCGCGCCACAAGCAGAGCACGCGCGTGGCCGCGGCACGGGCGCGGAAATCGGGCGAGGCCAGCAGGCGCTTGAGCAAATCCACGTTGACCACGTTGTGGGACTGATGCAGCCACAAGGCCTCCAGCAGGTGATGCTCGTACTCGGGGTCGCCCTTGTCGAGTGCGGCCGACCACTTCTGGACGGCGGCGATGACTGCGTCGCTCTCACGGGCGCTCAACTCGATGCGGGCGCGGTCACGCACACGGTTTTCAGGCTCTTTGAGCAGATCGAGTAGCTTATCGATCGGCTCGCCGGCGATTGCCGGCGGCGTAAGCAACGGTCGGCTGGGATACGTGATCCGGTAAACTCGGCCGTGAACGCGGTCCCGGCTGGGATCGCGTAGGTTGTGCTGCATGTGGCCAATGACCGGGTTCTGCCAGTCGGTGAAGTAGATCGCGCCGTCCGGACCAATCTCGATGTCGAGGGGGCGGAAGTTCGGATCGGTCGAGTAGAGGATCGGTTCGACCTCGGTGCCGGCGAAGCTGGAACCCTTGTTCTCGATCTTGTACTGCAAGATGCCCAGAAAGCCGATCACATTGGACACCAGCAGGTTGCCTTGGTTTTTGTCGGGGAAGTGCCGGCTGGAGAGGATCTCGGTGCCGGCGCAAGGACGCGTGCGCTGCTGGTACAATTGCGGCGCCCGGGCGTGTTTCGCGGGGAAGTTCATGTGGCCGGAGAACACGGTGCCGTGATACGGCACGGCAGCGGTGCCGTCGTGGACAAAATCCTGGCCCCAGCGGTCGAACACGTGGCCGTGCGGGTTCGCGAAACCGTAGGCGACGTAGACGTCGAACTTCTGTGTGCGCGGCTCGTAGCGGAAGACGGCGGCGTTGGCCGAGCGGACCGGCGGACCGTAGGGCGTCTCGACCTGGGTGTGGTGAAACGTACCTTCCTGAAAGTACAGACCCCCGCCCGGATCGAGCACGAAGCTGTTGGCCGTGTGATGCGTGTCGGCCGAGTCGATGCCGTGCAGGATCCGCTGACGGACATCGGCCTTGCCGTCTCCGTCGGTGTCTTTGAGGAACACGAGGTCGGGCGCCATGGCGACGATCACACCACCGCCCCAGAACTCGAAGCCCGTCGGATTGTGCAAGTGAGCGGCGAAGGTCCTCGAGCGGTCGGCCTTGCCGTCGCCGTCGGTGTCCTCGAGGATCAGCAGCTTGTCGTTCATCTCATCCTTGGGTTTCCAGTGCGGGTAGGAGAGCCAAGCGGAAACCCACAGACGCCCCCGGGTGTCCCAGGCCATCTGCACCGGGTTGACCAACTCCGGGAACATCTCTTCCGAGGCAAACAGGTTCACCTTCATCCCCTGGGCGACCGTCATCTTGCTGATCGCTTCTTCGCCGCTAAGGAACAGGTGCTTGCCGCCCGGCCCGCGACCCGGTTTGTTCGTCTTGACCGGGATGAACGGCGGCGTGTTGCTGTCGTCGACTTTGAGGTCCCCGCCGCGAGCGACCGCCCAGATGCGCCGGTCGCGGTTGGCGGTCATCACGTCGAGCACTTCCATTTCGCGCTGCATGACGACACGGTTGGTCTGCCCGCCGACGAATCGCAAATCGGCGCGGCCGCCGTAGATCGAATAACCATCCACCGTGCGGTAGCGGTTGAACCAGTAGAAGTTTTTCTGGAGCACCGCCGTGCGGATTTTCTCCAGCGCCGCCTCGTCGCGCCGGACCGGCGGCTCTTTCGGGAAGAGCGCCTTCTCGATCACTTCGGCCAACAAGCGGTTGCCATGCTCGTTGAGGTGGATGCCGTTGATCGTGAGCGGCTCTTTGGAGGCTGCGTACAGGTCGAGCGTGGGCCGGAACAGATCGACGAACAAAACGCCTGCCGCCTGGGACGCCTCGGCCATGGTTTGTGTGTAGAGCTCAAGGCGTTGGTTGTTCTCGCTGCCGTCAGGCAGGTTGCGGTCGCGCAGGTTCTCGTGAGCAATCGGTGAAAACAGCACCAGCCGCGGGGCGTTCTTCCCGTTGTATTTCTGACTGAGCGTGTGCTTGATAAAGTTGCTGAGGTCGTTCTTGAATTTGTCGAGGCCGGCCTGACCGCCGAACGATTCGTTGTATCCGAAGAAGGCGAAGATGACGTCCGCCTTGTTGATTCGCAGGTGATCATCGGGGCTGCCGAATCCCCTGGATCGCAAACGAAGCGTCAGCTCATCTCCGGAAAAACCAAGGTTGCGGAAAACGAGCTCTTGTTCCGGGAATCGGCTCTGGATGAGCGTTTCCAACCATCCGTCGTGTTGCATCCGCTCGGCGAGCGTGTTGCCGACGATGCAGATGCGGCTGCCGCCAGTCAGCTCAAGGGAATCAGCATGAGCAACCGACGGCGCGGTAATGATCAACAGGGCGACAAAGCATCGCTTCATAGATTTGCTCCTTTGTTGGTTCGGTAAACGGGCCAGCCTCGAGAGCGAATCATTTCGCGTCGCCCAGCAGGCGGTCCAGCTCGACTTTCATCCGCTCAAACGCCGGTTTCGACGCGGGCTCGTCAATCACGTTCTTCATTTCGTACGGATCGTTCTTCAGGTCGTACAGCTCATCCATTCCTTTCAGATCGGTGTAGCGGATGTACTTGTAGCGGCGCGTTCTCACCGCCCTGTAGCCCATATTCAGCACGCGTGGAAAAACGGTGTCGGTATAGTACTCGATAAGCAGCGAGTCTCTCCAGTCGTCAGGGGCTTGCCCTCTGAGCAGCGGGACCAGGCTGCGACCGTCCATCTTGTGCTGCGCTTTTGCCCCGGCCAGTTCGAGCACCGTTGGCGCCAAATCGATGCTCAGCGCGAATCGATCGATGATCGTGCCGGGCCGGACAAGCCGAGGATAGCGAACCAGCAAGGGAATGCGGGCCGCTTCGTCGTAAGCCAGCCGCCGCTCGATACTCAAACCGTGCTCGCCGTACCAGTAGCCGTGATCGCTGGTCAAGATGAACATGGTATCGTCCAACTGCCGGGTTTCTTCCAGCGCCTCCAACAACATGCCCACACCTTCGTCGACCGCCGCCAGCATTCGCAGGCGGTCGCGGACCGTCTCGTCGCTGGTTCCGGTTTTCCGGCTCAGCGGCGGCAGCCCTCGAATCTTCCGCAACAAGGCGGGTTTGCCTTCCAAAGAATCGGTGACGTTCAAACGTCGTGGGATGGGGCACTCGGCATACAAGTCCTCATGCCGTTTTGCCGGCAGGAACTTTGCGGCGCTGGGGTCCGAGATGCTGCCGTCGTCGTACTGGATCAGTTCCGGATGCAAAGCCTTGTGCGCGACGTAAAGGCAAAACGGGCCCGTTCGCTCTTGACGGATGAAACGGACGGCATACCGATTGAGCACGTCGGTCGTATGACCGCTCGCTTTGACCCGCTTGCCGTTTTCGTTGAGCACGGGATCGAAAGAGGTCCCTTGGCCTTTCATGCCGACCCAAAAGTCGAATCCGGGCCGCGGGCTGTCGTCGTTGCCCATGTGCCACTTGCCCACGTACGCCGTTTTATATCCGGCCCTCTGAAGCACGCGGGGAAACGTGCGCAGCCGATGACTCTGTTGGCTCCGATCCGTGTTGTCGATAATCCCGTGGTGATGAGCGTATTGGCCGGTCAACAGGCTCGCCCGGACCGGAGAACAGAGAGGCGTCGTGCAGAACGCGTTGCGAAATCGCGCTCCTTCGCGAGCAATGCGATCAATGTGGGGTGTTCGCACGAACGGATGGCCCGCGCATCCGATCTCGTCCCATCTGAGGTCGTCCACGAGCACAACGATGATGTTCGGACGCGTCGCGGCCGGCCGTGCGGCAAAACCTGTGGTGGTCATCGATACCGCAAGAAGGATGGCAAACAGCAACCGTTTCTCGCAGCGAGCGTTTCTGGTAGATCGCGTCATGGTTGTGAATCCTGTCAGTTCGTGTACTCCGATAGTCTCGACCCGGTCTTCGCCGGGCAAGCCGCCCGAACACGCCGCTCGTCACTATAACGCTCTCGGCAACGCGTTTCTCGTACTGTGGCTTGATGCTCAGAACTTGCCTGTCAGAACTTGACGGCCGGAAGATCAGTCGCGAGAAATCGGTCCCGCTGTCGGTCGAAGTGGTTATTTCTTCGTCACTTTTGGCAGTTTTCCTTGTTTCCGCAGGCGGATCAGCTCTTGGACCAGTTTTTCGCCGCCAACTGCGGAGTGCGTGAGGCTGTTGTATCTCTCAGACAATTCGTGCAAGGCGACCGGCTTCTGCAGTAGCTGATCCGTGGCAACTCCAAGTTCCTCGTAAACGCGGACAAGCGATTCGCGATCCTCGTCGGAAAACGGCTGACGCGCCTCGGCAATCTCCCGTACGACTTTTGACAGTTTCGAGATCTGGAAAATCCTGAAGTCCCGCAAGAAAGACGGGATCTCATTCTTGGAGATTCCGTCGTAGAGCACGTAGACCGGTTTGTTCCACGCCATTGCCGCGCCGATTTCGAAGGCCACATTCGACGATCCCAACGTCGAGCGGGTGAGGATTATGACAACCACATTACACTCGGCGAGCGCTTGGCGCATTTTTGTCATGAATGCCTCGCCCGGTTTGAGTTCGCGAATCGAAAACACTTCCAGGTCGCTCTGGGCGAGAGCATCCTTCACAAGGCCGGCGATTCCCGTATCGTGCGCGCCATGCGAGAGAAAAACGTCATGCATTGTTGTCGCTGCAACGCTCATCGATTGGCAATCCGTTCGGTGGTATTTTAATTTGAAACAGGACTTTTGCAAAACCAGTTTACGACACAACATATTGTGGTTGAGTGTGGGTGGGTGGGTGGAACGGCACAACATCTGGTGTCCGCGATCGATTTTGCAAAAGTCCTGTTGAAATTCTTCTGGGGTGGTTGTCAGGGATTGGCAAGTTGGCGGTACAGGTTAGCGCTGGATGTTGAATTTGGGTCTCCTCTTCTGAATCAAGTCAGTCTCGTACGCACATCGGTGAGCCTTCAGCCGCCCGTTCGATTTTACGTCGAACCAGTGGACCTCGACAATTAGGCCCTCGACGCCCTTTTCCCACAAATACCATGCCAGTGCCTTCCGGTCTGAGTGGTCAAGATGCTTTGATACTCGCTTGCGTAGATTCTGTGCCTCCCCAATGTACAAGTACCCGGTACTATCACAGAATAAGTAAACTCCAGGGGCGCTCGGAAGCTTGTCTGGATGGTTCCGCAGGTCCAGCGCGTCAAAACGATCCATCTTCCGCCCCCAATCAGACACGCGTTTAACGTACTCCGGCTGCAGTTTTCCCGCCTTCCTGAGACTCAAGGCTGCTTTGCGTAGAAGATACGGAGAGACGTCCGGTGCGAGTCTCTGCGCCTCTCGGTCAAACTCCCGTCGGTGGTGCGGGTTGCACAGAATGCGGTCCACGGTAAGGCTGTATTTGTCCTCCACGTGCCTCGCAGAGAACTCGGCTGCGTGAATGTAGTCGTCGTGATCCGCCCGCGGCTTGACGGTCGTGACACGGCCGAGTGACCCCGCTTTGCGAAGGTTGATCAGTTTCCAATTCAACTCGCATTCGCTGGCCGCGATCTGTCGCTGGCACATCGCAATGAATCTGCGATTCAGTTCGTCGTCAATGAGGACATCGTCTGTGCTGCGCCCCTGGTGAACAGCCAAGAACGCTTCTCGCACGACGTCCTGAATCTGGATACTGCGGTCGCGATTCATCACAACAACCTAAGCTGGCGATCATCGGATTTCTTGCGACTCTTTCGTCCCTCTTCATCCAAGCGCACGCCATCAGCAGTTGACGGGGCGCTGGTGAGCGGGTCTTCGGCGCCTTCGAGGGGTTGGCCTTTCTGGGTGGCTTCGATGCGCTGTTGGGCGCCGGCGGCGTATTCTTCGGAGAGTTCATAGCCGATGAAGTTTCGGCCCAGTTTTTTGGCGACGGCCAGCGTGGTGCCGCTGCCGGCAAACGGGTCGAGCACCGTATCGCCGGGATGCGAACAAGCGCGGATGATCCGGCCGAGCAGTTGTTCGGGCATCTGGCAGCCGTGCCAGCCCGTGCGCTCCTTGAAGGTGCCGTTGACCCGCGGAAAGTACCAGGTGTCTTCGTCAGGCTGGAACGATTCGGGAATGTCCTGCGGGCGGAGTATCCAGGTGTCGTCGGGCAGCCGGCCTTTCGGGTTGGCCCGTTTGTCGCCGTAAACCAGTTGACGGGCAGACGGGACGCGGATGGCCGGGTCGTCGGCGTTAAAGGTGAACGTTTCCGCGTCCCGGACCATGTAGAACAGGTGTGCGTGCGAGCGGCTGAACTTGTATTTGCAGTTCACACCGAACGTGTAATACCACACGACCCAGCTTCGGCAGACGAGGTCCAGCTCGCGGGTGAGCATCACTTTCAGCTCGGCGGCGTATTCGTCACCGATGGCCAGCCAGAACGTCCCGTCCGGCTTCAGCACGCGCTTCACCTGTTCCAGCCAGTGCCGAGACCAGTCGAGGTACTGCTCGCACTCCAGCCGGTCGTCGTATTCGTCGTATTCGTAACCGATGTTGAACGGCGGATCGGCAAATGCGAGATCGATCGAACCGTCGGACAACTTCGCCATGCCGGCGATGCAATCCCGGCGATGAACGCGGTTGAGTTTGGACTTCATGTCGTGACGCGCTCCAAAAAAATGGCCCGCGGGCTATTTTAGGCCGATCCTTTGCACGACCGGGTTGGTCAGCGTGCCGATGCCGGTGATCTCGATGGAAATCAAATCGCCGTCTTCGAGGGTGAAGTCGTCGGGGGGAACGATTCCGGTACCGGTCAGCAGGAACACGCCGTTGGGGAACTCGTTCTCGCGGCCGAGCCAGCCGATCAGGTCGTCGAAGTCGCGGGCCATTTGATCGAGATTGGTTTCGCCCCGATAGATTTCGCGGGCGGTGCGGGCGATGCTCAGGACGATGCTCGTTTCGGGACGTGAGAGCGGCTCTTCGGGGATCAGAATGCACGGTCCCAGCGCGCAGCACTGGCTGTACAGTTTCGCCTGCGGCAGGTAGAGCGGATTCTCGCCTTCGATGTCGCGGGCCGACATGTCGTTGCCGATGGTGAAGCCGGCCAGCTTGAGCTCCGGCGTGACGGCCAACGCCAGTTCCGGCTCGGGGACCGACCAGCGGCTGTCGGAGCGGACCCGCACCGGCTGCCGCGGGCCGGCGACGCGGTTCGGCGTGGCTTTGAAGAACAGCTCGGGTCGATCGGCCGAGTAAACCTTGTCGTAATGCGAGGCGGCTGATTGGGACTCATCCATGCGGGCCACTTGGCTGCGTTTGTAGGTCACGCCGGCCGCCCAAACTTCCTGGCGGTCGATAGGAGCCAGAAACGTCGCCTGGCTGGCTGCCAAAGGGGCAGATTTGGGATCGACCAGGAACCGAGCCAGTCCCAGCGGATCGGGCGTGTGCAAGATGTCGGCCAGCGTATGACAATGATCCACTTGAGACAGATCCAGAAGCCACATCTCGTCTCCGTCGAGCAGGACGATGCCCTGTCCTCCGTCAACCAAGCGTACTTTTGCCAGTTTCATATCTCGGCCAACTTTCGATTCTCGCGAAGACGGAAGAAGGGGACAGAGGTTAGGGATTAGGGACTAGGCGTCTGCGTTTGACGATTCGCTCTCCCCTATTCCCTATTCGCTATTCCCTTCAACGCATCGAGTGTCGTCTGCATGTCGTCTGGTAATGGTGCCTCAAATGCCATTGGTTTTCCACTCTCAGGGTGATGAAATTTCAACCGGAATGCGTGCAGGGCCTGCCGATCGATCAGGACATCCGGCCCGCCGATCGTGGTTCCGACGTCAGTGGACCGTAATTCGCCGTCTCCGCCGTACAGATGGTCAGCGACAATCGGATGCCCCAAGTGCTGCATGTGCACGCGCAGTTGATGCGTTCGGCCGGTACGGGGCAGCAGCCGTACGTATGTGAATCGGTTGAAGCGTTCGATGACCTCGTAGAAGGTGGTCGCCTCCCGCGCATCACCGCCGGCGGAACAGACGCACATTTTTTCCCGGTGTTTCCGATGCACGCGGGTGTAGGTTTCGATGTAATCACTTTCGAGCTGGATCTCGCCCCAAACAATGGCCCGGTACTGCTTCGTGACTTCCCGACGTTCGAACTGCCCGCTGAGCCGATGATGCACCTGGTTGTTCTTGGCGACGATCAGCACGCCGCTGGTGTCGCGGTCGAGCCGGTGCACGATGCCGGGCCGCAACTGGCCGGCCAGATCGCTGAGTTGATCGAAGTGAAACTGCAACGCGCCAGCCAGCGTGCCCCGATAATTCCCCTTGCCCGGATGCACGACCATTCCCGCCGATTTATTGATGACGACAATCGCGTCGTCTTCGTAGAGGATGGCCAGTGGGATG
The DNA here is from genome assembly GCA_964530165.1 of uncultured Planctomycetaceae bacterium. Classification (GTDB taxonomy): domain Bacteria; phylum Planctomycetota; class Planctomycetia; order Planctomycetales; family Planctomycetaceae; genus CAZGYE01. The sequence goes on from CAZGYE010000046.1 coordinate 10,998, forward strand.
TCCTCGGCCGCCAGACAGTTGTCCGGCAGTTGGGGCAACTGAACCGAGAGGCGATCGTTGACTCGCAGCCGGCGGGCCGCTTTGACCGGCAGCCCGTTGACGAGCACCCTGTGCTGTTCGATCGCCTTCTGGAAAAGCGTCCGGCTGTAGTTGGGGAACAACCGGCTGAGATAGTAATCGACCCGCCAACCGTGAGCGCGTGCCTCGACGGTCAATGCGATCGGCTCCGCGGCGATGAAGTCGGTCATTTCGGCTTGGGGGAATCTTTGGAACCGTCCGAATCTTGCGTCCTCTCCGGCAATTGGAGCAAGTCGGGAATTTCTGGCAGCGTCATGGCGCCTGGTTTGGTGTCGGCATCGAAGGGGTCCAGCGGCGAACGTTCATCCGGCTGGCCGTCTTTTGGCGTTTCGCGGTCTGCAGGCTTCGGATTCTGCGCGTGGAACCACGCGTAGAACTCTTGCGAACTGCCGGTCTCCAGGGCGGTGATTCGCTTCGCGGCCAGTTCCTTGAAGATGGACTGGGGAAATGCCTGGATCAGTTTCTTGTAGGCCGTCACAGCCGGGCTGGTATCGGCGTCGGCCATGGTTTCCAGGCAGCGCGCCATCCCGAACAGTCCTCGTTCGCGCACTTCTTCCGGCAGCGGATCGGCATTCAGCACCTTCTCGAAACTCTCCTTGGCTTTCTTCAGGTCGGAGAGGGCGGCCTCGCGGTCTGTAAACGAGAGCCGAACGCCGCCTTGCAGATAACTTTCTGCTTCGCTCAGCCTGGCCCATGCGCCGACGAGGGTCTGCCGGTGGTTGTCGGCGACGTTCGCAAAATCCTCCGCCGTTCGACACTCGGCAATTCTAGTCCAGCCGGTAGCCGCCGCTGCATTGGAACTGCGCATCCAATAGATGCCCGCCCCCACAGCCAGAATGACCACCGCAAGTCCCCACAGGAGCCGGTTGCCGTTCCTCTCGAAAAACGGCCCGAACTGTTCGGCGAACTTTCTGAGCTCGTTGGTCTTCAGGTCGTGTCGGTGTTCGCTTTTCATCAGGCATTCCAGCGGTCGCAGAAACGAAGTCTTCAGACTGTTTTTCGGCGGGATCACGAGTATCCAGCGCGAGTATAGGTGGGGAACCGAAAACCGTCAAGCCGTTCCGAAACGTCATTCCGTGCCGATCAAGCAAAACCAGTATCCGTCGGCGTGTTTTCCGAATATCCAATGCCGTCAAGTCTTTTGAAAACTTTCCAACCGGCGCATTTCACCGATCGCCGCGTTGTTATCTGGGTCCAGTGTAGCAGCATTCCGATAGGCCTCAAACGCTTGATCTCGTCGACCGAGTCCTTCCAGGACGCGGCCGCGCAGCAAATAGTCCTTACTGTTGTTGCGGAGCTTCAGGGCTTCATCGACGGCAGATAATGCTTTCTCGTATCGGCCGAGCCTCAGCAGAACACGTCCGATGCGGAAAGGAACGTCATCGTCACCTGGGTCAACGGTACGTTCCCGGCCGTACTCACGAAGCGCCGCCTTAGGCAGATTCAATCGTTCGAAACAAGCCCCCAGATTGAAGTGCGTGTTGTCGCGTAGTGGATTGATCGCCAGCGCCGTGTGGAATTCTCTGACGGCTTCACTGTACCTGCCGAATCGCATGAGGCGGTAACCGTACTTGTGGTGCGCGTCGGCCGTGTTGGTAGTGCGGGCCAGCTTCCCGAAGTAGTCCAGTTCAGCACGCCGCAGTCCGTGACGGAAATTACGATGGCGTGCCTTGACCAGCGTTTTCCAGCGATCGCTGATGGTTGAATCGCCCAGCAGTTGCTCGGTGTGCATCAGCAACTGATAGGGGTTCCAAGCCACTTCGGGGCTCAGCGCCGCGCGCGAGTTGGCAAGAGACATCTGCGATCTGAGCCGTCGCTTGAATCGACTGATGCCCCGTTTGCGGAGACGCGTCATCGCAAACTCGAGCGCGGGAAGATCCAGCGTGTTCAGCGGAGCAGCGCGGTCATCGATCAAGTCGAAAGCGTGGTCCGTCAGCAAGCCGTAGGCAAACCAGGCAGGGTTCAGACCATGCTTGGTGAGAAAGTACTCATTGAGGACGCCCGTGCGCGAGACAATCTCGGGCTGTCGTGCACGGATCGGTTTGGAAGAACAGAGCAGCAGAAAGTAGGACGCCTTCACACACCCGATGGCGCAGTGCTGGAACGACCGGGAGACGGTATTCAACACGATGTCCAATCCTCGATCGCCGATGCGCGAATCCACCCAGGTGACATACACACCGCCCGGGGCGAGCCGTTCACGCACCCGGCTCAGAAAATCATGCGTGTAGAGCTTCGAAGAGCTGAAATACAGCGGAGTCGTGACCGTGTTGATGATCAGCGCGTACCGCTGGTCCGCGGTCTTCGTGAAGTGGATGGCGTCGTCCTGAATGATGGTGACCCGCCGATTCTCTTCGATGTCGAAATTGTATTGTTTCATCCGGTAGAGATTCTCCAGGACGGCCGGGTTGATTTCGACGGCATCCGTGTGATCGAAGATCTGGCCGACGGTGCCGGCTGTGGCGCCGCTGCCAACGCCAAGAACCAGCGCGCGGTCGTTCCCGGGAGAGAAAATCGATGAAAAGGCGCCGACGATTTTCTCGGACGGTGATGTCAACGGAATGCTCAGGTATCCGTTGATGAAGAAGTATGGTTTGTCGTCGATCCAGTTGATGGCGAAAATGTCCTGGTAGCCTTTGTACTTTTCCGGGAACTTGAGGTCTTCTCGGGCCTCTTCGTAATCTTCCGTCGAATGAAACGAGGTATGCCCCAGATACAGCAGGTTTTCGTCCCAGACCCGTCCATGAACCCAGACTGCTAAGACCACAAGGGCCGTAGCGGGCGCCATTGAGTAAAGCCGAAAGCGGAATCGGACAATCAGAGCCGCCGCCGTCAAACCGGCAACCACCAGCACAATGACGCCGTAATCGAATGCACGATGCAACACAAACGCCATGAGGAGGAATCCACCGGCGTTGGCAATCGAGGAGAAAAACAATAGCTCCCCCGATTCGCGGGCTACGTCTTTCTGCACCGTCAACAGCGCTGGGATCGTCGCCCCAAATGTGACTGCCGGTAAGCCCATGATCCATGCCAGCGTTGAGAATTTTAGCAGGATCGAAAGTACGTAACTCTCCACGGCCTCTGGGTACAGGGACGCATACATTCCGGCGGCAAACTTCACGCTGCTGAGAAACCAAACCAGCCCCACCAGGTTCAGCAGTAGAATCGTTCGGAAACGAATACGAAACCTTTCGGTCATCGCTGAGCCGACAGCGATCCCGAGAAGCACCGTCGCCAGCACCAGCGCAAACGTCTCGTGAAACGGTCCCAGCAGACATTCCGCCGTCTTGAACATCATCAGTTGAAAGACGGCTGAACCCACGCTGACAAGGACCAGTGCGAGCTTGTCACCCAAGGGAAACGAGACCGGCTCCAAACGTCTTGGTGCAACGAACCGTAGTTCCCCATAAACGGTCACCAGGACGCCCGCGACGCACAGGTTCAGCGATGCGATTCCGATCAGCGCCCCGCGTAAACCGAAGCTTCTCAGAATCCAAAACTCAATGACCAGGACTGTCACCGCGGCCCCGAAGTTGTAAAGCGTGTAGGCTTTGGCGAAGACGCGGCCCGGCTGCATCTGGCTGAGGTATCCGGCAAACAACGGCAAGCTGCAGCCAATCAAGAATGCCGGTGCGCTCAACAGCAGCGAACAAAGCAGGACCGAACTCCCAAGGCCGCCGCCGAGTAGCGGCAGACTCGCGTACAGACACCCCTCAAGCTGTTCTGTTCCCAGGGCAAAGGCGATGCCGCAACAACCGATTCCCGCCTCGATCAGCCACAGATTCCGCCACAGCCGATAGGCAAACCGCGTTCCCACACCAATCCCGAACAGAAACGTCATCAGGATCGACGTCGTGACGGCCATCTGATCGCCGATGAGATTCCCCAGCAAACGTGCGTACAGAATCTCATACGAGATGCCGCAAAACCCCGAAAGCACCAACAGACAGGCGAAGAACCGCGTACAGGTGGGAGACGGTCTTGCGATGGACTTCGTTGGCAACAACTCGCTGCAGGACGTTGATGGAAGATTGCTTGCCTTGATCTCCATGACAATTTCGCTCCCTGGACGAATTAGCTGAGGGTCCTCGATAGAAACCGAACGAGTGAATCAGAGATTTTGTACGCACGAGTCCTGAACACCTCTGGTTACGGACTCTGCATCAACCGGCTATGCACCCGTTCGAGCGAAACCTGGCTGAAGATCGTCTTCAGGGCAGCTTCATAGACGCTTGGGTCGTCTGACAGTTCCACGTAAACGACCTCCCCGCCGGTCATCGCCGCGATCGTATTGAGCAGGTTCTGGTCAACGTCCGAACCGATTCCAATGCAATGAATCGTCATCCCGGCATCCGCGGCCAGTTGTGCCTCGGCCAACGCTTGGCCCGAATCGGAGTTGCCGGTCGACACGATCACAATCGTTTTGTGGCTTCCGCCTCGGGCGCGGCTGCTAAGCAATTCCTCTCGTGCGGCCTGAAGTCCCAGATCAAGCCGTCCCCCCTCAAACGGCGCTGCGCCACGGATTCGCGCACGGATCCTTGCGTAGTTCGTTGTGAGCGGCTCAATCCAGTTCGCCTGATCCGAGTACGCGACTGTACCAAGCAGGTCGTCGTATCCGGATTGCCCCAAGATGTCCACGGCGTAGGTCGCTGAATCCTTAATCGCCTTGAGCGGCTGAATGCGAACACTCGGCGGAAGGAATCGCTCACCCACTTCGTAAATGCCCCAGAACTCTGCATCGTTCCCGTCATAAGTCAGACTCAAGGCTGTCTCCATGGCACTCGGCTCGTCGTCAGCATCCTCGTCCTCATCTTTGTCTTGATCCTTGCTGCCGAATTCGTCGGCGTCCTTCCCGTCGAACGTGCAGACACAACAGTCCTTGTCTTTATCCGTGTCCTTGTCGGCCTCTTCGTCAGTGTCCTTGTCGGCCTCTTCGTCAGTGTCCTTGTCGGCCTCTTCGTCAGTGTCCTTGTCGGCCTCTTCGTCAGTGTCTTTGTCGGCCTCTTCGTCAGTGTCTTTGTCGGCCTCTTCGTCAGTGTCCTTGTCGGCCTCTTCGTCAGTGTCTTTGTCGGCCTCTTCGTCAGTGTCTTTATCGGCCTCTTCGTCAGTGTCTTTATCGGCCTCTTCATTCGTGTCTTTATCGGCCTCTTCGTCAGTGTCTTTGTCGGCCTCTTCCCCAGTGTCTTTGTCGGCCTCTTCATTCGTGTCTTTATCGGTCTCTTCGTCGGCGTCTTTGTCCTTGTCTTGATCCTCGATCTCACAATCGCGTAGACCGAGAGTTTGCAGATCCGAACAGACATCAGACTCATACGATTCGTAGGTCGTCGGGCAGGATACGTCGAGCACAATCATGTAGTCCCGCTCCTTCTTCGAGGCAAGAGCCGTCGTGCTGATCCTTGTCGTGTCCTTCCCCCAAAACCGCGCAAACGCGGTGTGCTGCAGATTGTGGTGCACTGTAACCGAAAGGGCATTCGGCGGCATCGCGTTCGGGACAAACTCCGCTTCGCCTGTGTCTGGGTTAACGCGGGATTGCCCAAAGACAATGTCATTGTCCGGATCGAACTCGATGGCAAGGTCGTTTAATACCGAGTTGTCTTGGGCGTATTCCACTGCGATGGCCTTTGTGTTCGCAATGGCTGTTGCCGTGTCCGGATCACCAAGTTCCTGCACGGCGGCCAATGCGACGGCATCGGCTGTGCGCTGCAGTTGGGTGCGGTCGACTGTCATCAAGCCAATGTCAACCGTCAGCATCACAAACGCGAAGATGAAAGGAATCAGGAGTGCAAAGAACGTCAGAATGTTTCCGCGTCGACGTGTTCGCCGAATGCATTGCAGAATCTTGAGAGCCGTCCTTTGTCTTCTCGCTCGTGCTGATTGACTTCTTGGATTTCTCATCGACTTCTCCCCGCGAGACGAAGCTCGAACTATTTGCAGCGGTCCTCTTCGGTGCAAGCCAAGCTAGTGAGTTTGGACGCCACTACGGATCAGAATCCCGGCCGGGGAGCACCACGATACTGACCAACATACAGAAACCGTAGTTTCGGATCAGGAACGCGCCAAAGGTTGAACACATTGTTTCCAAGACAACTCGGTTATTCGACGCGGATCGCACTCGTTTGTTGGGACTTGCCGGTGCTAGCAAATATTTGGGTTGTGACGGTGGCCTACGGCCGAAAGCCGCGGAATATTTCAGATTCATCCCAGCGCATTTTGTACGGTTCGAGATTCCGACCTATGCTCTATCTACGTGCCTCTAGGCTCGTGAAGCAATCCATCGTGCGCGAGAGCGCGGAGCGGACGCCGACATGCCGCAAAGCGATAGCGAACGTTCGAATCGACTGACACTCTGGGAGACGGCAACTCTGTACAAGCGGGGAGCGACGCAATCATGAGACAGCATCGACAACGCAATCGAGGACGACGACCGAATCGTCGTGGAACGGCACTTGTGGAAATGGCTCTCGTGGCGCCATTGTTTCTGTTCTTCATTCTGGGCATCGTCGAATTTGGTCGGGCCATGATGATTAGCCAATTGGTGACCAACGCGGCACGAGATGGCGCCCGGGTGGCCGCAACTGTGGGCTCAACGAATGGAAGTGTCGAAGCGGCGGTCGAAGAATTCCTGGAGGATTCGTTGGGGCTAGAAGCCTCCGACGTCGACGTTTCGATTACTGTCAGCGCAGGTGATGGGAATCCTGATCCTGGAAACAACGTTGCCAATGCTCAGCCAGGCGACAAGTGCATGGTGACCGTGAATGTCCCTTTCAACAAACTGACCCTGACAAAACCCAACTTTCTCGAAGATAAAAGTCTCATCGGCTATTGTGCCATGCGTCGGGAATGGTGACCGGTTGATGAGTTGTTGCTTCGACCTGGCTGGCGAGTACGTGGTGTCGCCGACCGTGCTAGTTTTTTCAATTCGGTCGCACTCGTCTGTCCGAGGTCTCTGCCAATACCAGCAAACACTTCGCTTGTGACGGCCCCAACGGCGAAGTGGTGCGGGAGTCGATGAATGCCCTCGCATTGAATTTGACAATCGCAGTCCGTGACCTATCGTTGTGTGTCCCAATCGTGTTTTTTTGAGAATAGCCACCTCGATACTGGCAAACCGGTCGTGAGATCGGGACGCAAAGCCATGGGTCTTCCTTGAGAGATCGCCAGGCTGCCGAACGGTTGGCGCAGAGCGCAAATGCTCAGGAGATGTCCGATGAAGGTGGCTTCCGCCCGTTCTTCTCCGAGGACTCGTCGTCACCTGCTATTTGCAGAAACACGTGCGCGCAAAGGAGCTGCGCTGGTCGAGTTTGCTCTGGTGCTTCCACTTCTGTTGCTTCTGATACTTGGCGCTATCGACCTTGGCCGTGGGATCATGGTCTACCATACACTTGCTGAGGCGGCGCGCGCAGGATGCCGGCTGTACGCCGTCAAAACGGAAGCGACCGAGCAAGACGTACGCGCTATCGTTGCGACCGTACTGGCCGACGCACACATCGATGGATACACCGTCGAGCTAGACCCTGATCCATCGGTTGAGCCTGAACACTTATCGCCGGTCACGGTTTCCGTTTCCGTTCCGTACGACCTAGTGTCCTGGTCTCCACGAAGTTGGTTTCTGGCAGGCACGACGCTAACGGGAACCTGCATCATGCCGGCCGATTCCGGCGAGACCTACGAAGCCAAAGACAAAGACGGGTCGGATCCACCGCCTGACGTCAATGATGATGACAAGGATAAAGACAAGGATAAAGACAAGGATAAAGATAAGGATAAAGATAAGGATGATGATTAGATGGCACCGGCAGTGATAAACGGCAAGGACGAACGGGGTCTGCTCCTCTCAGCAGTTGTTATTCACTGAGACAAGAAGCACGGATAACCCAATGACGATGTTGTCGATTTCGAGAAATAACCGCCGTGGCGTAGCGACCGTTGAGTTGGCGATGGTGTCGCCGCTCGTATTCCTGTTCATCTTCGCGGCCGTCGAGTTTGGTCGGTTGTTGATGGCGTTCCATGGTCTTGAAGAGGCAGCACGTGAAGGCTGCCGTGTAGCAATTTTCGCACAAGCAACCGCCAGCGACGTCCAGCAGACTGTTGCGAGCCGATTGGCCACGTTCGGTATTTCTGGCCACACTCTAACCATTGAGCCAAACCCGCTGAGCAACGCATGCCAGTGGGAGCCGGTCACGGTCAAGATAGCCGTGACGTATGACAACGTCAGTTGGCTGCCGACTCCGGATTACTTGGCAGGCAAGACGTTAGCCGTTTCATGCACATTACCCATGGAATCTGACCAATGCAGTACCGAGTGAGTCTTGCGTGTAAGAAACGCACAGCGACGTCGAGCCGAAGCATGCCAAAGCGTATACGAATCACGCCAATGGGTCTTCAAGGTATCGCGCGGTGCACGTCGCCAAATCGTACAGGAACGGCGTTGGTGATGGTCGCGTTGCTGCTTCCGGTGGTTGTTGGGATCGTTGCGTTTTCGGTGGATATCGGACTGATGACATTGCTGCGCGCTCAGATCCAGAACGCGGTCGACGCAGGAGCCTTGGCGGCCAGCCTCGCGTTGGGTCAAGACCCAGAGGGCGTAGACGAAGCAGCCGCAGCAGCGCGGCAATTCATTCAACTCAACCGTGTCGGCATGACTGTGTCGGTTCCGGACGACGCAATCGCTGTGGAAGTCGGACAGTGGGATGCGGAGACGAAAACGTTTACCGTCGCGGGTGACGAGGCAAACGCAGTCCGCGTCTTCGCTCGTCAAGACGATCAGCCGTTCTTCTTTGGTCGAATCTTCGGACGCACGACGTTTGGCGCGCCGGCATCCGCCATTGCCACCAGTTCCGGAGATCCCGCGGACATCATGATGGTCTTGGACCTGTCCGGTTCCATGCAAACACACGGAAGGATTGAGGCGTTGTGGCATTCCGCTCCTGTATTCGTCGATCTGATGGAGCAGTACGGCGGTAATGACCAGATTGGGGTCATGGGGCTGTCGGCGAATCCGGGAAGCTATGATCCGGTAGACGCAGGACACAGCGGAAGACTCTACAATTCCGGTTTACATCCTTCGGATGATCACCATGTGGGAGTCTTGGAGAGGACGTTGACGGATGACTTCAACGACATCCGGAACAATATTCTCACTTCGTCCAATCTACAAGCCGCTAAGTACGGCGGCCACACAGGCACCGGGGCAGCGGTCGGTGATGCCGCGCATTATCTCACCTACGGTTCCGAAGCGCGCGAGGATGTGCGGAAGATCATTGTATTGATGAGTGACGGATACGCTAACAGGCCAAGCAGCAACGGACCCGGCTATGCACGAGATATGGCCGCGTACGCAGCCAGCCATGACGTCACGATCCACACGATCAGCCTTGGAAATGATGCGGACCTTCAGCTCATGGGAGATATTGCGGCGATCACGGGAGGAATTCACGTCGATGCCACGGGATCAGGCTGGGGAACGCTCACGGAACAGTTGACGGACGCGTTCAAAAAAATAGCTGCCGCGATCAAACGCACACACTTGGTGCAATGAACAAGGTGTGAAAGGGAAGAGATGAAACGAAACATTCGCAAGAAGCAGTTTATCGACCGCAGTGTGCAGGGCGCATTGGCGAGAAGAATTGTGCTTCAGTGGCTGTTGTTCTTCGCGGCGTCAGTCGTCGTGCTGCCACTCTGGCAGCTCTTATTGAGCGGCGATCTGTTGCGTCCTTTCTCACAAGGAATGATTGACATGTGGGTGCAGAATGCGCCGGTCTTTGTCATTCTGCTCGCTCTGTTGCCTGCTTTTGTCTGGGATACGGTGACGCTCAGCAACCGTTTCGCCGGACCCATGTACCGGTTGCGCGGAACGCTTCGTCACCTCGCTGCAGGCGAGGACGTTCAACCCATACGGTTTCGCAAGGGCGATTTCTGGCAGGACGTTGCGGACGACTTCAACCTCGTGTTGGAACGACTCGCGTCAGAACAGGGCGAAGAGTCGGATCATTCAGACTCCGAAACGGAATTGGCTGCCGCATCCGTTTGTGAGGATTGAATGCACCCACCAAGCAATCGCAGTACGTACGGATCGTGTAAGCTGTCGGCGATGTGGTGAGCGGCGCTAAAGTCCAGGCGGCGCGCGTGCTCGTAGGGAATCGAAACGACCACAGCTCCGGCCGCTGCTGCCGATTGTGTGCCCGCTTGGCTGTCTTCCAGCACCAGCATTTCCGCCGGTGCCACGCCGATCTGCTCGGCCGCCTTCAGATAGATCTCCGGGTGCGGCTTGCCGTGCGTGACGTCCTCAGCCGTCAGGGTGACGGCGAATCGCGCCTGCAACTCGAATCGCGCCAGTATCCCGTCGAGGTAGTCTCGCGGCGAAGAGGTCGCGACACCTTTGGGAAGCCCGTAGTTCTCGATCGCTTCGAGCAATTCGAACAGACCGGGCATCGGAGCAAGGTGTGCGTCCAGATGACTGTTGAAGATCTCCTGCGACTCCGTCAACAAATCTTCAATCGGTTCGTCCAAATCGAACGTCTCAACCATCACGGCAAACGCATCGTGAGGCCGCAGACCCATCATGCGGTGCAGGCATTCCTGAGTCATCACCTTCTCGCGGCGGCGCATCAACTCGCGCCCGGCCAGGTTGAAGATCTCTTCGGTGTTGAACATCAGACCATCGCAGTCGAAGACAACAGCTCGAATGGTGGGGTTCATAGACAGGGGTTAGGGGTTAGAATTAGCAGGCCGTTGAAAAATCCGTTATTTCCGGCAACGTCAGATGGCCGCTGTGGTCGGGTTGAACTTTTGCAGGCAGTGATGAAATCGATCGTTTGAATCGCCACGTTGGCTTCCAGATAGGTCGAATCGACGGCCACCGTCTTGTTCGAAAGAAGCTTGTGCTCCTCGGCCAACGAGAGCATAACGCAAAACACCTGCTCGTACACCTCCAGCGGCAGCCGATTCTGAATCCGTGACAAACTCGCTCTGGGCGAGCAGTCGGTTCAGCTTCTCGTAAAATACATGCCGAGGCACGTCCGGCAGAGATGCTGTGACCACCCACAATTCCTGCTGAACTTCCCGTCTCCGGCGTCCCATGCCCATGATCCAAAACCTCCAGCTCCCTCATCTGCAAAGCGCGCCAATCACGACAGTATAATAACACACCTGTCAACCAGCATTTTTCAACGGCCTGGTCACCCCTGCTGTAGACCTAAGCAGTTGTGGCAGTGGTGACAATGTTTGCCGGTTTCGTTTCGATGTGTGTGCGCGCAGCCGGGCTGGAGCCGGTTTGTGCAGTGGGTGACCGGCACGGCCCTCTGTTGGGAAGAACATACGATGACACAGATGCTGGTCTCGCTGGGACTTCCATCGCGTTGGCGGGTCGCCGAACAGTTTGCCGAGTACGGGGCCTGGGACCGGCCGGCCGTCGAACGGCAACTGGTGGCCATGACTCTTTTGCGATTTGATCCATCTGCAGCTGGATCGAGCACACAGGGAGGGACAGTGGTGGCTGAAACCCGAGTGGAACCGCCGCAAACGTCATCCGTCACTCCTCGATCTGCGCCGACTGTTCTAGCGCTACCGAAACGACTTTTCGTAACACTTTAGCCATCTGGAGTCACTTCCTCACAACAGTGCATTTCGTGGTAAGCGGAGGATTATTAGGAAACCAGGAAAGCAGGAATGTCGAGAATCGTCTTTCTCCTGACTTCCTGAATTCCTAATTTCCTCATCACTGCATTCGGCTAAACAGTTACGACTTTTCGCACTTCCTCCGTGCCAAAGTCAACCGTTCCGGCGGATTTTCTCAGCGCGGCGATTTCCAAGCTGTGCCACTCCCCGCGAGAGACGCTTTCCGGGGTTTTCGCGCGGCCGGCGAAGTGTGTCGGAACCTCTGGGAGCTGCCTGCAGAAAATCCTTGTAAGAAATTGGCTGCTAAAGACTTACGATAGACAGTGCGGTCCGCCTCCGTTGACAGTTCTCCGGGACGTGGTAGAATCGTCTAGCTGTGGAGTTGACTGGACTCGTTGATCAACGTGGATGGCTTGTTGGGGACTCGAGGCGCCTTGGCGATGGGAATGACATTGTTTCGGCGATTTCGCATGGAGATCAATTTCCAGCGTGTTCGTCTTCCAGAGCCTGAGCTTCCTGAAGGATACCAGTGGGTGCGCTGGGATCGATCGTTGCTGGATCGGCATGCCGCGGTCAAGTTCGAAAGCTTCCGGTCGGAAATCGACTCGCAGGTGTTCTCGTGTCTGGGAGACACCGCCGGTTGCCAACGTCTGATGCGTGAGATTTCGAGACAGGCTAACTTTCTGCCGGAGGCGACTTGGCTCATCGCGCTGGGCGGGGACGAAGCGCTGGGGTCCGTCGATTGTGGCACCATTCAGGGTTTGGCTCAGAGTTCATCGGTGGGGGCCGTTCAGAATGTGGGAGTGGCGCCGGAGCATCGTGGTTTTGGATTGGGCCGGGCGCTGGTGCTGAAAGCGCTCGATGGTTTTCGCAAAGCCCGTATTCGCCGTGTTTATCTCGAAGTGACTGCCGACAACACGCCCGCCGTGAGACTCTACCGGTCCATTGGATTTCGACTCACGCGAACGATGTACAAAGCCGTCGATGTCGAACCGGCGCACAGCTATTGAGGATCGAAAGCCGAGTTGCGCCAGACAATGCAAGGAGGGTCATGAAGGACCAGCACATTGAGACCCACGCGTTTGCCAACGGGCTGACGCTGGTCGTTGAGCCGATGACCGGCGTGCAATCGGCGGCGTTTTCGTTATTGGTTCCCAGCGGCAGCATCTACGATCCCCCGGAGCAGAACGGAACATCGGCCATCCTGTGCGATCTTGGTCTGCGGGGAGCCGGTCCGCGCGACGCCAAACAGCTCTCGGCCGATCTGGACAACCTGGGGGTGCAGCGGAACGAAAGCGTCGGCGCCACGCATCTGACATTCAGCGGCGCCACTCTGGCCGAGAATCTTGCCGACGCGCTGCGGATCTACGGCGACATCGTCCGGCGGCCTCACTTGCCGGCCGACCAGTTTGATGCGGCACGCGCCGGTGTGGAGCAAGCCCTACTGGCCCTGGAGGACGAACCACGACAAAAGATCATCCAGGAATTGCGTCGCCGCTGCTTCGATGCGCCGTGGGGTTTACCCAGCGACGGGAGTCTGGACGATTTGGAAAACATAACTGCCAAGTCCGTCTGCGCGCAGTTTGAGCGCTGTTTTCGGCCGGACGAGACCATTCTGGGAGTTGCCGGCAAGATCGACGTCGACGAGATTCGGGAAGTGGTCGGTGAAGTGTTCACAGACTGGCGGAAGAAACCGGCGCCGGAGTTTCAAACCGGTCCGCGCGGTCCGTCGCGAGATCACATCGAGCACGAGTCGACGCAGTTGCACATCGGCATCGCCTACGACAGCGTGCCTTATCGTCATCCCGACTACTATGCGGCCTGGGCGGCCGTGAGCGTGCTGAGCGGCGGGATGAGCTCGCGGCTGTTTAGCGAGGTCCGCGAAAAACGGGGGCTTTGCTACGCGGTTTCTGCGTCGCTGAACAGCTTGCGGGACGAAGCACGCGTTCTGTGCTACGCGGGGACGACCGTCGAGCGCGCGCAGGAGACGCTGGATGTCACACTCCAGGAACTGGTGCGGCTGGGAGACGGGATCGAAGCCGACGAACTGGACCGCTGCAAAGCCCGCGCCAAGAGCTCGCTGATCATGCAGCAAGAGTCGACG
>CAZGYE010000047.1:0-24246 GCA_964530165.1 uncultured Planctomycetaceae bacterium
GAGGTCCAGCCCCACGATGGCCATCGTTCGGTCGCCGCTCTGGACCACCAGAGTCTTGGCCAGCAGAGGGTCATCCGTGCCAACGCTGCGGGGGAGGCGCGGGCCGGTTATTATGGCCCCGACAGGCGGCGTGATATCCAACTGGCTGAACCCAACCTTCAGTTCTCCCGGCGGGTCCTCACCAACCCCAGCGAACGCGGAAGCGGCGAACAGAACCAGCACCACACCCAAAGCCAATATACTTCTCATAGGAAATCCCTGCTTACTGCTCCATGGTAACCGTCTTTTCGCACCATGATACTCAATTCCGCCAGGGTCACAATCTTCATCGAGACCAGCGCCGTTGAGTCCTCCTTCACCGTGCGTATTCGACGGCCCGCGTCTCGCGCAGGACGCTGACTTTGATTTCTCCGGGATAGGTCAGCGTTTGCTCGACGGCGGTGGCGATGTCTTTGCTCATTTTGGCGGCTTCGCGGTCGTTGAGCTCAGTGGAATCGACGACGACGCGAATTTCGCGCCCGGCCTGGACTGCGTAGGCGTGATCGACGCCCGGGAAGCCACAAGCCAGCGACTCCAGCTCTTCCAGCCGGCGGACGTATTTTTCGAGCGTCTCACGCCGCGCGCCGGGACGCGAAGCCGAGATGGCATCGGCGGCGGAGACCAGCACCGTGTAGATATATTCGGGGCGAATGTCATCGTGATGTCCGGCGGCCGCGTGGATGACCTCCGGCGATTCGCCGTACCGTTTGAGCAGCTCGGCGCCGATGGCCGGGTGGCCTCCATCCATTTCGTGATCGGCCGCCTTGCCGATGTCGTGCAGGAAGCCGCAGCGTCGCGCCAAGACCCCGTCGAGTCCCAACTGCTCGGCCAACATTCCCGTCAGGTAGGCGACCTCGATCGAGTGCCTGAGCACGTTCTGGCTGTAGCTGACGCGGAAGCTCAACCGGCCCATCAGGTCGACGAGTTTCTCGTGCAGCCCCTGCACGCCGGTTTCCTGGCAGGCTTCCAACCCGCGCTTGCGGATGTGCTCTTCCATCTCTTTTTGTGTTTCGCCGACAATTTCTTCGATGCGGCTGGGATGAATACGGCCGTCCTGGATGAGTTTGACGAGGGCCAGTTTTCCGACCTCTCGGCGGACGTTGTCGAAGGCCGAGACGACCACTACGCCGGGGGTGTCGTCGACGATGACGTCGACTCCGGTCGCCTTTTCGAACGCGCGGATGTTGCGCCCCTCCCGGCCGATGATCCGTCCCTTCATCTCGTCGTTGGGAATGTCGACGGTGGCCACGGTGGTCTCCGACGTGTGGGCGGCTGCATAGCGCTGAACGGCCATGCCGATGATCTCACGAGCCTGCTTGTCGCACTCCTGCTTCAGCTCGTTCTGGTGTTTGAGGAGCAAGGCGCCAATCTCATTCTTGAGCTGTCCGGCCAGCCGGACGAGCAGCATTTCCTTCGCCTCCTCTTTGTTGAGGCTGCTGATTTTGTAAAGCTGCTCCTGCTCGTCTTTGATGATCCGATCCAGCTCCTTCCCGCGCGCATCGACGGCCTTTGTCCGGTCGGCCAGTTTGGTCTGAGTCAGCTCGAGCATCCGCTCCTTCTTGCGGAAGTCGTTCTGCTGGTCGTCGAGCAGCCCCTCCCGCTTGTCCAGCCGTTTTTCCTGGTCGCGGAGCTCCTCGCGGATATTGCCGATCTCTTTTTCCAATGCTTCACGGCGCTGGAGCAGCTCTTCTTTGACGGCCAGTTGCTCGGTGCGGCGAATGGTTTCGGCCTCTTTTTCGGCCTGTCGGATGATTTCGTCGCGGCTCTGGTAGGCGGAGCCTCGGCGGAGCCTTTCGATGATCAATCCGACAACCACGCCGACCGCCAGGGCAACCAGCCCAAGAATCCATTGGTCGGGTGTTGGCATTTCGGTGTTTCCTGTTGTGGACCACCGAGCGCCGAAAGCCAAGAGCATGCTCCGCCCAGCCGACTAGCTCGACCGGACCGGAGAGCACCCCAATCGAGAAGGGGCGGCAACGAATAGCAAACCAAAAGATAGGCCGGACGATACACTACACCCGTCGACGGCAGACGGCGATCGACGGCGTCGCGCGCACCCTCACCGGCTTTGGAAGTCTTTCTGCCAAAAGCCGGTCGATAGTCAGCGCATCGCCGATCAACCGTGAAAAACCAGACAAGACATCCCCATTCACCGTTCGCGCACCGCTCCGTACTGCGACAGCACGCCAACACTCGACGTTCACCGCCGCGACACACAGCAATCCCAACAACATCGCGATGACGAAGGGAAAAACCTCGCCGAAGCTGCCAACCATCTTGGTTTTCCAACGGAACCGAACTTGTTGCTACTCATTTCAGTGCAGACGAACCACTGGTTCACATGCACAACCACCCTTCCCTGGTGGCCGGCGCCCTGAGGCCCCAAAATTCCCTTAATTGTTTCTAAGTCAGTTCATACTAACAAAGCAAGACGGGCGGTCAACCGAATTTCAGAAAACTGAACGTCTGGCGGCTACAATTTCCGAAAAAAGTCCCGCGCAGCCGCCGATTCCCATTGGTAAACTGAAAAGAAAGGACCGGCGCGGCCGTTGCCAACTCGTTACGGCTCTTACAGTTCCCGCAGGAAGAGGCGATGTGCGGATTTCTCGATCGACTGGAACAGGGGCTCAAGTTGTGTGGGCTGTCCGGCCGGCACGTCCTGCTGGCGGTCTCCGGCGGAGTCGACAGCGTGGCCCTGCTACGCGGCATGCTCCGTTTGCGCGACAGGTGGGAATTACAGGTCTCGGCGGTGCACCTCAACCACAAACTGCGCGGCGACGAGTCACTGGCCGATGCCAGGTGGCTCACGGTGCTTGCCAAGCAACTCGAACTGCCACTGATCGTCGACGTTCAGGACGTCGCTGCGATCGCCAAACAGAAGAGACAAGGAATCGAGGAAACTGCGCGGGAGATGCGGTACGCGTTCCTGCAAGAGACCGCGGCGAGGCTGGGTTGTTCGCACGTGGCGGTGGCGCACACGGCCGACGATCAGGCCGAGACGATTCTGCATCACGTGATTCGCGGCACAGGTATTGCCGGACTGCGTGGGATGCCCCGCACGCGGCCGCTCACAGAGGGCATCCGTCTGGTGAGGCCGCTGCTGGAAATCACACGCGCCGAAGTCGAGCGCTACCTCGCGGAATTGGGCCAGGACTTTCGCCGTGACGCCACGAACATGGATGACGCGTTCACCCGCAATCGTCTGCGCAATTCGCTGTTGCCGCTGCTCCAACGAGAATACAACCCCCAGGTTCATGAAGCGCTGAGGCGACTCGGTCAACAAGCCGACGCGGTGCAGCAAACTCTGGAGAACTTGGCTGCCCAATTGCTGTCGCAGGCCGTGGTCGACTCGAATGAAACGATCTGTCGAGTGAACTGTGACAGGCTGGCCGGCCAACCTCGGCACCTCATCCGCGAATGCTTTGCGCTGTTGTGGAAGCGGCTGGACTGGCCGCGACAACGAATGGGCTTCCCCGAATGGGACCAGTTGGCCGAACTGGTCTTGCACCCAGGGGCGGCCAACTTCCCTGCGAATATCGAAGCCCGGCGCAGAGGCAACCTCATCGTCCTGCGCCGTCGGCTTGATTAGCCCGGATTATTCATAGAAACCCAAACCGACGACTTGTCGTCGCTCTCACGTGCCATGAAACCAGTGGATTCCGACAACAAGTTGTCGGCTTGGGTGCCACGACGACGACCTATGAATAATCCGAGTCAGTGGAGATAGATCACGCCGCCGATGGTCAATCCCTCCAGCGTCAAGTGTTGCCGGCCGACCCGCACGACGATCCCCGGTGGTTCGGGCAACGGGCCGTTGTCGTTGTAAAGAATGTTGTCTTGCGGACGGGTAATCCGGGCGGCCCAGAGGACATTGTATCCGACATGAAATGTGAATCGCTTGGTCAATTCGAAGCGCGCGTAGACGGCCGCTTCGATCACGGGTGAAAAGATCGTCTTCTCCTCCTGCGTAATCACTTCCGGGTCGCCCGGTCCGCGGAAGTTGTTCGTGCGGACCTGCGCCGTGTAGTTATCGACACCGAGCATCACTTTCGGCTCAAGCCCCAGCGTGATCCATTGCCAGGGCGCTATAAACTCCGCTCGCAGACCCAGAATCGGGCCGTAGAGATGGTTTTTCGTGTCCGAGTCGATTTCGCTCGTCAGCGGAGCAAGCGTATCGAAGCTGTCGAAGACACCCCTCTGCTGGAGCTCTTCCTGGATGTTCAGGTGTCCGAACCCGACCATCGGCTGCAGCCTGATTCCTTCGATAGAGGGATCGGTGTTGAACACGAGTTTCGTCTCGGCGCCCCAGATCTTGCTGGTATACGTGGCGGTGAAACTGTCGTCGTACAGTTCTACGTTGTCGCTGACGCGTCCGTCGACCAATGTGCTGGTTGCGATGAAATGAGGCAGATCCGCGTTTGGATCGCTGGGGATGTCTCTGGCGACATGGCTGTCCCGTGCTTTTTCGAGGGTCCAGATCGACGTCTCCCAATCAGCGAACGTCAGCGGCACCCCGACGGTGCCTCGCACGCCGTTCTTGTCGCGAAAGGTAATATCACTCAGAGAGGGAACTCGAGCGGTTCCGACCGGCTGACCGAATACCGGATCGGTAATTTCAAACGGCGCGCGGGGATTGACAATCCCGGCCAGCGGAGCACCCAGCAGCGTGTCGCCCGGCTCGTCGATCTCCCAGAGCAAGTACTCCGTTCGAATCCACATGTTCCGCGTGAGTTGTTCCAGTGCCTTTTCCAAAGGGCCGGGTTCCCACTCCTCGTCGGCCGTCATGCTGGTGGTGACGATTCCATCGTGTGCTTGGTAGGGGACGCCCGGCGTGGCTGCCGCCGCCGGTGAATAGGGAAACGGTTGATGCTGCTGGACCGTTCCGTATTGAAGGGCCGGCGGATAGCGCGGCGGAGACGAGATGGGGACCGGATTACCGGCCGCATCGACCCACGGACTCGGCTGCGGCGCTCCTTGCGCAAAGAGGCTCTTCGGCAGCAGCAGGCAACACGCTAACAGAGCGCCCGCTGCAACGCGGCCGGCCATGTTCGTTTCTCTGGCATTCCCACTCATCGAGAAGAACTCTCGTCGACCCGACGGTGCCGTTGTTGCGCACCAGCGCACCGTGTCGAAAGCACCGGTCGTACCATGAATATCGGTCGCGCCGGTTAGATCACTTGGACAAAATCGGTCGAAGCCCGTGGAATTGTAAGGTTTGTAACGATTTTACGAGCCAGCTCAGCCCGGCGGTGTAATAAAATGGTGTAAATAAGCAGCTTAAGTCAACTGTCCCCTGCCGGTGCCGCTGAGAGTGTGGGGCAGGCTTTCCAGCCTGCCATTGACCGGCCGTGTCGGAGCACGCCGTCAAAGCAGAGCCTGGCAGTGGCAACCGGCGGGATCCCACGGGCCGCAGCCCGCGTGCTTGCTCGGCTGCTTTGCACTGGCTCACCGTTTTGGGTTACCCTGTATGGTTCCAATCAGCGTGTATGGCTCCCATGACACTTTCCACTCTGTGAGAGGCACTGATGGCTGCAGCCGATTTTCGCGATAAGTTACTCGAAGGACTCGGAGGCGATTGGCCAAAACCGTGCCAGTTGAACGCGCGCCTGCGAAAGAAAATCCCCCAGAAAGGTTTCACCATCGAGTCGCTGTACTACGACGCCGAGCCGGATGACCCGATTCCCGCCATGCTGTCGATCCCCGACGGTGTGTCGGCGAAGAAGCCGGCTCCCGCGATTGCCGTTTGGCATCAGCATGCCGGGCAGTACCATCTGGGCAAAACTGAGCCGGCCGGTCTGGCGGGGAACGCCATGCACCACACCGGGGCCGCGCTGGCCCGCGAGGGATATGTGGTGCTTTGCCCCGACGCGCTCTGTTTCGAAGAGCGGCAGGACCCGGCGAAGAAACTGACCGGGGGCCGCTACGAGCGCTTTGAGTTCCTGCGATACGTCGTCGCCGGCCAATGCATGGCCTGGAAGAACATCCTCGACATGAAACGGGCCATCGATTTCCTTGTCAGCCGCCCCGAGGTGCAGGCCGAGAGAATCGGCTGTTATGGACATTCGATGGGTTCAACCCACACCTGGCTCGTCGGTCCGTGGGAGCCACGGCTGACGTGTCTCGTCGGCAATTGCTGTCTGCCGACCTACAAGGGCATTCACCGCGAAAAGATCCTGCACTGCTTTCCGAATTTCATTCCGGGCATCTATCGCTACGGCGACACTCCCGACATCGCCGCGCTGATTGCCCCGCGCGCTCTGCACCTCAACTTCGGCGAGAAGGACCGCGGTTCTCCAATCGAGGACATCCCCGAAGCCATGAAGACGATCTCGCGGGCATACGAAAGCATGCACGCCGAGAAAAACTTCTCCTACTACATCGAATATGGATCGGGGCATGTTCTCTCCGACGAGATGTGGAAGCTGACGAAAGCGGTCTTTGCGAAGCACCTGCGGCCGGCATAATCTGAGAGACGCTCCATGGATTTCCTCCGGTACGTCAAGGAATTGGTGGCGTTTGAGTCGACCAGTGTCTTGTCGAATGTTCCGATCGCCGACTACATTGAAGAGACGCTCGAGAAGCTCGAGTTCGCCACCGAACGGATCGAATACGACGACGCGGACGGCGTTCGCAAGGTCAACGTGATCGGCAAGAAGGGGGAGGGGGCCGGCGGGATGGCCTATTTCGGTCACACCGACGTGGTGCCCGCCGATCCCTGGTTCAGCGATGAGCACGGCCCGTTTACGCCGGTCGTCAAAGGGAACAAGCTGTACGGCCGGGGTAGCTGCGATATGAAGGGTTCCATCGCGTGCATGCTCTGGGCGGCCGGGCAGTTCTCGGCGGCGAAACTGAAAAGGCCGATCTACATCACTTGCACAGCCGACGAGGAAATCGGATACGCAGGGGCGGCACAGGTCGCCGGACGGTCGGAATTCTTTCGGGAGATGGTCGCAGGCGGCGCCAACGGAATCGTCGGTGAACCGACCAGGCTCGAAGTCGTTTATGCGCACAAGGGGACCTACGGTCTCAGCGCCGTCTCGCACGGACGAGCGGCCCATTCCAGCACCCGCGACGGTCTTAATGCCAACCTGGCGATGATTCCGTTCCTGGCTGAGATGAAAAAAATCCACGACGAAACCGAAGCGGACCCCGCCTGGCACAATGATGAGTTCGACCCCCCCACGATCAGTTGGAACATCGGCATCAACGATCACACCAAAGCGGTCAACATCACACCGCCGCAGAGCGTCTGCACCGTCTACTTTCGCCCCATGCCCGGACAAAATGCCGACGTCTTGATCGAACAGGCTCGACGAGCCGCGGAGAAATGTGGAATCGAGTTCCAGACCCACACGCGAGCGAAACCCTTGTACGTCGATCCCCGCTCGGATTTCGTCAACGAGGTCCTGGGGCTGGCCGGCAAGCAGACGCCGAGGACCGTCCCTTACGGCACCGACGGCGCGATGCTGACGGCGCTGGAGAAGCTGGTCGTGTTTGGTCCGGGGGACATCGCGCAAGCGCACACACATGATGAGTGGATCATGCTGGACCAACTCCAGCTCGGCAGCGAAATGTACGCGAAACTAATCCGCCACTGGTGCTGTTGAGTGATCTAAGGGCTTCGCCGCCATCCAGTGCCGATCCGTATCCGGCTGCTGCGACAGTTCCGGCTGCGCATCGTTTTCCGCGGGCAGGAACGGATCGCCTCCCCTGCACACTTTTGTGCCGTGCAATTTCGCCGAGCGGTGCGGCATCCACCCGAGAAAGGCTTGCTCCGGGATCGCGCTGCAACCGCACAGGTTCGTCGCGCTAAGAGCCAGAATCGTCGCCATGGTTTTGACGGAAATCAACGTCACCGGACACCGATTGCGCATCACTTGTCCTCACCTTTCTTGCCGTGGACCAGACGATTGAAGACCCTCGGATCAAACGCATCCTTGCGCTCCTCGCGCAGAATGCGATTCAGCAGGTCGTCTTTCTCGGATGGCGTCTGTTGAGGGCCGAGAGTTGAGAGTTGAGAGTTGCGGGTTGAGGGTTGCGGGTTGCGGGTTGAGAATGGTGTGACTTTGATCTTTCCGCATTCCGCACTCCGCATTTTAGTCTTGGCGGCCCTCTCACCGGCAACCTGCCGCACCCACCGACCGAGTGCCGCCATCTGATCGGCGCCTCCTGAGCCGTAAAAGATGGCCCGTGACCCGCGGCCGTGACCGCCCTGCGGAATCACCAATAGCGGACTTTGCCCCGGTTTGTTGACGTCAAGATACCGCAGCACCGCGGCAAGGTTTCTCTCGGAGAACACGCGATGGCTTCCCCAACCGACGTGTACGCGAGTCAGCCGAAACTTGTTCCGGGCTGCTGGTCCATGACAGCCTGCAGTCGCACACTTGTTCATCAAGATGGGCTGAATCTTGCTCACAAACTGCTGTGCCGAACCGCGAGACAGACCCGCTAATGATCGGACCTCCGGCGGTTCGAAACCATCGAACGTCTTCAGAGGAGTCTTCGGCAACACCCGGTGGATTGAGTTGCCTTTGTGAAGGGATTCCTCAAGCCGGCGGAGCATCGAGCGAGCGTCACTGCGGTTTGGCTCCAGCTCCAACGCGTCGCGCAGCTCGATGTGGGCTTCGTCGAGCAGGTTCTGGCTCAAACACCACCGGGCCAGCGCGATGTGTCGGGTGGCGGTCCGCTCCGGCAGCATCTTGCGGAGTTTCCGGTAGGCGTCCCGGCGATCGGCCGCCTCGAGTCGGACGTGCTCGAACGGAACCAGCATGCTCCCCGTCGGCATTTCGACCAGATATCCACCGACACTCTGGCTGATTTTTCCCTCGATGATGCGACCGCTGACCATTAACAACAGCCGGTTCTGACGACTGCCGGCTCGGTTTCTGTCGGCCCGCGTTGTGCCAACCGGCGTGTTATCGGCCCGGCACCATGTGAGAGACAGCAACAGCGCCGCTGAGACGCCAAGCGTCCAGCGCCAATCGCAACCGCCCGGCAGCCAAGTCTTGCTGAACAACAAACGAGTCCCTTTCGTCGTCCAACGGACTGTTCGCGGAAGATGTTTGGAGATATCGGAAACGTGAGAAGTGGTGCGGAACGATATCGCAAACGGTCTCTCCAGGTCAAGATCGAGTAACGAGAACCGCGCATTCATGTTGCACGCTTCCCGGTTTTCCGGTCTACTACGTTCGGTTTGGCCAAGTAGTGCTCAGGCGAGAGGTGATTGATGGACGGTGCGGACGTCTCAACGCGTGTCGAATTGCCCCGGCGCAAGGGGATCATCCTGGCAGGCGGCTCGGGCACTCGGCTTTACCCGGCAACGCGTGCGATCAGCAAGCAGTTGCTGCCCGTGTACGACAAGCCGATGATCTATCATCCGCTGACCACACTGATGCTCGGCGGAATGCGAGAGATTCTGATCATCAGTACGCCGCACGATCTGCCGCTGTTTCGCCGGCTGTTGGACGACGGCTCGCAATGGGGGCTCGAATTGCAGTTCGCCGAGCAGCCCGAACCGAAGGGCATCGCCCAGGCGTTTCTCATCGGCGAAGAGTTCATCGGCGACGATCTCTCTTGTTTGATTCTCGGCGACAATATCTTTCACGGACACCATTTGACGAATCGCCTCGCGGAGGCCGCCAAACGCAGCGACGGGGCGACGGTGTTCGCCTATCACGTCAGCGATCCCGAACGGTACGGCGTCGTCGTTTTGGATGACGACGGCCGGCCTATCGCAATCGAAGAAAAGCCGAAACATCCGCGATCGCACTACGCCGTCACCGGCCTCTACTTCTACGACTCGGAGGTGACCACGATTGCCCACTCGCTGAAACCGTCCGCACGCGGCGAGCTGGAAATCACCGACTTGAACCGCGTCTATCTCGAGCGGGGCAAGATGCACGTCGAGACGCTGGGACGAGGCACCGCTTGGCTCGATACGGGAACGCACGAGTCGCTGATCGAAGCCAGCACGTTCGTGCATGTGCTCGAAACCCGTCAGGGACAGAAGGTCGCCTGTCCTGAAGAGATCGCCTGGCGGATGGGACACATCGACGCCGATCAGCTTCGCCGGCTCGCCGAACCGATGGAAAACAACGGGTACGGCCGCTATTTATTCGAGTTGCTGGACTGATCCCGAGCTCATTGAGGCGCACACCATGGATTCACAACTTTCACGGCGGGAACTGCTGGCATCGACCGGTCTGATGCTGGCCGGAGGGGCGGCCAGCTCACTCTCGGAAGCGACGGCTGTCGACGCTGCAAAGAGTGCCGACACGAAACCGTTCGGCTACTGTCTGAACACGAGCACCATTCGCGGCCAGAAGCTGGGACTGGTCGCGGAGATCGAAATCGCCGCCAAGGTGGGATACGACGCCGTCGAGCTTTGGATCCGCGAGATCGACCGGTATGTGCAGCACGGTGGCTCGCTGAAGGACCTCGGCAAACGCATCCGCGACGCCGGTCTGACGGTTGAAAGCGGCATCGGCTTTGCCCCTTGGATCGTCGATGACGACGATCGCCGCCGGCAGGGCCTCGAACAGGCGAAGCGCGACATGGACATGCTGCGTCAGATCGGCGGCAAACGGATGGCTGCGCCGCCGGCCGGTGCGACCCAGCAGAGCGATCTCGACCTGTTCAAAGCGGCCAGGCGGTATCGCGCTTTATTGGAACTGGGCGAGCAGATGGGCGTCGTCCCGCAGGTCGAGATGTGGGGCGCTTCGAAGTCGCTTTCTCGGCTCAGCGAATCGGTGTTCGTCGCCGTCGAGAGCGGACACGCGAGCGCCTGCCTGCTGCCCGACGTCTATCACATCTACAAAGGCGGCTCGGACTTCGCGGGTCTGAAGCTGCTCTCGGCCAGCGCCATTCACGTGTTCCACGTCAACGATTACCCGGCCGAGCCTCGGCGCGATGAGATCAGCGACGCCGACCGCGTCTACCCCGGCGACGGCGTCGCCCCACTGAGAACCGTTTTTCGCACGCTCCGCGACAATGGTTGCCGATGCATGCTCTCGCTGGAGCTCTTCAACCGCGGCTATTGGGAGCAGGACGCATTGACGGTCGCGCAGACCGGACTGGAAAAAACAAAAGCCGTCGTGGAACGGGCCCTTGCGTAACACGCGCGACGATGTCGTGGAAAACTGGGCGCCGTCGCGCAGTAAGAACGGCACGGTCCGTTCCTCAGGTGAACCGTGCCGCATGCTGTTTTGATTGGTCGGACCGAAACCCCAGCTAGAAATCGTAGCGTGGATTGTGGACGTCAAAGTCGATGTCTTTCAGACCGACGTTGGCCCTGATGTTGCTGTAAGTGTACTCCTCCAACAGTGGCGGTCGTTGGCCGGGGCGTTCCGGGAAACCAAATTGCTCGACGCGGATCGGCAGGTTGGTGCTCTTGTCGATGTATAGCCGGGTCGTTTGGAACCGGACTTGCGGCCGTCGCCGTGAGTGCGATGTCTGGATGACTTTGCATTCGACATTGCCCAGCTTGGCCTGGGGGTAGTACTTGACGCTGACGTCGCCATATTTCATGTCCGCTTCCCATTGCTCGACCACCTTGGCAACCAGATTGGACAAGCCGATCAACGTGACAGGATAGCGGTTTCCCTCCATTGCGTCCGCACTGGTCGGCAACAACGACACCGTACCAACAATCGACCGAACGCCTGTCAGGTGGACTTGTAATTTTCCGTCGTTTCGGCCGGCGTTGTAGATCACTTCTCGTCCTTCGTGCGGATTCGAGAAGCGCAGATAGACGCTAAAGGGCCGCTGGCGGAGTTTGATTTTCATCGACCGGACCTGCAAGCGTCCGTCGATCCATTCTCGTTTGTTGAAGGTGGCCTCGTAATCCTTCACATCTCGGATGGTCGCCTGGGTGGAACGAGCCAGCCTTAAAGCAGGAACCAGCGGATGTTGCTTCCCCTCTTGCGTCCCGGCGCCACGCTTGGCGACTCGTGTCGTTGAACGTGGTTGTCCCCTAGCTTTCGCTACGGTAAGCACCGTCACACCTAAACCCAGCACTCCCATCAAGACCAGGCGACATGTTTCGCCACGACGTGTGATACACATCTTTAAGTTTCGCATTGAGCCACCTCCGTTGTTTGAATTCTTTCGATTGGTCAATCCTGGTATAAACGTCGAAGGACCTACAAAGACCACAGTCGTCTCGATCGCTGAACGTCTCCTCCTCGCCCGTAGCTGTTGCTAAAGATCTCTACCGACAGCCTGAGCGATCGAGCCCTCATCATGCATATCGGCAGGATGCGCTCGTGGCTTCGATTGAGGTTCGAGCTGCCGATTCATCCCTAATGCACGTTGGGTTTACGGAATCCGTGCGACGCCGATCTTCCCGATCTTAGAGCCGCGCAGGCGAGCGAGCGTGATGTCTGCGTCGAGTTTGCCGGCCGCCTGTCGGAAGGTGCGTCACCTGTGGCGGCAATACCGGCCCGGCAAAAGGAATCAAACGCGATGTGAGTGCGGGTTATGGACGTGCGGCCGGCTCGCGCGCGTCGTTCACAATAGCGTGCGGAGATACTTCAAATCCACGGCCAATTGCTGCAAGCAGCCGTCGGTATCGAGCTGCTTGAAGCTGTGCGAGCCTTTGTACTCGCTGTGCAGCGAATAGATGCCGGCATAGCCGATCGTCTTCAATGTGGCGACGAACTCGGGCAGCGGACACACGCCGTCGGCGATCGGCACGGTCGTCGTCCGCCAACGCTGCTGGCCTTTTGCATCGCGGCCGCTGATCTCCCACGCGAAGTTCTTGACGGCGACCAATCCAACCCATGGCGCCAGCAGGTCGATTCCCTGCCGCCAGCCGTCGCCGCCCCCTTCCTTGGTCATGTGCAGCGGATCAAGATACGCGCCGACCTCGCCGGGAGCAAAGTCGCGAATCAGTTCGTACAACTGCGTGCCGTGCGAAGGAAGAAACGTGCCAGAATGAATATGCACACAGGGCAACACCTTGTACTTTCCGGCCAGTTTGACCACGTCGGCAATCCGCTTGCGGACCGCGACCATCTGTTTGGCCAGTGTGCCGAACGACTTGTAGCGGTAGTATCCCATCTTGATGCGGTCGATCCCCTGCTCCGCCGCGACGGCCAACAGCCGTTCGGCGCCGTCATCGGCGTCAGTGATGGCGGTCGTCAGAAACAGAATCTCAGTCCCGGCTTGCTTGGCCGCGGCCACGGCTTTGGGCAATTCCGCCTCGGCGTTGTCCGGTTCGATGTGACCCCTGGGCCGGACCGTCAGATCGAGTCCGTCCAGACCGATCTTCTTGAACAGCCGGCACACTTCGGGAATCGGCCTGTCCTGAAAACTCTTCGTGAACGCGCCGACCTTCGGCGTCCGCGTCGATTGAGATGTCTGGGCCGTGATACCCGGCCCTGTCGACGCCAGCCACGAGGCGCCACCCGCCAAACCAAGCCCTGCCTGCGCGGAACGGCCGAGAAACCTTCGGCGATCGAGTTTGTCCATCACTTGTGCTTCCTGAATAGCCAACACACTTCGCAGGAAAGCCCACGGGTGGCAACCCGTGGGTCCCGCCGGTTGCCACCGGCGGGCTTTGTACTCAGTCTAGCCATGTAGGGCGAACACATCAACGACCGCCGCGATCTGTTGACGGTTCCAATCGCTACGGAAGAGTGCTACGATTCCAGCGAAATGGAGCGGCACGCGTCTCCTGTCTCCCAAAGGTATCCGCGGTCCCGACGAGTGAGGAGCGATCGATGAGGCGGCTATGTTTCGTGATCTGGGCGGTCTGTGCCATCGCCATCTCGGCCCCGGTGCGTGCCGCAGACTCGGCAAGTGCAAAGAAAATCACTTCGGTCGAAGGCATCACCGAATACCGGCTGGAGAACGGGTTGAAGGTGCTGTTGTTTCCCGACCCTTCGAAGCCGACGGTGACCGTGAATCTCACGATTTTCGTCGGCTCGCGTCACGAAGGATACGGCGAGGCGGGTATGGCCCACCTGCTGGAGCACATGCTCTTCAAGGGAACCCCCACGCATCCGGACGTCCCGAAGGTGCTCAAGGAGCGCGGAGCGCGGTACAACGGCACCACGTGGCTGGACCGCACCAATTACTTCGAGACGCTGCCCGCCGGCGATGAGAACCTGGAATTCGCCATCCGGCTGGAAGCCGATCGGATGATGAATAGTTTCGTTAAGGCCGAAGACCTGGCCTCAGAGATGACCGTCGTCCGCAGCGAATTTGAACGGGGAGAGAACAACCCTTCGTCTGTGCTTCGTCAACGGATGATGTCCGCCGCCTTTCAGTGGCACAATTACGGACAGGCCACCATCGGCAACCGGGCCGACATCGAACGGGTCCCCATCGAGAAGCTGCAGGTGTTTTACAAGAAGCATTACCAGCCCGACAACGCCATGCTGGTCGTCGCGGGCAGTTTCCAGCCACCCAAAGCGCTGGCCACCATCGGGAAGTCCTTCGGCGCGATTGGGCGACCGAAGCGCAAACGCGACACGACCTACACCGAAGAACCGCCTCAGGACGGCGAGCGCGTGGTCACGCTGCGGCGTGTGGGCGACGTAGCGGTGGTCGGGGCCGTGTATCATATTCCTTCGGGCGCGCATCCCGATTATGCGGCCATCGACGTGCTGGAAGGCGTGCTCACCGTCCAGCCGGCGGGCCGGTTGTACAAGGCGCTGGTCGAGTCGAAGAAAGCTTCGAGCGTTTACGGGACCGCGTACGCGCTGCACGATCCGGGGGTCCTCTTGTTCATGGCCGAAGCCGCACAGGGCAACGAGCCGCAGGCCGTGCTGGACACGATGCTCGACGTGTTGAGAAAAGTCGGCGACGAAGGCGTCGGCGAAGACGAGGTCGTGCGGGTCAAACAACGGCTGCTCAAACAGTGGGAGCTGGCCGCAGACAACAGCAGCCGCATCGCCATTCAGTTGAGCGAATGGGCGGCCCAGGGCGACTGGCGGCTCTATTTCCTCTACCGCGATCGGCTGGAGAAGGTGACACCCCAAGATGTCCAGCGGGTCGCGGCCGGCTACCTCAAGCGCAACAATCGCACCGTCGGCTTGTTCATCCCGACGAAGAAGCCCGAGCGGGTCCCGATTCCCGCTACCCCCAAACTGGCCGAGATGATCGGCGACTACAAAGGCCGCAAGCAGGTGGCCGCCGGCGAGGTGTTCGACGTTTCTCCGGCGAACATCGAAGCACGCTCGAAACGGCTGACGTTGCCGGGCGGTGTCAAGGTGGTGCTGCTGCCCAAGAAAACTCGCGGCGAATCGGTCAACCTGCGCCTCACGCTGCGCTACGGGGACGAGAACAATCTGAGAGGACTCGCCACGGCCGCCGAATTACTGCCGTCGCTGATGCTTCGCGGAACGAAGAAGCTCACGCGGCAGCAGTTCTCCGACGAGCTGGACAAGTACCGGGCCCGCTTGAACGCCAGCGGGTCTGCCGGCGAGGCGACCTTCAGCATTCAGACCAAACGCGAGTATCTTGCCGATGCCCTCAAATTGCTCGGTCAGGTGTTGCGCGAGCCGACGCTGCCCGAAAGCGAGTTGGAAATCATCCGCCAGGCGAACCTCTCAGCGCTGGAAAAACAGTTGACCGATCCAGGTGCGCTAGCCACGACAGCAGTGCGTCGGCAACTTTATCCCTACGAAAAGGGAGACCCACGCTATGTGCCGACCGCCCAGGAAGAGATTGGAATGTTGAAAGCCGTGACGCCCTCGCAAGTGCGAAAACTCTACGAGAGCTACCTGGGAGCCCAGGCCGGCGAACTGGCCGTCGTCGGCGATTTCGACGCCGAGGGGACGCTCTCCCTGGTCACCGAAATGCTCGACGGCTGGAAGGCGACTGAAACTTATGAGCGTCTGCGTTACCGCGGCGATGTGAAATTGAAGGCCAACACCCAGAGCATTCTCACTCCGGGGAAGGCCAATGCGAGGTACTTTGCCGCCACGGTCTTTCCCCTGCGAGACGACGATCCCGATTACCCGGCCCTGGTCATCGGCAACGACATTCTGGGCGGCGGATCGCTCTCCTCTCGGCTGGGAGATCGTGTCCGGCAAAAGGAAGGCTTGTCATACGGTGTCGGGTCCGGATTGCAGGCGCGTTCGCTCGACAAGCGGGCGGCGTTCTACATCTACGCCATCTGTAACCCGGCCAACATGGACCGGCTGAAAGCCGTGATCCGCGAGGAGCTGGACCGTATTCTCAAAAACGGTGTCACTCAAAAAGAGCTTGAAACGGCCAAGCAAGGTTACCTGCAGCGGCAAAACGTCGCGCGAACCAACGACGCCAGGCTGACGTCGATTCTGAGCGGCACGGCGCACGCCGGTCGAACGATGCACTATCAGGCCGATCTGGAGAAAAAGATCACCGAACTCACCCGCGAGCAAGTGTTGGCCGCCTTGCGGAAGCACATCCGCCCGAAAACGATCGTCATCGTCGCTGCCGGAGACTTTCAGAAGTAGTCGAGAGTTGAGAGTTGAGAGTCTAGAGTTGAGAGCAAGAGTGCGGAATGAATAAGGCAAGAGTGAAGAAGCGAGAGAAAAAGGGGGGAAATACAGAGGACTCTTTGCTTTCGCCCCCTATCTTGCGCAAGGGCGGATTGCGGCGATCAATACTTCCGACTTCGGCTTTCCGCTTTCGACTCTCGACTCTCGACTCTCAACCTTCGACCGGGCAATGACGGACGATCCTTTCGAAACACCAGTGCAGTATGTGAGCGGCGTCGGTCCGCGGCGGGCCCGGCTGCTTTCCAAGCTGGGCTTGCGGACCGTCCGCGATCTGCTGTGGTATCTGCCCCGCGACATCCTCGATTTGACCGACGTGCGGGCCGCGAGCAGTCTGGAAGAAGGAACCCTGCAATCGGTGCGAGGCGTCGTCGTCGACATCGACGGCCGGACGCTCTCGCGGGGACGGTCGCTGTCCGCCGTCCTCCTGGATTGCCAGGGGGAATACGTGCGCGGAGTCTGGTTCAACCAGACGTGGCCGTTGCACCGGTTCCATGCGGGCGAGACGGTGCTGTTTTCCGGCAAGCCGAAAAGACACGGCGGACGCTGGGAAATCAACCACCCGCAGGTGCAGTGGATCGGCGAAGACGACCAGCAAGCGGGCGGCGGCGTGCAGACGCGCTACGGATTGACCGAAGGCCTGAAAATGCACGAGATGCGCCGCATCGTGCTGGCTGCCGTCGAGGCGTATGCCGATTTGGTCCCCGACTATCTTCCCCAGAGGTTTCGCGAGCAGCAGCAACTGCCCGTCCTCGCGCAGGCGATCAAACAGCTCCATCTCCCCGCCGAGGTGGACCAATACGAAGCGGGCCGGCATCGGCTTGTCTTCGACGATTTGCTCGAGTTTCAGTTGGGACTGGCGATGCGGCGGCGAGTCTGGAAGTTAACCGAGCCGGCGCCCCGGCTGCCCACAACGGCGAAAATCGACTCGCGAATTCGCCGGCTGTTTCCGTTTCGATTCACCGACGGGCAGAATCACGCCGTGGACGAGATCACCGCCGACTTATCTTCGGGACGGGCCATGCACCGGTTGTTGCAGGCCGACGTCGGTGCGGGCAAGACCGCAGTGGCCGTCTATGCCATGCTGGTCGCCGTCGCCGCCGGGTATCAAACCGTGCTGATGGCCCCCACGGAAATCCTCGCTTCGCAACATTGGGCCACCGTCGAAGAGGCCCTGGCGCACAGCCGCGTCGATCGGTTGCTGCTCACCGGCAATCTCACGCCGCAGCAGCGCAAGCAGGCGCTGGACGACATCAGGAGTGGCAACGTGCAGTTGATCGTCGGCACACAGGCCGTGATCCAGAAAGACGTCAAATTCAGCCGCTTGGGTTTCGTGGTCATCGACGAACAGCACAAGTTCGGCGTGTTGCAGCGGGCGCATTTTTCCACGGGCGACCTGTCGCCGCACGTGTTGGTGATGACGGCGACGCCTATTCCGCGCAGCCTCTGTCTGACTCAGTTCGGCGATCTGGACATCACGACGGTCTCCGATTTACCGCCCGGTCGGCAGCGCGTCGTGACCAGTCGTGTTCCAGGCGAACCGGCAACGCCGGGCGAACAGGCGCGGAGGCGGGTGTGGGATTTCCTACGGAAGCAAATCCGGACCGGCCGGCAGGCTTACGTCGTGTGCCCGCGAATCGAAGGCGGCGATCACGAAACCGCGGACAAACCCAGCGCCAGCGCCGAGCAAGTCTTTCGGCAGCTCAGCTCCGCAGAGCTCAAGGATTTCCGGGTTGGTTTGGTCCACGGTCAACTGGACCGCCGACTGAAAGCCGACGCAATGGAATCGTTCCGCGCCGGCGAAACGCAGGTGCTGGTGTCCACGACGGTGGTCGAGGTTGGCGTCGACGTGCCCAACGCCACGTTGATGGTCATCTATCAGGCCGAACGCTTCGGATTGTCACAACTGCATCAACTGCGGGGCCGAATCAGTCGCGGCAAGTTTCAGGGCTACTGTTTTCTATTTTCCGACGCCGATGCACCCGAAGCGGCCAGCCGGCTGGCGGCGCTGGAAAGAACGTCCGACGGCTTCAAGATTGCGGAAGTCGATTTCGAACTGCGCGGGCCGGGCGATGTGTTGGGGACTCGGCAACACGGCGACTTGCCGCTGAAAGTCGCCGACCTCATCCGCGACCGCGACGTGCTGCTGGAAGCTCGCAAGGCGGCCTTCCATCTGGTCGAGACCGGCGAGTTCGACAGTCCGCAGTTCGCGCCGCTGAAGATTCGCGTCCTGGAACGATTCGGTCAGCTCATGGAGTTGCCGAAGACGGGTTAACTGCACGAAATTCGAGAAAGGGTCGACGGCAAGCTGGTCTGCTTCAGCGGCCGGCAGGGAGAAAAACAATGAAAGACAATCGTCCTCGGCTCTGGGTCATTGCACTGGCGTTGGTGCTGGCCGGTTCGGTGTCTCGTCGAACAACTGCGATCGCGGGTGACAAGTCACAGCCGCCAAAATCCTCGAAGGCCCCGACCGTTCGCGTGCTGGTCGCCTACTACTCGCTGACCGGAAACACGGAGGAATTGGCCCGGTCCGTCGCAGAAGGCGCAAAGCGGGTGCCCGATGCCGTCGCCACGGTGAAACAGGTGGGCGACGTGACAAAAGAGGACCTTCAAGCTGCGCATGCGATCGTGCTGGGATCGCCCACGTATTACGCCAACATACCCGGAAAGATGAAAGTGGTGATCGACGACTGGAACTGGAAGCTGAAAGTCGATTTCACGGACAAGGTCGGCGGCGCGTTCGCCACAGGGGGAGGCCAAACCGGGGGGAAGGAGCACGTTGTCATTTCCCTGCTGCTGTTCATGTTGAACAATCGCATGGTCGTCGCGGGGCCCCTCTACGAGAACGAGAAAACCAAGAGCATTTGGGCGGAAGTGGGCGCCACGGCCATGACCGGCCCGCTCGATCCGGGAATCAGCGATAAAGAACGCGACGGAGCACGCCGGCTCGGCGAGCGCGTGGCACGGCTCGCAAAACGACTGGCCCGAGGAACCACAGATAAACACAGATGAACACGGATCGGGCCGAACGCATTCGTGAGACTGTGTCTGCGTAGGTTCTCGCTACTCACGCGGTCGACGGTCCAGCAACAAACTCGCGTGTCTACCGACAAGCCAATGCACCTGCAGCTGCATTGGCTTGTTATCTGTCACCTGATTCAAGGCCTGCCGGTGAGAAGCCCGCCGAAGAAGAAGGCAAATCCGAGGACACAGTCACAATGAGAACACGAATACATGATCTCTTTCTTCACAGTGCCATCGACTTCCTTGTGGACTTCGCTACGCTCGTCTCGTTTCGTTGAGTTCAGTGTGACTTCCTTCTCGCAGTGTGGGCATTGGGCCATGATTCCGTCCTTTCCTTCCAGACAACTGTGTTCATCTGTGGTTTCAAGATTCCTGTGGGCCGACGTAGACGCCGGTCTCGTCGTTCCTGCGCCAGCCGTCGAGCGTGATCTGCACGTCGCGCCAGCGCCAGCCGGCCATCCGCTCTTGGAGCTTGCTCCATGACGGAATGCCGCTGGTCGCATCAGCGCTTTGCACGTTGCAGGCGCCGACGCCGACGCCACAGCGCAGCGTTTCTTCCGGGGAGAGTCCGTGCAGCAGGCCGGTCAAAAAACCAGCAATCGAGCAGTCGCCGGAGCCGGTAGTCCCGACGACTTCGACCTGAAAACAGGGCGTCAGCAGTTGGCGATTCTGCCAGTGTCGCCACTCGACGTCGGTCCACAACCCGCGGCCTGCGAGTTGAGCCACCCTGTCGTCTGTGCGCAGGTAGAGCCCCTGATCGCCCAGCTTGAGCACCACGACGCCGGCCCCAAGACCGAGCAACTGCGCGGCCAAGTCGTCGAGCAACTCGCCGTCAGCCACAGCGGCGGGATTGCCGTCATCGGCCCGGCGAGCCAACTCGTCATATCGTTGGCTGTCGAACATCAACAGCACTTCGTCCACGCTGGGCAGCAGGATGTCGACCTCGGGCAACACGCGGGCCAGCCAGGCGGGCCAATCGACGCGACCGGCCGGTGAAGCAGGATCGGGCATCGCCATGTCGAGCGAGACGAGCATGCCTTGCCGGCGGACTTCGTGGAATCGCTCGGCGAGGCCGGTGCCGCCGTCGGCGAAAATGCCCTGCATGATCGGGGGGTAGCCGAAGTGCAGAAGACGTGCGCCGGCCATGCGATCCAGCGCGAGGTCGTCGGCCACGAACGTATCGTTCGTCCCAGGACAGTGCAGAAAACAGCGGTCGACGCCCGGCGGATTGACCACAATCGTGTACGAGCTCGCCTCCTGCCGGGCGACGATCATGCCGTCGGCGAGCGCCGGTGCGTGCCCCCGCAGCGACTGCAAAATGGTCTCACCCAGCAGATCGTCGCCCACCTTCCCCATCAGCCGGGTTGCCACGCCCAGCCGATGCATGGCCAAACCGGTGTTGGCCACCGCCCCGCCGAGCGCGATGGTGGCCGGGCCAATCTGTATCAATCGCCCCGGTGCGAACAAGTCCTCGGGCCGCGTTTGCGACGTTCCGAGCTGCGGGATCAGGTCCAGGCAGATGTGCCCCGCCACCACAACGTCAACCCGGTCTTGGGACATGCTTGCTTTCCCTCGCCGATGCCGTTTAGCCGCCCCGCTTGCGGGGCGTGTGGCACTTAAAGGACACGCCGGCCAAGGCCGGCGGCTAAATCTTGCTTTTCAACAAGCTGCTAGGCCACGCCCATCAGGTGACGCAGAATGAAATTGTCCAGACCTTCGTAGTCGCGGGCCTCGATGTAATCGCGTTCGAACTTGGGGTCCAGCGTCCGCACTTTTTCCAACAGGTGCAGGAACGTCTGGCGGCTGTTGGCCAGATGCGCCGTGGAGCCGTCTTGCCGCTGCGTTCGCATCACTTTTACGTCCAGCCCCACGAACTCGCCGTTGCCGCCGTAACCGTTCTTCTCCAGCACCCGCACCTGATTGAAAGCGCTGCGAAGGTTCGCGCTGCCGAAAGACTTGTCCTCGTCGAACTTCAGCCCGGACTGGTCGTTGAGGTGCACGCTGCAGAGCTTGCCGTGCGCCAGGGCGAAGGCCATGTCGTCGGCCGGGTCGAGACCGGCCAGCAACGAGTGGGCCGTCTCGATCAGCCCGCCCACACGGTCCGGGTCGCTCGTTTGATAGGCCAAAGCGATCGCGTGCCCGATGGTGGGGATCAACGCGCTGTCGACCGGCTCGTTCGGTTTCGGCTCGATCCAGACGTGAATCTCTTTGTCGTAGTCCAGCATCGCGTCGATGGCCTCCCGGATGCGGTGGATCGCTTGCACCCCGTTCTTCGACTCCCGGATGTACGTTCCCTCTCGGGCCAGCCACAGCACGATGTTGCTGCAGCCGATCTCCCGGGCGATGTCGATCGCCTGCTTGCTGCGGTCGATCGCATATTGCCGGTCCTCGGCGCTGTTGGCGGTGTAGCCCCCGTCGATGGTCCGCGGATGGAACCACAATCGCGGCGCCACGAACTCCGGCGTCAACTGGCGGTCGTCGAGCATGTGCTTCACCTCGCGAGCCACGCCCAAGACCTGCTCGTGTGTCAGATCGTCGATGTTCTCCACCACGTCGTCGTCGTGGAACTGCACGCCCTCAAACCCCAGGGGTCCGTAGCGGTCGAGCTTCTCCACGAGCGAAAAGGGCTGACGCACTTCCGGGCCGAACGGGTCGGCCCCTTCGGAAATGTTCCATGGACCAAAGGAAAATCGGTACTGCGTCGGCTCAGTCATGGTTGAAACTCCTCTCGGTTGGTTTCGATTCTGTTGCCTCCATCATCAGCAGCGCCCAATCGTCACGAAACATCCGTGACGACTCTCGCTCGAATATTGACACACGATGGAGTAGCTTACTGTTTGGCTTTCAAAGTATCAACTTTCGTCCTGGTTCGGCCCGTCAATCGAAACTCAAGAGGAGCACTGCTATGAATTCCACTCTTGCGAATCTCCACGTGCGTCGATCGCGCGGTATGCGGAAATGTCAAGTCTCGACGTTGACCGGGATCTTCACTGCCCTTTGGCTTGCACTACCGGTGGTGGGCGTTGGCGAGGGCGTCGACTCGGCCGCGCTGCCGGCTTTAGAGAAAGCCGAGCCGTGGTCGCCGCATCCTGAAGCAACCCCGGTTACTTCTAAGAGCGGGAACGCCGAGGTTGTCATCAAAGGCAATGGCACACGGACGTGCTGCGGCGGATGGCAATTTGTGTTCACCGGCGTGCGAGGCGGAGAGACTTATCGGTTTCGCACACGAGTGCGGCACGAGGGGCTGAGCAACGCACACGATTGTCTGGCGGCGATTGTGCTTTGGGACGCGTGGGAACCGGCCGAGAACTCCACCGGCACACGCCCGTGGAATTATCTTCTTCCGAAGTCCGTCGGGGACGCCGCAATGGACTTCGAAGCCACGCTCAAGGCGCCGAAAGGTGCTACTCGCTTGACGGTCCGCTACGTCTTCCGCTGGTCACAGACTGGGACATCCGTTTGGGCCGCGCCGCGAATCGAGACGGCTGCGCCCGTGCAGCGACGAGCTGTGAAGCTCTGCATCGTGAATTCCTCTCGGCAAACCCGTGATCGGGTCAAGACTCTGCCGCTCTCTTCAGGAAAGGGGCTGCCCGACGATGTGGCAAGAAGCGTCGACCTGTGGGGCAGTCTGATCCTTGCGGCCTGCCGGCAGAAGCCGCAACTCGTCGTGACGCCGGAGATCGTGATTGGGGGCAAGCAGTTCATGGAAGGTGCGATCGAAGTGCCTGGGCCGGCGACTGAACCGTTTCAAAAGATCGCTCGAGAGCATGGCGTCTACCTGGTGCTCGGTGTCCGAGAGCGCGACCGCGACGCCGTGTTTAACAGTGCCGTGCTGATCTCGCCAAAAGGCAGAGTGCACGGTGTCTACCGCAAAGTCCATCTGGCTACCAGCGAAGGACTGTCCGGCACGTCGGCGGGCAAGTCGTTCCCGGTTTTCCAGACAGACCTCGGACGGATCGGCTGCCTGATCTGCATGGATACGACGGTGTGCGAATCCATGAGAATGCTGGCGCTGGGCGGCGCCCGAATCGTTTGCTTTCCAATCATGGGCGATCTTCGTGCCAGCCGCTGGTCGCCTGGACCCCCAATCTTCAACGAGGACCGCTGGAAGGCAATCATGCGGACGCGGGCCATCGACAACCAGGTTTGCATGGTCGTCGCCCGGAACAACGTGCAGGGCAGTTGCATCATTGACCGCAAGGGGGACATCCTCGCCTGGAACAGTGGGGATCAAGAAATGATCTTCGCGACGGTTCCGGCAGAGGACGGCTATCGCGTGTGGAACGGCGGTGATTTCCGCGAGGTCACTTTCCTACTCCGCCGTCCCTGCCTCTACGAACCCTACTGCGACGAGGACAATCTCGGTCCGTTGGACCCCGGGCGAGGAAGAGTTGTCTCGAGAAACGCCGGGCAATGAAAACGTGTCGGGGAGAATCGCTGCGCCTGTGCAACGTCAGCGGACGTGCCGACTCGGCAAGAGGCTCGCCCTCCCGAAAACCGCAATTTGTGACCCCAGCCAGTATAGCTGTGCGAGCGGTGATTTTCGGCGCTCTGCAGCGAATCGCCGTTGCATCAGCGCTGCACACAACGTATTGTAACCAACGACTTGCTGAAGAGAAGGACGATTAGCTCAGTTTGGTTAGAGCGCCACGTTGACATCGTGGAGGTCACTGGTTCGAGTCCAGTATCGTCCACT
>CAZGYE010000048.1:0-23871 GCA_964530165.1 uncultured Planctomycetaceae bacterium
TTTATCCCTCATCGCTCCGCAAGCTCCGCGACGAGCGATAAAACCCTATTCGTTCCTATTCGTTGCACTCACAACTCGCGCGGCGCGGCTCAGTTCAACGAGGTTTTATCCCTCATCGCTCCGCAAGCTCCGCGACGAGCGATAAAACCCTATTCGTTCCTATTCGTTGCACTCACAACTCGCGCGGCGCGGCTCAGTTCAACGAGGTTTTATCCCTCATCGCTCCGCAAGCTCCGCGACGAGCGATAAAACCCTATTCGTTGAACCCTATTCGTTGAACCCTATTCGTTGAACCCTATTCGTTCCTATTCGTTAGACTGATCCGTGTATTACCTGTAGACTGCTTTGTTGCAGCCTAACGCGCCCGCACGATTCCATCGCAAGGTGAATTGTATCATCGGGTTGCCTGTTTTTCAATCCGTTTGCTGCGTGTTACACCGTTTCTCAATATCGCTCAACGACGAGCGAAGGATGGCAGGGTCAGAGCGCCAGCGATGGCCCTGACGTGCTCAACATGGCCTTCTGAACCGGCCCGCGTCATCCTCTTTCCGCGAGTTGAACAGGAATACCTCTTCCGCACAGTACCGCGTCAAGTGCTTCGGAGCAACCGACACGTATGTCCCGCCGAGTCATGTAGCGACAATGCTCCGCTGCCGGGAGAATCGGCCGCCCCGACCTGACGGAACAGGAGGTGTCTAATGATACATATTTGTGCTCACTGCAAATTGTTTTATCAAGCATGTTCTGCCATTTCGGCGGCCGGCGGGTGGCTGTGGTGGAGCGAAAGCGACCCCACAGAACTGCGAAAGCTCTGGGGGCTCGCCGTCGG
Organism: uncultured Planctomycetaceae bacterium; assembly: GCA_964530165.1. Taxonomy (GTDB): domain Bacteria; phylum Planctomycetota; class Planctomycetia; order Planctomycetales; family Planctomycetaceae; genus CAZGYE01. Next base: position 830 of record CAZGYE010000048.1, read on the forward strand.
CTCGACTCCAGCCACCCAGCCGATCACCATCCGCTCATCGACGGGGCGACGCAAAGCCTTACGCCCCGCCACCCCGCCCGGATTTCGGCTGTGGTTGTTTGAGATGAGCGGGCGAGCGGGGCGACAGTTCGGCTGTTGGGCAAAGGCGCGCGGTCAGCGGCGGTGGAGTTCGGCAGGGAGGCCTGCGGCGGGCATTGGGCGGCGCAAGTTCGGTTGACGATGAGAGTGTGAAAATGCGGCCTCGACGGGAGGCTCTCTGTGTCGAGCTGTTTGGCATGAAAGTTTCCTCAAAAAAAGTTTCTGGGCAACATTTTTGCGCCAACCCCGTTCGCGCTTCTATTAACCGGCGAATTTGCGGCGCAAGAAACTGTTCCACCAGGATTTGTGGCCGGTTGTCTTGCGCGAGTTACACCCCGAGAGTTGAAGAGCGATTGGCGAACTCTTTTCGCTTTGCTCGTTTGAGTTCTTCCAGGCCGATCCGGACGCTGAGGCACCAGAATCTTCGAGATTCTGGAGATCTCAACACGGAATGAAATGCTTTCCAGGTACGAAACGTGATAGTCTGGAGCAACCGTATTTGCGGCTGCACGGAATGTGTCCTAACTTGCACCGTCGCCGAATCATCGTCGTCGAAGCGGTTCGCTGCTTGATCGATTGGGTTCCATGCCACGCTGTTTCCTGTCACTGGGCGGCAATATAGGTCGGGTTGAGGAGACGTTCGACCGCGCACGGGAATGTCTGGACGCCGATCCGCAGGTGACCCTCGGCCGGGTCAGCCGTGTTTATCGAACCGCCGCGGTCGGCGACGCAGCGGGCGCCGACTTTCTCAACGCCGCTGCCGGTATCGAGACCGAATTGCCGCCGTTGGAGCTGCTCGACGTGTTGCAGTCGATCGAGGCCAAACTCGGCCGAACCCGCTCGATTCGTTGGGGTCCACGTTCGCTCGATCTAGATCTGATCCTGTACGGGGATCGTCAGATCGAAATACCCCGGCTCCAGGTGCCGCATCCGGCGTGCTGGTATCGGCGTTTCGTGCTCGATCCGCTCTGTGAGATCGCCGCTGACGTCGTCCATCCCGCAACGGGAGCGACGTTTTGCGAACTGCGCCGTCGGCTGCTCGCTCGGCCGTTTCGTGTGTTCTTGACGGGCGCTGACCGGCCGACACGCATCGAGCTGATCGAAGTGTTGCAGCCGCAGTTTGACGGCGTGGAGTTTCGTCAGGGGGACGCGGCAGAACCGGCCGGCAACGTCCAGCCGGCGTTGCTGATCTGGTTGGGGTCGGAGTGTGAGGCAGGCTTTCCAGCCTGCCGATCGGCCGTGGCAGGCTGGGAAGCCTGCCCCACGTTGCGCCTGCCGTGGCTCGACGCATCAAGCTCCGGCGAGGATCGGACAACGTTTCTCAGGCACGTGTTGCAGTCGGCGACGCTAGAACCGCGCCCTTACAACCGCCCGCTGCGGAAGACGCCGTAGATCAGCCAGACACCCAAGAAGATCGACAACAGGAACAACGGGATGATGAACCACAAGGTATCGCCAATCCCGGCGCGAATGATCAAAGACGACGCAACGATCAACGCCGAGATCACCACGCCGATGACGATACGGTTGCTCGACCGGTCCAGCTCTGTGATCAGGTGATCGAGGCCGCGGTGTTCGAGCTGCATCTTGAGGTCATCTTTGCTCAGCTTTTCCAGCGACCTGCCCAGGTGCAGCGGGACGTCGTGCGCCACCCGCAGGAAGGTCTTCGATTCGGCCAGCAGTCGATTGGCGACGCGGCGGACGTTGTAGCGGTCGCGGACGACCTGCTCGACAAACGGGGCCAGGTGTGCGGCCAAGTTGAATTCGGGATCGACGTCGTGGCCGACCCCTTCCAGGGTGATCAGCGACCGGATCAACAGCATCAGATCGCCTGGACAGCGAATGCCGTGACCGGACAGAATGCTGACGAAGTCGGAAAGCATGCTGCCGATGTTCAGCTTCTCGAGCGGCAGGCCGTAGTAGTTCTCCACAAAGTCCCGGACGTCGGCCCGCAACAGCGGAGCATCGACGGGCCGATACGGCTCACCGATTTCCTGCATCAGTTCAACCGTCGATCGTACGTCCTGGCGGCAGACGGCGACAAACAGGTCGACCAACTGTTCGCGTTTGTCATCGTCGAGCATGCCGACCATGCCGTAGTCGAGCAGGCAAATCGCCCCGTCGGACATGATGCGAATGTTGCCCGGATGCGGATCGCCGTGAAACAAACCCAACTCAAATGCCTGCTTCATGAAGATGCGGGCGCCGTTGGCGCCGATTTCGCTCGGTGAAATACCGATCAATTTCAGCGATTCCAAATCATCGGTGCGGCAGCCGTCGACGAATTGCATCGTCAGCACGGCTTCGGTGGTCAGTTCGCTGTAAACTTTCGGCACGAACAGCGTGGCATCGTTGCGGAACAGGCGCGCGAACTCCTCGATGGTCCGCGCCTCGCGGTTGAAGTTCAGTTCTCGGCGAATGGTCCGGGCGAAATGATTGACCAATCCGACCGGGTCGAAAACCTCGGCTTCCGGAATGTGCCGCTCCACGAGAACGGCCAGCTCTATCATCAGCGACAAATCACGTTCGACGTCGCGAACCACGTTGGGTCGTCGAACCTTCACGGCCAGGAGCGTCCCGTCGTGATGCTTCGCCTGGTGCACCTGTGCGAGCGAGCCGGCGGCGACCGGTTCCGGATCGAACGCGGCGAACAGTTGATCGGCCGGCGCGCCCAACTCGGTTCGCAGCGTCTGCAGAGCCGTCTCGGACGGAAACGGGGGGACCTGTTCCTGCAACTTTGCCAGCTCGCTGATGACGTCGGCCGGCACCAAATCGGGACGCGTACTGACGACCTGACCGAACTTGATGAACGTCGCGCCCAGACTTTCCAGCGACATGCGGATCCGCTCCGCCCGGGTGTGGCCGGGTTGAGATTCCAGGCGCTGGCGGAAGAGGATTCGTCTGCCCCATTGCAGATAACGCCGCAACTGCAGACGCTCCACGAGGTCTCCGAACCCGTAGTTGAGCAACACGGTGGCGATCTCGCGGGTGCGCCCGAGATTGCGCAAGAAGCGAAAGGGATGCACTTCCAAGCGGGTTTCCTCCCGAGGCAGACGAACAATTCAGTGGAGTCGCCATTGTACGCAAAATTGCAGAAACAATGCAGAGTGACCGGTTTGGCCCGGGCGATGGTAGTGAGACAATGTGATGCAAACGTAGTGTCTCATTTCATCTGAAATGACGCGTCGGGTGGCCGGGCCTGACCAACGGAAAGGCCCGGAGGCAATCCATCGGGGCCACCGCATCCGCTCTGGCCCCGCCACCCCCCATTCCTGTGGTGTGACGAGCTCACTGTCGGCAACCGCGGACGTAGTCGATGGCGAACTCGCCGGTTGCGGCTCCGCCGGTCGGATCGATACGAATGCCGGTGATCGTCTCTCCGGACCAGCGCGGATGCGAGCCTGTCTTCAGGCGGTACTCGTGGAACTCTCCGTCCGCAACAAGTGCGAAAGTCTCTTTCTTTTCCTCGTCGAACTGCGGCGAGGACTCCGTCGTCCAGAAAAGCTGGCCGGCACCACCGGCGGTGACTCGCATCCGCAGTCGGATCACCGGGCATGCGTCGCCCCGGACACGAATCAGGCTGCGGATCAGGTAGGGATCGCCGCCGGTGATTGTGCCCACCAGCATTCCGTCTTTGGCGGTCATCCGCGCGATGTCGTGAGTCGCAATCCAACCCTTAAGCGAATCGTCGAACTCGAAGGTGATCCGCTTGACCGGCCAGGGTAGCCGGGACACCTTTCGTACCGCGGCCCCCTCGACGCGAATCACTGACTCGCCGTCATGTGGGATGCGAATGGCGAGGAACGCGTAGCCGGCGTCATACCGCCAGCCGGGTTCGGGACCGTCCTCGATTTGGTCGCGTTCCGCGAGCCGCTTGCCGTCGAGCCGTACACCGCTGGGCCGATCTACGTTGGAGATCAACACGACACCCTGCTCACCCCGAGGATAGACGGCCCGGAAGCTCAGGCCGCTGTCGTCCCGGGCGGCTTGGGTGATCTTTGCCGTGGCGGTGATGTGCGTTCGACATTTACCTTCGCCGACGATCACCGTGGCCGGGTCTTCATCGCGGCCCGTTAGCTTGAGAATGTTGCGGATGATCTGCCGCGGCGAAAAGATCCACGGACACTTCTTCGCGTCGATGGCGCTGACGTTATCGGGCCACAGAGCGACGTCTTCGCCTGCAAGCTCCTGCTGGTGGATGCAACTGCGGATGACGGTCTCGGCGATCTGCCGCCAGGCGTAGCTCTGGTCGTATTCGGCCAGCTTCAACAGCGAGTTGGCATATCGCAGGCCGTTCCACTGCACCGGCCGCCCGAACCATGAGCCTTGATACCACGTCGCTCCGAACACCGGGATGCTCGCCCCGACCAGGAACGGTTTCTCCGGATCTTTCCATAAGTAGATGAACGGCAGCCCGCGTCGGGCCCAGGTGACGGCGTTCTGCAACCATCGCTGCTCGCCGCAGAAGCGATAGGCTTCGACGTACGCATCCACGGCGTCGGCGGCTGCCAGCACGTCGGGCGTGTGCACCGGCACTTCCCAAACTTGGGCCGCGCGCGGCACGCGGAACGATTCCATCAACCGAAGCGTGACTTCCATCCGCTCGTACGCCTCTCGGTCTCCGGCAATGCGGGCGTAACGAAGCACTTCGAACGCCTTGCGGGCACAAGTGCCGAGCTGGACGGCGTCGTCCGGTCCCAGATCGTGGTAATCCTTCTCCTCGAAGGGTCCGTGCCCCACGTGATCGGCGTCGAACCGCCAGGCGCCGTCGTCACCCCTGCTGGCGAGCAGGCCGGCCGCACTCGCGGGGTTGGCCATTGCCAGGTCGGCTCGGCCGTCAAAGCGTTGGGTATCGAGACGCGGCTGGCCGCCGATCCGTCCCAGGATTTCGTCGGCCCGCGCGCGGCAGGCTCGTCGTAGGTTCGCATCGGTGCTGACGATCTCGCCGAGCAACAGATCCGCCACGAACAACCGTGGCCGACCCGTTTTTGACATCATGCGGTTTCCCTTGGTCGTCCACCACGCGTGCGTTTGGGGAATCCAGAGCGACTTGAGATAGGCTTCCATCGAAAACTCGATCTCGCGGTTATACGAACCGTGCGGTAACGGAGCCGGTTCGGGCAAACCATAAAGGCGAATCCATTCGTCCACAGCGGCCAACGCATCGCCCGCACTCCCGTCGGCGAAAAGGCGGCAGCGAAGACGGAGCGGTTTGCTTGGATCGAGTGGGTAAGGCTTCGTCGCCTCGCGTTTGTTCGGTTCCACGTAATCAGGCACGGTGGGAAGAAACAGACCCATCACGTGCGCCCGCTGATTGTCGAAGCGGTCGGGTGAGGCAAAGAGAACCGACGGCCGATCTTGCTTGCCGTCCCATTTCTGGTGAACATCCCACAACAGCCCCACCGTGCCATGTGGCGAGTGGATTCCGATGGCGGGGAGGGTGACCATGTTGGGGTGCACGACGTAGCGGAGCTGATGGGGATGTCCCCGGACGATGTCCAGCGTGCTGGAGGAGACCTCGTCGTCGACGAGCCATTCCAGTCCGGGAAAGACCGCCTCGTCGCGCTGGAGCACGTGCAGCATGGGGCCGTCGAAGGCCAGCAGTTCACGCGGCTGGTCGCTCGCCAACTTGTAGTCGGCGGAGATGCTCTTCTCGTTCCCGGCCAGTTTGAAGGAGGCCGTCACGCGCAAGTTCGTTCCGTCTGTGTCGCGAGCCGTCCAATCGAAGTCGAGACTCGCCACTCCGGCCGTTTCCACTTCGGGCGGATTGGGAACGAATATCGTGTTCTCGTGACGGATGCCCTTGCCGTCGCGATGTACGACGCGGCCCAGAGACGGCAACCAGGCGACAGTGTTCCACCCGGAACCGGTTGCCGCCGATAGTTCGCCCGAACCGAAGCCGAACTCACTGCGACGGAAAGCGAGGCGGACGTGCTTGTTTTCCAGAACGGCGTAGTCGCGGGTTACAATCGCCTTCAGTTCACCCGACGGCGGAGGCAACCGAACCTTCGCCCCAACCACCAGGGTCGTCTCGGCCGACAATTCGTCGTCGACATTGTCCGCGCCGGCGAGGACCGAGACCTTCAAAGCCATTGTTTCACGAACGGGAATGAACTCCGTTTTCAACACCAGCGATCGGCCGGGAGCCAGACGTTCTGCGGTGCGCACGACGTTTCCACCGGGAAGCGCGAACCGGACCCGCGGATTCAACAGGGTGGCATGGCCCGTGTTAGCCAGGACGCATTCCAGACGGGTCGATACGCCGCGAGTGGCAACCGGAGCGTGAGGACCGAAATTCTTGATGGCCAGCGTCGGTGCGAAATCGAACGAGGTAGACGCCGCGGCCTCGCCCGACGCCGCGGTGAGATCGACGGTGCATGGCCTCGTTCGGCTGCCTTCCAGAGTCCACACGGCGGTGGCCTTTTCGTCTGGTCGAAGGTTGCCAAGACGCACCTCGGCCGGTACTGCCTTCAGGCCGAGCGGGCCGTCAAGCTTCGCGCGAACGTCTCGGGTGAGTGCATCTCCGACGTTCTCGATGGGCACTCGAAGCGTGCACCGCTCGCCCGGACGGGTCGCATCTTCTTCGTGCCGCACTGTGCCGAACCGCAACAGCCCGCCGACCCGCTCGACATACGAAAAGTCGTCCAGCAACAGTTCGCCCGCAGCGCCCACGATCCGGGCGCCAAAGTGGACCCACTTGGCTTTCGGGTCCTTCGTGAAATTGTATTTCAGTCGGGCGTGGTGCCAATGGCCGTCGCCGATGTGCTGTTCCGGCACGGTGAAGGCCGTCCGCGACGAATCGGTCTTTTCGATGGGGTCGGCAGTCATGGGGATGGCGTAGATGTTCAGCCCGGCGGCCTCGGCGGAAATCGCCTTGTACCAGAAATCGATCCCGCCGGAGAGCCGATCGATCATGGCTCCGCGCTGGCCGCTGCCGACTCTCCAATCACGGTTCAGGCCGGTTTCCACCGGTTTTGTCTCCGCGGTACGCAACAGCCGCAGTGCACGCCGACCGGAGTGGGCCTCGGATGAAACCTCGACAGTGCCGCCGACCGCTTGCCAGTCGACCGGGAACCCCAGGGGAGTCAGTTCCTCGAACGAACCGTTGGTACACGGCCCGGCCGCTGCGGCCTGACTCGCCAGGGAGAGAACGATTAGCAACACAACCAAGAACTGCATGACTCCTCTCCTCCGGAACAAACTTTCCTACGACCGGCATTCACCGCGATCAGCACATTCTCGCATTATTGCTCGGAAAATGGTAGAACTCACAACAGACCTGACGCGGCATGGGACGGCAGAATGCGCATCTTACTACCTGCCGGCAAGTTGGCGAGCGGGGGGCGTCAGCCCCCTGATGAAACGATGGAAACGCAAAACTGCAAATCAGGGGGCTCACGCCCCCTGCTCGCCTGTTGTTGTAGCGCCATCGCGGAACCTGACAAAATCTGGGAACCTTGATCATGCAACGACATCGAGCATCAGAATGCGGGCTGCAAATCGGTATCAGAGCCACGATGGCACTGGTCGTCACGATGTTGGCGGTCTTATTGTTCTGCGAGACAGCAGTTGCCGAGAAACCGCTAAGAATGGGCGTTTTCGCCGTCGATGCCACGCCCCCCCTCGGCAGTCCGCTGGCCTACAATCCGATGGAGCGCAAGGGCTCGACGCTGTGGTTGAAAGGCATTGTGCTCTTGGGCCGCGAAAAGCCCGTCGTGCTGGTCGCCGTGGATTGGATCGGCATCGGTGGCGAGGGATCCACGCGGTTTCGCGAGGAAATCGCCCGGACCCTCGGAACAACGCCGCAGCGGGTCGCCGTGCATTGTCTCCACCAACACGATGCGCCGCGTCTCGATTTCGGTGCCGAGAAGTTGCTGGCCGAACAGGGTCTGTCGGGGAAGATGTTCAACGTCGGCTTTGCCATCGAGGTGATGCACAACGCAGCGGAAGCCGCGAAGACGGCGGCAGAGCAGGCCTCAAGGGTCACCCACATCGGTCTGGGCCAGGCGAAAGTGCAGAAGGTGGCCTCGAATCGCCGCATTCTGGGACCGGACGGCAAAGTCAAACACATGCGTTGGACGGCGACCCGCGATCCGAAAATCCGCGCGTTCCCGGAGGGCGTCATCGACCCCTATCTGAAGTCGATCAGCTTTTATCAAGACGAAAAACTGCTGGCGGTCGTGACCTACTACGCGACGCATCCGCAGAGCTACTACCGCACCGGAGCGGCGGATACCGACTTCCCCGGAATGGCCAGAGGCATGCGCGAGCAGACGTTGGGCGTGCCGCACATTCATTTCAACGGGGCCGGCGGAAACATCGGAGCAGGCAAGTACAACGACGGCTCGCCTGAGAACCGCCCAGTGCTGGCCGGGCGGCTTGCCAAAGGCATGGCCGACGCCTTCGCGGCCACGGAGAAGTTCCCCGTGACGGCTGACGACCTCGAGTGGAACGTGGTTCCGGTGTCGCTGCCGCCGGCCGCGCATCTCGACGAGGTGAAGCTACTCGAACAACTCCGCGACGAAAAAGCCAAAGTCTCGGTCCGCATCAGCGCCGCAAAATGGCTGGCGTTTCTACGCCGCACCAAAGCGGGCGGGAAGACGGACATCGCCTGCCTGACCCTCGGCAAGGCTCGTGTCTTACACATGCCCGGCGAGTTGTTCGTCGAGTACCAGCTCAACGCCGCCAAGCTTCGCCCGGACCTGTTTGTGGCGATGGCTGCCTACGGCGATTACGCGCCGGGTTACATCGGGACGGAAATCGCTTACACCCAGGGCGGGTATGAAACGAGTCCCGGCGCATCGCGTGTGGCGCCGTCGGTGGAGCGAGTTTTGATGGGAGCCGTCGCAAAACTCCTCGCAGTGCAGCAAACTCCCCCGCAGAAGAAGTAACCATGCCTGACGGCAAGTCCTTACTGGCGAGATAGGGAAATCATCGAAATGGAATTCGTCGCAACGGCAGAAGAAGCCGCCCGCTTGGCCGGCGGTGTCCTGCTGAGCTGGGCCGAGAAGTTCACCGTCCGTGAGAAAGGTCCCGCCGACTTGGTCACCGAGGCGGATTTTGCCGCGCAAGAAGCCATCTACCTTCTGATCCACGACCGCTATCCGCAGCACAACTTCTTGGGTGAGGAAGGACTGGCCGAGACCAATAGCGATTCCCCCTATCGCTGGGTGATCGACCCGCTGGACGGCACGCAGAACTATGTACACCACTTTCCGTATTACGCCGTCTCGATCGGGCTCCAGCGCCGGGGCGAACTGATTGTCGGCGTGATTTACGATCCGAATCGGGACGAGTTGTTCTCGGCGGCGCTCTCCGCCGGCGCGACGTTGAACGGAGAGCCGATTCAGCCTTCGTTGGCCGATTCGCTCGATCAGGCCATGGTGGTGGCCAGCCTGCCCGTTGGCGCCCAGAAGGACAATCCGGCGGTCTCGCGGTTCTTAGCGGTGTTGCCGCACGCGCAGACGCTTCAGCGTACCGGTTCGGCAGCCCTGAACCTGTCCTACGTGGCGGCAGGACGGATCGACGCCTTCTTCTCGAGCAGTCTGAAACCGTGGGACATGGCGGCCGGGGCCTTAATTGTGGCCGAAGCAGGGGGACGCGTTTCCGGAATGGACGGGCGACCGCTGGACATCGAGTTTCCCCACGTGCTGGCGAGCAGCAGTTCGGCATTACACGAGCAATTGCACCGTCTGTTGAAATAACGCTCTTCTGCGTCTTCCTGAATTCCTAATTTCCTCATCACTGCATTCGGCTAAACAATTACCAAATTCGTGCTTTCTCACGGTTTCCCCCACGGGTATCATAGAGGGTAGCGGAGCGGCTGGGACCCGTCTTTCACTTCGAGCCTTCCTATCGCGTGTTTTGCATGAAACCGAGCGCACAGAAACAGGGAATGCGGTCTGCGGGGATCCTGCTGTGGTCGTGTCTTGTTGTGGCGCTGACGGCCCGATTGGGCGTTGCGCAGTCGCAGCCGTCAGGCGAAACGAAAACCGAAGAAAGCTCCCAACCGGTTTCGGCCGATAAGGGGAAAGGCCATGCGGAGTCGAAGCCGGCGGCGTCCGATTCCACAGCGAAGGGTGTGATCACCGTCCGCGATTCTGAAGGGAAGACTCAGCCACTGCCGGGAGTCACCTGGCCGGAAATCGAGGCGTTCCTCAGAAACCGCTTGAGTCCGCAACGGCCGGCTCGCCCCGACTTCAACGTGTGGTTGGTGGCGCTTTCGGGCAAGACGGACGACAACCTGACCCATTTGACGGCGACGATCAACATCAAGGTCAACTGTCAGGACACGTGGGTCGCGGTTCCGCTGGGGCTGAATGAGGCTGCCCTGGAGGGTGAGCCCACCTATCGCGGAGCCGGCCAGAGCAGTCCCGGCCGGAATGACCGCTTGGATCCGAAAACCGGCTACGTGTGGTGGTTCAAAGGGGAAGGCCAGCACGAGCTTGTGCTGCCGTTGCTCCTCACGGTCCGCAAGACAGCGCCCAGCCGGCGGCTGCAACTGTCGATTCCGGCGACAACGGCGTCCAGCCGTCTGAAACTGCAGCTGCCGCTGCCGCCGGATCAATTGAAGGTGACGCCTCCCAAGAATTCGCAGATGGAAGTCCGCGCGGCAGGTCAGAATGGCTCCGAGATCGAGTTGCACGGGTTCAACGAAGGTCTGGATTTGCAGTGGCGACGGCTGCCAAAACTGAAGCCGACCGAAACCGCGCTGGATGCATCGACCCGCATCGAGGTCGATCTGTCGAGCGAGCCGGCGGTAGTGGTGGCGGAGCAGACGATTCGGGCCTTGCAGGGACAGGGGAGCTTCGACTCCGTGCAGGTTCGGCTGCCGGGGGGCTTCGGACCACCGAACATCGAAGGGGAACAGTACAGCAGTCATGAGACGAGCAAAGAGGATCCGCAACGTGTCACGGTTCGGTTGACCGAGCAGACAACCGGCCCGATCCGACTGAGATGGACGCTGGAAGCGGCCGAGACGCCCAGCGGCCGGATACCGCCCTTAGAGGGGTTCGACGTCGAACACGCGCGTTGGCAGAGGGGCGACATCGACATCTTGACGGCCGGAGGTTATCGGATTTCGGAGCGTGAGGGCAAGAACGTCTACCGCCGGAGCGTCAAGGGCGGCACCCAGAACAGTCAGGTCGCCAGCGCCTATCGTTTCCACAAGCAACCGTTCCGCCTGGTCTTGGACGTGCACGAGATCGAGCCCTATTTCACTGTCGAACCGCATTTGCTGCTGCGGATGTCCGCTGAGCAGGCCGATCTGGAGGCCGCTTTTTGGCTTGAGGTCTACCACAACCGCGGCGCGGTTCGCGACGTCGAATTGAACTGGCCGAACTGGAAGTCCCAAGGCTGGGTCATCGACAGGTCGCCGGCGCCGGGTCTGGTGGAGGATGTGCAGATCGATCCGGCCGGCGGATCGATTCGCGTCCGTTTCGTGCAGCGGATGACCGGGCGTTTCAAGCTGCCGTTTCGAGCCAGGCGACCGATCCAGCCGGGCGACAAACGGTTCGATTTGAGTTTGCCCAGCGCGGTTGCACCAAATCGTCTGCCGTCTGTTCTGGTTCTACTCAAATCGGACAACATCGAAGCCGATCTTTTGCCGACCGGGGAAACATCCACCCGATCGTTGTCGCGTGCGCTTCGCAATCGGGTTGAAATACCGGATGAGTGGCGTGACCTGCGTCGTTCGGAATGGCGTGTCGACTCGCAGACGCTCGCGTTTTCGGGAGAGGCGACCATTCACGCGCAAGAGATCAACACCAGTGCCGCGGCGAAGCTGCGGGAACTGAAAGACGGCCGGCTGTGGGTGAGCCAGCGGATCACCTATAACGTGCGGTTTGAGCGGCTCTCGCAAATACGGCTTCTGATTCCCAAGGAATTGAAGGGTCGGGTTGAATTTTTCTCTTCGGATGGTTCGTCGCTGTCGCCGGACTCGACCGGGACGACAGTCGGATCGCTGGAGCAGACGCGGTTCAGGTTGACCGAAGATCGGATCGGGTCCTTCGACATTCAAGCGCTCTTTGACGTCGACCTGGGGGAGGAGCTTTTGCCGGGAACGGTCCTCTCGACCAAGATCCCGCTCATCCAGTCGTCAGATGCGAAATATTCGTCGTTGCGTCTTGAACTGGAGAACGGGGGACAGGTTCAGATGACGGTCACCGACGACGACTGGAAACAACAGTTGTCAATGGACGGGTCCGTCGCCTGGACGACCACAAAAGAGAAATTCAATGTCCCCCTGGAGCTGAATTATTCCGCAACCCGTCAATCGCAAGAGTACGTGATCCACAAAGCACTGATTCGCACCCGTTTTGACGCGGAGGGCTATGCACGATCGCGGGCCCAGTATCAGATTGCCGGTCATGTGGCGACAATTGTCGTGGGTTTTCCGGCGGAGATCGAACCGGCTGAATTTTTCTCCGATGGCCGCGAGCTGGAGGCGATACCGTTCACGGAAGCCTCCGGGGGGATGAAACAGTACCGGCTCGAGTTTTCCGACGAGGCGGATCGAGTAGCGCGCTTGCTGACAATCAACTTTCATTCGAGAGTTGCCAGCCGATTCGTCTGGAGCGAGTCGCATCGATTGTCCGGACCTCAGTTCCCGGCGAACGTGTGGATTGAAGAGATTCGCTGGGAGGTGAGGCTCCCGGCGAACCAGCACCTGTTTACAATTCCGCAGGGTTACTCGCCGCAGTTTTGCTGGCAGCGCGACGGCATCTTCTGGCACCGCAGTGTACGGCCGGAGTACGCAGACTTGGCGTCGTGGATCGCCGCCGGATTGGTTGAGAGTCAAGAGTCAAAAGTCCAGAGTGGAGAGTCGAGAGTTGCCAACTCTCAACTCTCGACTCTCAACTCTCAACTCTCGACTCTCAACTCTCAACAATTTCAGACCGATCTTGTCGGCGGCAACGTCTATCAGTTCAGCCGCTTTGGTCCGAGCGACTCGCTCACCTTCTATTCGATGAGCCGATCGCTCGTGCTTCTTTTCGGCGCGGGGCTGGCTTTGCTTGTGGGATTCCTGCTGCTGAAGATACCGACGACACGCAACGTGCTGACGATTCTCCTCATCGTTTTCGTACTCTCTGTGGTCGGACTGTGGCACTCTCAAGCGGTTGGGTTGCTGTTACAGCCTGCCATTCTCGGCCTGTTGCTGGCGGTTGTTGCCGTCGTGATCGACGGCGCCGTGAAGCGGAAACGATCGCCGTCGATCCTCACGCTCTCGTCACCCAGCGATTTCATCAGTCCTGCGTCCACCGAATCCGCGATCGATCACGCTGCATTGATCAGCGTGGGATCAGAGCAACCAACGGCCGTCCGCCCCACTCAACCGCCACCTTCCAAGCCGGCCCCTTCTTCCTCCGTGACGGGAACGAATGCATGACCCCACCAGCCGGAGGACAACGGAAGTTGCAAATTGCAAATTGCAAATTGCAAATTTTCAATTTGGCGTGTGGGACCTTTTTCGCACTCCTTTTCCCCGCATGCACGATCGCCGGCGGCCAGGAACCATTGAACCGCCCAGGGCGGACATTGAACCGCCCAGGGCGGACAGCAGACGCTTTTCCACAGATTCGTCAAGTTTTGGTTCCCGTCGATTCGATCGCCGAGCACCTGAATCCTAGCGGCAACGGGACCGATCGGCCGGCGCGGGATTGGCAGGCAATCGGCCGCCGCGACTACGAGGCGCTGCTGCACGCCGCTCAACCTCCGCCGCCCGGACCGGACAAGGCCTGGATCGAATTTGCCGAATACTCAGCAACCTTCCAGAACGACACGCTCAGGGGCGGGCTGCTGAGGGCCACGGTCAAACACTTCGGCGATCGAGCCGAGCTGATGTCACTCGAGCCGCTGAACTTGGCAGTCTCTCGGCTGCGCTGGTCGAAGTTGGTTGAGAGTCGAGAGTTGAAAGTCCAGAGCTCTCAACCCTCGACTCTCGACTCTCAACAATTTCAGGATGCCGTTTGGGGCGCCATGCCGGACGGCCGGACGGCGCTGCTGGTCGACTCCGAACATGCGAAGCGGTTGCCCGCGAGGACATTCTTCGCCGACTGGACCCTGAAAGGACGCCGGCTTCCGTACAACGTCGAACCGGCATCGCCGGTTAGATTTCCGGCATCGCCGGTCGAATTTCCGGCATCGCCGGTTAGATTTCCGACATCGCCGGTCGAATTTGACGTCCAAGTTGCTCCGGCAGTCGTTTCGCGATTCCTGTTGCGCGTTCCCGAGGGGTATACCGTTCGGTGTTCGGCCGGCCATGTTGCCCGGCCGCAGCCTGCAGATCAGCCGGGCTTTCTCGTGTGGCGGATCGATCTCGGAAGCCGAACCAGGTGCCTCGTGACGGTTTCTCAAGAGCAAAAGCAGGCCCCGCACCAACAGCCGCTGTCGTTGATCTCCAGCGATGTTTCCTACGTCGTCCGCCAGGAAGGCTTGGAGCTACGGGCCGAGTTTCATCTGGAAGTCCTGAGAGCGGCTGTGAAGCGTCTTCGGTTTCTACTTCCTGCCGAGATGGAAGTCTTTTCGGTTACCTACGGGACCGATACACCGCTTGGGCACAAGACAGTCACGCAAGGCGGCGTTGGCCGGCTCGACGTGGAACTGCCCGATCCGCTGCTGGGCCTCAGCCGTCCCATTCGCATTCGAGGGATCGCGCCGGCAAAACTCGGCCGGCAGTGGACGCTGCCGCCTCCATCGCTTCGGGGCGCCGTGCTGATGACCGGGCGGGTCAATCTGCAAGTAGACTCCCCGCTGGTATTGCAATCGATTCGTGCGAGCGGCTACCGTCAAACGGCAATGGTCGCAGACGCGGCCGAAGGAGAGACGTTTACGTTTCAGCAGTTCTCGCCCGATGCGCGCATCCTCGTCGAGGTGGATACTCCGCGCTCGATTCTTTCGGCGCACGAGGTCACACACGTCGCTGCCGACGCGGAGACCTGGGAGTTGACCTCGGAAATCGAATGGGAAGCTCGTGCCGGTTCGACGTTTGTGACCCGCTGTTCGCTTCCGCCGAAATGGAAGATCACCGACGTCCGCGGTGCGTCTGATTCGCCCGGCTCGGGAATCGCTCACTGGGAAATCACTCGCAAAAAGGGCGGCGGCCGCGTTCTGGTTTTGGAGTTCCTCGAATCACTGGACCCCGGGACTTCCCACAGGGTCAACGTCCTGGCGAGCCGTCTCTCAGCTCCCCCGGGCGAGGAGGTTGCTCTGCCCGTCCCCCGGCCGTTGGACTCGGGCGACGTCGAAATCCTGCTGGCCGTCTCACATTTGCCGAGGGTCCTCCCGGTGCTGGTTCCGGGTTCCGGCGATGCCGGTTCGCGAGTCAAGCAGTTGGAACCGGACGAGCTGCCGGAATTCGCGCAAGCATCGCCGTTGTTCCAAGCGGTCAAAGCCGGCGAGAAGAGGCCACGTTTGCTCCTGGTTGGAAACACAACGACGATGGCTGGCAAACTCTACTTCAAGAGCACCGAACCGCCGGTCACAGCCCACGTCCAAGTTCGATTGGATGTTGACTCCAATCAGGTCAGCGAGAGTTTCTTTGCGCGGTTTCAAACGGTTGACGCGCCGGTCGATCGCGTCTTCATCTATCTCACGTCGACCGGGCCGGCGCTGGTGTGGGAACTTCTTGCCGAGAGAAAGAGCGGCAATGCCGCTCGCGGCAATGCCGCAGTGCGGCGTTTGTCGGCCGAGCGAATTCCGAAGACCCAATACGGGCAGTGGAATCTCCCCGCCGGGGACGCGGGCGAGCTGTGGAAGGTCGCTCTACCCTCGCCTCAGGAAGGAGAATTCCGCATCGCTGCCAGTCGCACCCGAACGCTGGCAGCAAGCGAGAATGCCTCGCTGGCTTTCGTGCCCAGAGCGCAGGAGTTCCAGGGCGTCGTCGAGTTGCGGGTCAAGAAGGACGTCGAGATCGACGTTCAAGCCGACGGGCTACGGGCCGTTGATGCCAGCGCCGTCGAAGGACGAGCCGCCGCTGCGCGACTGGAACACTCGAGTCGTCTGTGGAGCTACCACGAGATGACCGATCGCTTGACGCTTCGCTTTCCAGAGGAGAACATGCCGGCCCAGACCGGCCCCCTGGCTCGGTTGGCGTTACGATCGTTGATCTGTGCGGGGAACTCCGGCAACGACGTCCACTGGGCGCGCTATGAGATCGGAGAGCCTTCCAATCGCGGCCAGTTCCGCTTCCAACTGCCGGCCCCGGCTCAGCTTATTGAGGTCCGTATCAACGGCAAAAAAACGACTCCGTCAGGACAGGGCCGCGATTATCTGCTGCCGCCGCTTCCCAACCGCCCGTCAAACGTCGTCGAGATCCATTATCAAACCCCCATTGGGGGGCGAACATCGTCGAGCTCGGGATTACTTCGCGTCCGTCGGGAGATCGTCATTCCTCGAACGACGTACACGGTCCTGTTTTTGCGTTGGGAACTGGCCATCCCACCAGAATTGCGGATCGCGGCGGAACCCAATTCCGTCAGCTTGGTCGAAGCGTTACCGAAGCGTTCCTCGTTAAGACGGTTTTTTGGTCCACTGGGTCGATCCAGCGACGAGGAGATGTTCAATCCGTTTCTTCGAAGCTCCTGGCGCAAGCTGTTTCTGGGAATGAGCAACAGACGGCCCGCCGCCCGGCCGGTCGAGCCGCCATTGCTGGTCGAGAGCGCATTCCCGCCTGCCGGCTGGAAGGTGTGGCGGGCAACTGCACCCAGTTCACCGGCGGTTGTGATTCTCGAAATGTGGAACCAACCGCGTGTGCTGCTGTCGTCCTGGATTGGTCTATTCGGCTGCTTGGCTGTCGGTTTCGTGCTGCGGCTGCTCTCGCTTCCTCACCGCGGCTACTTGGCCGCCTATTGGCTGGTTCCCTGCATGGCCGCCGCCTGGCTTGCGCCACCGGTGTCTGCGCAGATTGCGGGGGGGTGTCTGGCCGGGACGATCATTGCCATCCTGTTCCCGCGAGCGCTGCTCTTGGGGCTGAGATTCTCGACTCGCGATCGGCAGGGCATCTCGTTGGGCAGCACTCTGAGCATGCACCGCGCGGCTACCACCGCACTCTTGATCGGAACGGCATTGCCCTTGATGGCTTGGGCTCAAGAGTTGAGAGTCGAGAGTCGAGGGTCGAGAGAAGAAACTCGGAATTTAGCTCTCAACCCTCAACCCTCAACCCTCAACTCTCAACCCTCAACTCGCAATCACTTTGAAGTGACTCGCAATCACTTTGAAGTGATGATTCCTGTCGGTCCCGACTTGAAACCGTTGGAGAAGTCGTCGCTTGTTTACGTGACGAAGGAGCTCATCGCGCGTCTTCGTGAACTCAAAGAGAGCCGCCGGCAAAGGGCCGAATACTTAATCTCTTCAGCGGACTACCAAGCCACCTTCGACGCCAAGAAGTCGGTCGCCGTCGACGCGACGTATAAGATCGCCGTCTTGTCTGCCGAAACAACGACGTGGGTCCACCTGCCCATCAGACATGCAAATCTCGCGGGCCCCGGCGAGTGTCGTGTCAACGGCAAGCCTCAGCCGGTGTTGCGCAGCCGGGACGGCAACGACCTTGTCGTCGAACTGGCACCCATGCGCTCTCGACCGGCGATGCCGGTTGCGAGCCGAAAGTCGAAAAGAGTGGAGAGTGGAGGGTCGAGGGTTGAGAGAAGAAACTCGGAATTGAGCTCTCCACTCTCAACCCTCCACTCTCCACTCTCAACTCTTAACCCTCAACTTTTTGAGGTGGTATTGCGGCTGCGTCCGCCGGTGTCCACTGTTTCCGGCGGCGGGAGTTTCAAAATGGGCATCCCCGCCGTCTGCGCAAGCCGGCTGTCACTCAAATTCGCCCCCCCATGGGGGGTTGATCGTCGCTACGAAGCCCTCAATGTGGCAGGCGCCCGCGGAGAGGTCACCGGGCCGGACGACGCCGGAACGGCAACCGCCTCCCTGGGGAAGACCGGCGACTTTCAAGTTGCGTGGTCGGCGAACAAACAACCCACGAAAGAGCCGGCGTCGATGGAGGCGGAAATCGCCTGCCTGATCGAAGCGCATCCGACCCGGCTGGAATTCCATTACCGGGTCGCCACTCACGTCTTGCGGGGAAATGTCGACTTCGTCACCTGGCAGATTCCCCGCGAGATGATTGTTCGAGAGTGGAGAGTCGAGAGTGGAGGGTCGAGAGTAGAGAGTCGAGAGTTCAGAGTCGAGAGTTCTCAACCCTCAACGCTCAACTCTCAACTGCTCATTGAATTCTCGACTCCGCAGACCAACGACTTTGTCGTTTCAGGCTCGTTCACCATGCCGATTCGCTCGGGAGGAGAGACCATTCGAGTGCCGGCGATTGATCTGTTCGGCGACAGGACGCCCGGCGAGAACGTTCGCGTCACTCGGAACCAGCTTGCCGTTTCGACGACATCGGAATTCCGTGCGAGCGTACCGGCCGGCTTGCCCGCCACGGCCGGCTCGGCAAAACGTCCCGCTGCGACGGCGGTCGTCGATCGGCTTTTCAAGGAGTGGGCCAAGGAGTTGGGAGTTCGCGAACCGCAGCTCGCCTTTCAACTGAGCAGTTCCTCGGAATTGTCGTTTCAGCTCGTTCGGCTGGTTCCGCGTCGCACGGTGCTGATGAACCAGGAGGGCCGCGTCGGCAAGACGAAGCTCTTGTGGAAGCTCACGGCAGAGATCGAAACATCGGCGCCGGGCGCATTTCAGCACAGGCTGCTCGTCGATCCGCGACTCACCATCGATGAGATCTCTGTCGAGGAAGATCGGGCGCCGCGGCTGGTCCGATGGTCGCGGACGGGGAAGCGCGTCGTCCTCTTCTTGAGCGGCAAGCCCAAGGACATCCAAGATCTCTCGCTGACAGGGAGCATGCCGCTGGGCTTGGGGGCGGAGATCGCTTTGCCCTGGATTCGTTTTGAAGATGCCGAGGTCCTTCAGCGGTCGAAGCTGCTGCTCGTGCATGAACCGGACGTGTCGGTCAAGTTGCTGGAGCCGGCCCGGGTGGAGCTGGCCAAAGAAAATCCCCACCAAACGGCTGAAGACGGAAACGAAATCGTTCTGGGCCCGTTCCGGCTCGTTGACGACGCCAAGCTGCCACGAATTCGTGTCAAGGCACGCAGCGACCATGTCGGGGCCGATACGCTGGCGGTCCTCGAACGGCGTACCGGCGGTCGCTGGAGCCTCTCGACCGCACTGCGATTTCATGATTTCACGCGAAACGCGAGTCGGCTTCAGATCCGCATCCCTGCAGAGCTGACACGGGATTTTCAGATCGCGCCGGATAACGTGAAACGAACCGAAGAAAAAGATGCCGACGGCTCGGTGCTTGTCACCTTCGAGCCGGAGCGTCCGCCGGGCGGCGTTTTTCTGGCGACAGTCAGGGCAAGGTCGTTGGCGGTTCCGAAGAGGGGTCAATGGAAGCTGCCGGCTGTTTCAGCCGTCGATGCCGGCACGGGAGAACATTATCTGCTGCTTTCTTCGCCGGACTTGATGCGCCCGGCGGATTCGTCAGCGCAGCCGGTCGAGAGACACTCGCTTCCTGAGTGGATTTCGCGTGCCGCCGGCATCGACCCTCAAGCAAAGATGTGGAACGCCTTCCGACTCGACAAACGCCCGTGGACACTCGTCCGGCAGCAATCCGATGCCGCGGTCGGGCAGACGCGGGTCCCGCTGATCGATACTCGGATTTGGCTGAATCGATATGCTCCGGAATTTGGTGAATCAACGCTTTTCATCATTCCGAACGGGGGACACTCGGTCGATCTGGCTTGGCCGCGCGGCTGTCATCTGCGCGGGCTGGTTGTCGACGGCAAAGCGACGACGTCGCTGATCCCCTCCTCCGGCAAACTGACGGTTCCTCTCGACGCCACACGCGCGACGCACATTGTCACCGTCTGCTGGAGTCTCGACTCTGATTCCGCAGCGCGGCATGGCCGCCCCTGGCGGCGATTCGGCAGTGACTCGCAGAGCTATCCACAGCCCAGACGCGTCACCCTCGGGCGGTCGATTCTGACCCTGATGCCGCCGCCCGCTTCCCAGTGTGTGATGCGCTACGGATTCACCAAGACGAGCTCACTCGATCACTCGCTCGACCGGCTCGCGGGCCTGCTCGATATGTTGCACGCTCAGCTCGCCGAAGCGGCCGATCAACCCGCCGCATGGGAGGCACTCCTGCGGGAACACGAACTCGTCAGACGCCGTTTGGCCGGCGCTTCCGCGGCTGGACACAGATGGTCGGACGAACAACGTCAACGTTTCACCCTGGCGACCCGTGACGTCGAGAGCCTACGTCAAACCGCCAATCTGGCGCCGTCCCAAGCGGTGCGGACCGTCTCGACAACTTCATTCGGCCCACAGCAAGCCCCGGCATTCGCAAACCGAAAGCTGGTTCATGGACGACTTCCGGTGGAGGATCCTCTGCCGTCCTTTTCCGTCTGGGTGATCGATGATCTGGTCGTCACCTGGATACTTGCGTCGGTTTGCCTTCTGATCGTGATACCTGTCGCGCACAGATTGGTGAGATTCGAAGCCGGCCTGTGGATGGAGGCTCATCAGCCGGTTTCCTGGGCGCTGCTGGGACTGGTTTGGTGGACGTGCCTTTCCGTCAGCATCATCGGGCCGCCGCTGTTGCTGTTTGCCGGGTTCTTGGCGATACGACGGCCCGAACGAACCGGCGAACAAGAAGACTTCGTCGTGCAGGAAGCTGGATCGGCAGACAGTTCTCCGGACCAGTCTTGACGCGTTCGAACACTCTCACAAGTCCTTCGCGATCCGCACCGCGGCGCCCGAAATGGCCCGACGAACTGATCGGAAGAAACTCCGCAATGCCCTGAACGACGCCGAGAATGATGGCCTCCAAGTATTCCGCGCCCGGCATCGCTCTCTCCATATAGTGTGGGGCAGGCTTTCCAGCCTGCCGTTACCGATCAGTGGGTGGCTAGGTCAGAGCGAACGCGATGGCCCAGATCCCAGACTTCCGGGCCTTCCCGTTGGTCAGACCCGGCCACCCGACGATCGGTGGACCTCCAACGATGCCGCGCCATTCGGCAGGCTGGAAAGCCTGCCCCACACCATCCTCCATTCAGATGCGGTCGAGGCAGTCCGCCCAGCGGCCGATCTCGCGGACCTCTTCGGTCGGCGGATACTTGTGTGCGCGGGCTTTGATGGTTGTGAAGCTCACGGGAAACTTCATGCGGCGCAGCGCCTTCACCGTGGCCTGAACCGACCCGTAGGCGTTGTCTTTGTCGCCGCACACCAGATGGAACTGCAGACGAGAATCCGGTTTGTTCTCGCCGGGCCGAGTCCTCATTACCGCGGCAGCGGCCGCGACTCCTCGAAACGTTTCTCGAAACTTGAAAGCCAAGTGATAGGCGAAACGGCCGCCGCTGGAATAACCGTGCAGAAACACCCGGGCCGAATCGATCGAGTACTGCTCGATAAATTGCTCAACGGCCGCTTTCACAAAGGTGGCTTCGTTCGGCTGAAAGCCGGCGAGCTTCTCCGCCTTCGGGGCCAAAATGATGATGCCGCGCCGATCGCAAATCGCCTTCCAGTCCTCGAGCACGGCCGCTTCCATCGTATCGCCGTTGGGGTGGATCCAGACCATCAGAGCGTACTTGTAGGCCGGGTTATAGTCTTCCGGCACATAGGCCCAGTAGCTGTGTTCGTGAGCAGGCATCTCTTCGGTAAATCGGCCGGTCTTCGGCCCGTTTTCCTCAGCGTTTTTCTCCTCTTCAGCTTTGTCGTTGGAGTTGCCCTGTTTTTCCAGTTCCGCCGCTTGTTTGGGCGGCGGGATTGCAGCCGCATAGAGTTCCCCCGGAACGCTCTCCGGCAGCGAAGCGAGTGGTATCTCGACGGTCCTCCGGGCGCCGCCGCGCGTATACACGAGGCTCGCCGTCTCGTCTGGTCGTTGTCGGCTGACCAGATTGGTCAGCGATGCGGCGTCCGTGACTTCCGCGTCGCCCAAACGGACGATGCGGTCCCGCGCCTTCAGCCCCGCCTTGGCAGCCGGGCTGTCGGGATAAACGTAGCGGACGCCCACTCCCGGCGGAGACTCGCGATCGGCGTCCTCGCGGGCCGGCAAAATCCCCAGGAAACCCGACTCGTAAGGCGCCAGCTCGGCGACAAGCGTGAGCTCTTTGCGAATCGTCTCTTTGTTCCGCGTGACGCTGACAACGATCTTCTCGCCGGCATACTTGTTGCCCAGCGCGTGCTTAACTTCCGCTTGACGGCCGACCTTCTTTCCATCGACTTCGATGATGACGTCGCCCGACTTCAGGCCGGCCTTTTCCGCCGGCGAGTTATAGCGGACTCGATCAATGATCGGCTTGCCGCCCAGCGGATCGCGCGCCTCGAGCGTGATCCCCATCAAACCGGCTCTGAGGTCCTCGCCCGACTTCAGACGCTTCAGTGAGGCGTAGATATCTTCCAGGGGGATCGCGAACCCGATTCCCGAGTCGTACCACTCCACACCGGCCGTCGCGCCGCTGCCGCGCGGCGAGAGCGGAACCAAAACCCCCATCACCTTTCCGTGCACGTCGACCAGCGGGCCGCCGTAATTCACCGGCGAGACCTTCGCGTCGGTTTGGACGGCTTTGCCCCAGATCCGGTTCAGAGCGCTCACGATGCCCACCGAGAGGCTCGGAAAGGAATTGCCGTAGGTGCGGCCCAAGGCAATCGACCACTGTCCCACGCGAAACGATTTCCTGTCAGCCGGCTGAGCAGGCGCCAAGTCCTTGGCGTCGATCTTCAACAGCGTCAGCATCTTGGACCGGTCGGAGGCCACGATTTTTGCCGGAAAACGCCGTCCGTCCGGCAACTGGACCAGTATGGACGCCGGCTTGGATGCGAAGTTGAACGTGCTGGAAATGATGTAGCCGTCCTTGGAAACGACGACTCCCGTTGTCGGTCCCGTTCCCGTCAAGACGCGGCCGATCCGATCCAAGCCGCCCACCGTTTGGATGCGGACCACCGAGGGGTTGACCAATGCC
>CAZGYE010000049.1:0-23499 GCA_964530165.1 uncultured Planctomycetaceae bacterium
CACGCAGCGCCTCGACGGGAAGCTGCTGCGTGAGCATCGTGCGGACCGCTTCGGCGTCGATGTCCGGATTCAGGTCCTTCTGATACAGCATCTGCAGGGCGAGTTCTCGGGCTTTGCTGCGGCGTGCCATGGGAGGGTCAAGGCAAAAGGAAAAAGGAAAAAACGGCACTCAGCGATCAGTACTTTTCCCTTTTTCCTTTTTACTTTTTCCTTGCTTGCCCGTCTAGTTGCTTCAGGACATTGACCATTTCAATGGCCGCCAATACCGCTTCGCTGCCTTTGTTCCCGGCTTTTCCACCGGCCCGGTCGAGCGCCTGATCCAGCGATTGGCACGTCAGCACGCCGAAAGTGACCGGGACTCCGGATTCCCGGCCGGCCCGCATGATCCCTGCGGCAACTTGCTGATTGATGTATTCGTGGTGGCTTGTTGCTCCCTGAATGACGGCCCCCAGGCAGCAAACCGCGGCGTATTTGCCGCTGTTCGCCAAACGACTCGCCGCGAGCGGAATCTCGAACGAGCCGGGAACCCAGACCACGCTCACGCAGTCGTCGTCCACGCCATGACGCCGCAACGTGTCGAGCGCTCCGTCCAAGAGCTGCCGAGTCACCAACTGGTTGAAACGCGAAACCACGATCGCGTAGACTTCGTCGCCAGCCAGCAGATTGCCTTCAATAGATGTGACCATCGTTGGTGCCAATTGTGCGTTCTTACCAGGAAGAGTTCCCACGGGTTGCCACCCGTGGGCTTTTCGCGGCTGCTGACTGTTCTCAACCCAGGTTCATGCTCATCAGGAACTCTTCGTTCGTCTTGGTGCGTTTCATGCGGTTGACCAGCAGTTCCATGGCCTCGACCGGGTTCATGTCGTTGAGGACCCGGCGGAGGATCCAAACGCGGCGCAGCTCCTCTTCGTCCATGAGGAGCTCTTCCCGCCGGGTGCCCGAGCGGTTGACGTCGATCGCCGGCCAGATGCGCTTTTCGACCATGCGGCGGTCGAGATGCAGCTCGGTGTTGCCGGTCCCTTTGAACTCTTCGAAAATGACTTCGTCCATGCGGCTGCCGGTGTCGACCAACGCGGTGGCGATGATCGTCAAGGAGCCGCCTTCTTCCACGTTCCGCGCGGCGCCGAAGAAGCGTTTGGGACGCTGCAAGGCGCCCGAATCGACGCCGCCGGAGAGAATCTTGCCCGAATGGGGCACTTCGTTGTTCCAGGCGCGTGCCAGGCGCGTGATGGAATCGAGGAAGATGACCACGTCCTGGCCGTATTCGACCATCCGCTTGGCCTTCTCGATGACCATTTCGGACACCTGAACGTGGCGGCTCGACGGCTCGTCGAAGGTGCTGCTGATGACTTCGCAATTGGAACTTTTGACCTGCCGTTCCATGTCGGTCACTTCTTCCGGGCGTTCGTCGATCAGCAGCACGATGACGTAAGCGTCCGGATGATTGGCCAAAACCGCTTTGGCAAGTTTCTGCAGCAGGATGGTTTTGCCGGCCCGCGGGGGAGACACGATCAAGCCCCGCTGTCCCATGCCGATCGGCGCAACGATGTCGACAATCCGCGTGCTCAGCTCCAGCGGAGTGGTCGCCAGTCCCAGCCGGGCTTCAGGGTGCAGAGGCGTCAGATCGTCAAAGAACACCTTTTCGGTGAGCAGATTGGGGTCTTCGCCGTTGATCGCCTCGACCCTCAGCAGGGCGAAATAGCGTTCGTTCTCTTTCGGCGGCCGAATCTGACCCGCCACGGTGGCCCCGGTCCGCAAGCCGAACCGCCGAATCTGGCTGGGGCTGACATAAATATCGTCGGGACACGGCAAATAGTGGTAATCGGGGCTGCGCAAGAACCCGAAGCCGTCGGGAAGGATTTCCAGCGTCCCTTCTCCGAACATGAGGCCGTTCATCTTGGTCCGCTCTTTGAGAATCTTGAAGATGAGGTCCTGCTTCTTGAGCCCCGTGTATTCGCTGAGGTGCTCGGAGCGGGCCAGCGTCAGCAGTTCCTTCATGGTGCAGCGCTGCAACTCGGCGATGTGGATGTCGCCCCGCTTGATCTCTTCGTAGCGGTCGTCGCTCGGGAAGACGGTTTTTGCTTTTGTTTCACCGTTGTCGGTGCTCTCTTGAGCGTCGGAGATTGATGTGTGCGGTTTCATAGTGACGTTGACCGTTTCAGTTGAAGAAAGAGGGTGACGTGTTTGAGTTGGATTCGATTGAATCGTTGAGGAAATCGCGTCGGAGTTCAGGCGGGTCCGTCAGTGTTGATTGCTGGTGATCCGTCCGAGGAGTTGCTCCAGGCGGGCGCCTGCTTCGCCGATCGTATCGAAATTCTTAATGGTCTCGTCTGATGCCGCTTGTTTCGCAACCAGAGACAATTGGCTGGATTCTCTTAAGGCAAACTCTTGTTCATCCCATCCGCGGCTTTCAGCGACACGCTCCAACCGCTGCCGATACCCAGCGTCGACGAAAACAACGGCATCACACAACTCGTCCCAGCCCGCTTCCAGAAGAACGGCGGCATCAAGGATGATCGCTTCGATCTCCCCAGACGCCCGGGCCTCCCGGATCATTCGCTCCAAACTCACGCGGATGCGGGGATGGACGATTTTCTCCAGATCGCTTCGTGCCTGCCTCACTTCGGCAGCCGAACCGAACACGTGACGGCCCAATGCCGCCCGATTCACTTCTCCTTTCTCGTCAAGAACCAAATCTCCGAAACGTTGTCGGATCTGCTGCTTGACCGGATCATCCTCCAGCACCCGATGACCGATGTCGTCTGCATCGACGACGACGATGTCTCGTCTGGCACCAAGCCAGCGAGCCAACGAGCTCTTTCCCGACCCAACACCTCCGACGAAACCAATGACGGGAACGGTCCGACTCTCTAACACTTACGAAATCTTTGGAACGAACATGTGGAAGTTTTCGTGACTTAACAATCCCTTGCAAACGAGGGCTTGCTCCTCGTGCGATCCATCCGCACGCTGTCTAGAGGGGTTGACTAGGAATGCTTATCGCTATCGTGAACAATCCGCACGCCGCTGTCAACAACAAAGGGAGGAAGTTGCGAAGATTCGCAAGAATTCCACAACGCACCGATTCATCCAGATCGTCTCGACCGTTTCCGTTTCGAAACGATTGCCAGACGAGCCACACGGTTCCGTCCGGTCCCTGATCGGCCGCGAGGTGGAAATCGGCCAGTTCGGCCGTCGTCAGCCGAATGGGACGGACGTACCAAGCACCCCCAGCGGCCCTTTTCAGCGGCGGATTCACTTGCGACAGGCTGCTCAGTGTCGAGTTCGGAGGATTTTCCTCCTCCTCTTCTTCGGCGGGCTTCAGATCGATTTCCCTCACCAGTCGCATGCCCGCGACAACGATTTCCCAGCAGCCATCCCGATTGTTCGCCATCGCTCTACCGAAGGCTCGCGAACGCGGGTGTGGCCATGTTCGCATGGCTCAATGACGCCGTGTCACGAGCGAAATCAAGAAGAGCAAAACCACTGCTGTAGAATTCGGTAGTGGTTGCTGCTTGCTCAGGCTTTTGCCTTGATTGGCAGATCCTCTCTGGAATTGAGCGCAGGCGCATTTGCGGCGCCGTAGTATTGTTCGGCCTCTTTGAGGCTGGCTCCATATCCATAGTATCCGTAGCGGCTTGGCCCGTAGTTGTCCCCGCGGTAGGTCTTGTAGTTTGCATGTCCGTATCCGTACCGTTTGCTCCGGCCCGCCCCATTGACGACAACACCCAACAGCTTTCCGCCGGTAGACTCCAACATCTCAGCAGCGCGGCTGGCCGTAGCTCGTGAGTTCTTCTTCAACCGCATCGTGATGTACACCCCGTCGACTCGAGCCGCAACCGTGCAAGGATCTGTCACCGCCAAGACCGGCGGCGTGTCGACGATCACGTAGTCGAATCTCTCTCGGAGGGCTTCCAGGAGATGCCCAAACCTCTCCGACGCCAACAGTTCGGCGGGCGTTTCAGGCGCCTTGCCACAAGGAATGCACCAGAGGTTTTCGACGATTGTCTCGTGAAGAGCTTCGGTCAATTCCGCGTCACCTCGAATGACCGCCGGCATCCCGATTTCGCTGTGGATTCGGAAGATTTCGTGCACTCGTGGTCTACGGAAATCCCCCTCGACCAGCACCACCCGCTTACCCGAATTGGCAATCGACACCGCGAGGTTTGCCGCCAGGGTCGATTTCCCATCGCCGGGGCTGGGGCTTGTGATCTGTATAATCTTGTTGGCTTTGCCCTGCGTGCTGAAATACAGTGCAACACGAACCGCACGATACGCCTCGGCAAAGTGCGATTGCGGCTGATGAAACGTGCAAATGGCCGGATCGATCGTCCAGGGTTTGCCGTCCTTCCGCTTGGCGAGTGGCATCGCAGGAATGTGTCCCACGACAGACGCACCAATTTGGTCGCAGATGTCCTCCGGTGCGCGAAATCGCTTGTCAGATTTCTCTCGCCAATAGGCAATCACAACACCGATGAGAAATCCCAACAGCGCCCCGACGCCGAGATGTCTCACGACACTCGGCCCAATCTGCAGTCCCGCACTGGCAGCGGTGACCACTTGCATGGTATAGCCGCCGAAATCCCCCAGTACGTCCATCTCGCCCAGACGCTGGACGAGGGCGTTGAACAGCGCCTTCTTCCTGCCAATGTCATCTTGAAAGACCGCATGTTGCGCCTCAACGTCCAGGTATTTTCTTGCCGCCTGTCTTTCGATCTCGAACTGCTTGTTGAGTTCTGCCTCCTGGTCTTCATTAATCTTGACTTTCTGCTGCAGCGACGCAACATAAACGGACAGAAAATCGGTCGGTTGGTCCGAGCCTGCGTCGCCGGAATCGAGAGGAACCAAGCCGTCTAAGAATTTCTTTGTCAAGTCAATCTGGTGGCGGATGTTTTTCACTCTAGGATGATCCGGTCCGAGTCGCTGCAATTCCATTTGCTCTTGGAGCATGAGTGGGAAGAGCTGCTCGGCGACAGTTTTCGGCTGCCCGAGTTCAGATTGCATCTTCATATTTCCCACCACGACTGCCAGAATGTCCTCGTTGTGACCCGTCTTGCGCGCAGTCTCGATAGCCTGAATCTGTCCCCTGAGATTGGTGCGTTCCAGCAACAGAGCGGACCGTTGCTGCTCGATACTAGCCAGTCGTGTCCGGTGGATATTGTTTGCCTGACCGTCGTCCACAATAACGGGCGGCGCCGTTCTCTTGAACTCGCGGTACTCTGCTTCCGTCGTGTTCAGCTGTTGCAACAATTCGTCTTTTGCATTGCTGATGAGTTCGACAGTTTCCTCGTTAATGTTCCGATGGGCTTCTCTCAACAACTTGCCATAGCTCTCAACCACTGCTTGTAGTATGACCCGACAATCATCACTATTCGGTCCCAAGTAGCTCAAATTGAGGACGCCCTGCGTGTCTTCCCGATGAAAGGCTGCTAAGTGTGCAACGATCTCTTGCATAGGATTCGGATACCCCGACAGTGAGCTTAGCGAACTCAGATCGTGGTCAATCATTGCCCGGCCGACGATTCGTGGACTGCGAATCAGCACGATCTGCGTTTGCATATCGGTTGCATTGCCGTCGTTGCCGTCCAATCCGCCGACGCCCACATTCTTGCTGGAGTTCTGTACGAGGATGGTCGAGGTCGATTCAAAGACCGGCTTTTCCTGCGTGTATTTCGCATAGGCCAGACCGACGCCCAAGAGGAGTGTGGGGATCACCAGCCACTTGCGGCGGCAGAGCATCCCCCAGAAATCCAGGCCCTCGTCCATCGGTTCCGAGAAACGCGATCGCTTGAGATTCGAATCCGGTTTTTCGTGCATGGCCTTTCTCCGTACGACGACAGTCGGACAGTGTGACATTTTGGGATGGCGCCGGTCCGAGACGCTGCTCGGCGCGTTACGGATCAGTTCGCCACGGGGTAGTCTGTTAGGCAAACGGCGTGCCGGCCAGGGCAGAGGTGCGCTGCCGAGCTAGAAATCGTGCCAGAGACACACGTTACAGATGCGCTGCCTCGTCAGAGTAGGAAAACCCGGCGTCAGCAACGCTGCCGAAAATCAACATGTTGCCGCAGTGCAACACCGCGTGCCACTATCTGGCTTCGGAACGGTGGCAGACAAAATTGCTCACACGGCAGCATTGATGATCGACCTGATCGTCGTTCCGGTCCGTTCCCAGTTGTATCTCTCTTTCGCGAGGCGGTAGCCAGACTCGCCGAATCGTCGGCATCGCTGAGGATCGCCGACAAAGCCAAGCAGTGTAGTGGCCAGTTGATCGACGTCATTCGGCTCGACGAGTTCGCCATTCATGCCGCTGGTCACTAGGTCCGGAAGTGCACCAATATTGGTCGCGACAATGGGAAGTTTATGCGTCAGCGCTTCAACAAACACGGTCCCAAACGGCTCGCGTTTAGTCGGCAAGCAAAAGATAGACGCCTCTCGAAAGTGACGAGACACCTCTTCCAAGGACACTTTGCCGACGGCGCGGCAGTTGGGGACGTCGACATCGGGAGAACACCCGACAATGGTCAATTGGGCGTCCGGATGGATCTGCAAGACCGACCGGAATGCCTCGACCAGTTCCGGCCCCCCTTTGCGCTCCCAATCAATGCCAACGAACAAAATGTTCTTGTTGCCATAGTGTTCGTTGTCTGGATGCCAATTGCCGGCTGGGGCGTTACCGCCCGCATAAACACACACGACTTTGGCGGGCTCACAGCCATAGTCTTCTACGACCGACTTTGAAATATGGCTGCTCCGGGTCAATACGCGGGTGGCGTTGTGGTAAATTGTCTTCTCCAATTCGATCCAGGATCTCGAATAGAGTTGGTGACAGTCAAAATCGGCATAATGCAAGTTTGCAAGATGAGTATGGTCGGTGTAGACGAAATGTGGAATCCCGGCTGTGCTGGCGTCGAACAGCGACTGAATTTGAATGCTGAATGCATACTTGTCCCGGGAAAGACGATCCGCCGCCAGTGCTTTCATCTTCTTGAAAATATATGGCGTCCGGAAGAAACAAGCCTTGAGAGACTTTCGCCCCAGCAAGATGTCCAGACCATATTCTTTCAGAACGCAGAAAAAATTGATGAGCAGAATCAGTCTGCTACGCTTCAAGAGAGGCACGAGTTCGATGGTCTCGACTTCATAGTCAGGATAATTCTGCTGAAGTATACGCGGCAGGCGCTGATCAGGATAATTCCACTTCGCCATCCGAAAGAAAGCAATCTTACCTCGCATTAGATGTTCTCCACAGTGCGTGCTGAAGTTCCGGCAATCAGGGGGCTGACGCCTCCCCGCTCGCCCGTTTCTCTAGAGACTCTGAATGAAAGTCGGTTTCGGGACTAGTTTCCGATAGATTCGTTCGAATTCGTCAATGGTCGAATTCATTTCATGGTGTCGAATGACGTGATCGCGTGCAGCGGCTCCCATCTGCTTGCGCCGCTCTGGGTCGGCGAGGAGTTCGCAAACGGCATCGGCGAGAGCGTGCATATCGCCTGCCGGAACCAA
This sequence comes from uncultured Planctomycetaceae bacterium, assembly GCA_964530165.1. GTDB lineage: Bacteria > Planctomycetota > Planctomycetia > Planctomycetales > Planctomycetaceae > CAZGYE01. The sequence continues at coordinate 7,504 of CAZGYE010000049.1, forward strand.
CTTGCCTGACGTGTCGTGTTCGACGGTTTCCGCGACCGCGCCGACGTTTGTGGAAACAGCCGGCACGCCACATGCTGCGGCTTCGAGAATCACCCCCGGGATTCCTTCAATGTGGCTGGACAGCAGCAGCAGGTCGCCCCCGGCTAGCAAGTTCCTGGCATCGGCGCGGTTGCCGAGAGTGTGAACGCGTCCATGCAGGTCCAAGGTACCGATGCGCTGTTCGATGTGTGGACGCAACGGACCGTCTCCGCACAACACGAGCTGCGCCCTTGGATGCCGCTTGCAAACCCGTCGAAAGGCCGTCAGCAACCCTTCGTGGTTTTTTTCCGGCGTGAAGCTTCCGAGATGGAACAACAGCGGATCGCTGGCGTCGACTCCGATCAAATCCGCAAGAGTCCGACGCGCTTGATCGCGGTATTGCACTGCAGGAATCTCGATGCCCTGAGGAATCGTCAACGCGCGGGATTTCGGAACGTTGTACGTCTTGCAGATGTCAGCGGCGCCGGCGTCGCTGACCGACAAGACGCAGTCGACCGAACGCATCAGCCAAGTTCCCCACATCCGCTGCAACCGCCGGGTAATCCACCTGCTGGCGATGCTGATGTTGCGGTAGACCAACGGCCAAGAAGTCAACCTCGAGTGTTTCAACAACGACGCGTACTTCAAAGCATGAAATCCGTTCGCCTGCACCACATCTGGTCCCATCTCGCGGATCAGCCGCCAAAGCCGCGCCATGGCCGCCGGTTCAATTCGGCCGCTTGCTTTGGCATTGAGTTCGACTCGCCCGACGCCTTCCGTCCGCAGCAGTCTGCACGTGTCGGAAGATGGCGCGTACAACGATACCAGCCGGACTTCGTGCCCCCGCCGAGCCAACTGCTCTGACAATTCCGCCGCAGAGATTTCGGCGCCGCGTCGTTCGCTGCGCGTGATGATTTGAAGTATTTTCACGAGGCCACCCTATGAGCCACCAATTTCTGGCTAGTCCGCTGACTTTCCTGAAGAACCTGCCGATACATTTGCTCGGTCTGTTCGACAACTTGCCGAATGTCGAACCGCTGGCACGCTACGGAACGGGCATTGTCTGCAAGTCGGTTCGCCAGCTCCCGGTCTTTGGCGAGCCTTACGATCGCGCCGGCTAGAGCCGGGGCGTTCTTCGCAGGGACCAGAAGTCCGGTCTGCCCGCTGGCAAGGACTTCCCGTAACACGGGGATATCCGTTGCCACAATTGCACATTCGGAGAGCATTGCCTCGACAACCGATCCGGGCAATCCCTCATAGATCGACGGAAACACGAAGCAATCTGCAATCTGTAACAATTGAGGGATGTCGTTCCGGTATCCCAAGAGTGCGACGTTCTTTTGCAGTCCCAGTTGCTGAATCTGCATTTCGAGGCGACCGCGCAACCGGCCTTCACCGGCGATGAGAAGTTTCGCCTGCGGGTACTCCGCGACGACCGCAGCCATCGCTTGAACGAGGCAGCGCTGAGCCTTTTGGTCGACCAGCCGGCCAACATTCACGATGCAGGGAAAGACGTCTCCAATCCCCAGCGACAGCCGCAGCGCTGCGATTTGCTGAGTCGAAGTCATGCTGAAGTCGTCAATTTCTCTTCCCCTGGGTACGACAGTGACGCGTTGAGGATCGACTTTCAAGTCGCGGCAATTGGCGTCCCTGACCGCCGCCGATACGGAATGAAAACGCGTGACCCAGCGAGCGGAAAACGCATCGAGCATTCGTAGTCCGGCCAGCTTTCGTCCGTCGACGTGTGGATTTCCCTCCGATCGCGAGGGGTCATAGGAAAGATTGACAAAACTGCTTACGACGGGAATGCCCAGCCACCTGCCAACCGCCCGGCCGAGCTGATCGGCGCGGAACAATGTCGTGTGAATCAAGTCGGGACGTTCGCTACGAACGACACGTCGCAGCTTGAGAAACGCTTTGAGGAACTGGTACTTCCCCGACAATTCCAATGCGATGACTCGAATTCCCGCCGCCTCGAACTCCCGTCGAAGGGCCGTGCCCCTATAGAGGCTGCAGACGACCAATTCATAACGGTCCCGGTTCAGCCGTCGGGCAATTTGCAGCAAACTCCTCTCCGATCCGCCGACCTCAAGCGTGTCGATGACGTACAGAATCCTGACGATTGACGATTGATGATTCTCCATCCCCTATCCCCTATCCCCTATCCCCTATCCCCTATCCCCTATCCCGCATTCCGCATTCCGCACTTTGCCCGAAACGGCATCCAACCGGTCGGCGAGTTCACCCATGGGCAGGATGTCGAGATCTCCCGCGTCGCGCAAGCGGACCGCTTCGCTGAGTATTTTGTCGAGCCCATTCAACAATTCCCCGCTACGGACGCCGAGATTGAAGGGGTGCGTCCACAGGTGGAACAGTCTCCCGGTCCGGGCGGCTAGACGCAGACCTTTGACGGCCGTCTGCACACGCGCCTCGGGACTCACGTAGTTCCCCACGCTCATGAAGGGTGAATAGAACTGCGAAGCCGGAATCATCCACACTCCTTCCTCGGTCAATCGCGGCCGGTCGACCCTTGGCCGGCAAGCCATTCTCGCATCGAGCAACCGAATCCCGGCCCTCACCACTTCGCCGGGCAGCGATTCAAACCATTTGCTTTCCGGTCCCCGGTAGCAGCGGAACCCCATCTCAGCCAGCAGATCGAAATGCCCCATCTTGGCCTTCGGAAAGATGAAGCTCTGAGGACGCTCCAAGCCGAGTTCCTGAAAAAGTTCCAGGAACAATCGCAGCTCCTCTCGGAAGGCGTTTCGTCCCTCAGGTCGCGGATCGACGAAAACGTGCGTCAGCGTGTGGCATCCGATCTCCTGCGGGACCGAACACCTCAACAACGCGTCGACCACGTCCTCGGCGTACCAGAACGGCTGCGACTCGAAGTTTCCCGCCGGGACACCGCTGGAGCGCGGGCTGGCCAGCCAGGGGTGTTTTGTTCGGCCATCTTTGCTTTGAAGCAGCAACGCCCCCACGATGGCCCACGTGGCGCTGATGCCGTGATGCTCGAACAACCGCAACAGACCGCGAATTGCGGATCGGGTCCCCTGAAAGAACGGTGGCATTGCCGGAGCTTTGGGCCGCCCACGCGTTCCCCATGCCAGTTCGAAATCAAGCGAAAACGTGAAGAGCCCGCGTGGAAAACTGAAAGGAGACATGTGCATCATCTTAATACTGTGGTCGACTTGTTTGACTTTTCTCGCGACGGCCGTCTGTCCTGATGGTTCTAGGCGATCGCCTGAGCAAAGTGTTTTTCCCCCAATAACTCGGCATAGACCTGTAGCGTGTCACGGATGACGTTTCGCTCGTCGAACTGCCTCACAGCCCGCTTGCGTCCGGCGCGACCCATCTCGTTTCGCATCTTCTCGTCGTGCAGCATGGTTTCGATGCCGTCGGCCAGCTCGTTGGCATCGCGAGGAGCGACGAGCAGCCCGTTTTCACGATGAACGACGACTTCTCTGCAACCAGGCACGTCCGTCGCGACAATCGGTTTTGCCATCGCGGCGGCTTCCAGCAAGACCCTCGGCGTGCCCTCGCGATACGACGGCAACACCACGACGGCTGATTGCCGAATCACGTCTTCAATACGGTCGACGTGTCCCAGCAGTTCGACGATGCCGTCGTTATGCCACTGCCGGCAGAGGTCCGGATCGACAGTGGAAGGGTTTCCCGGATCGGTTTCGCCGCACACCAGGAATCGCGCTTGTACCCCTCGCCCGCGGATGATTCTCGCCGCCTCGACAAACTCGTGAATGCCTTTTTGCCGAATCAGCCTTCCAGCAAAAAGAACGCACGGTCGTCCGTTCGGGCGCTGATCCTTCGGCGAAAAGACCGGCGAAAATCGGGTGAGGTCAACGCCGGAACCGTTCGACAGCACAGCACGTTTCGCCAAGTGTGGGACGGCGCAAGCCAACACGGCCAGGTCGTCGGTGTTCTGAAACATCGCCCTGACGCCAGGTGTGGTCAGCGCCCACGAATACCAACGGTGAATGAACGGCCTCACAAGCTTCGTCTTCAGCCCGCTGGAAAGATACACATGTCCCAACCCCGTCACCGCGTTGACGACACTCCTGACGCCGGCCAACTTGGCTGCCAGCGTTCCGTACACGATGCACTTGATCGTGAAATGATGCACCAGTGCCGGCCGCTCCCGTCGGTAAATGCGAATCAACTCACACACGGCCGACAGCTCACGGCAGGGATTCATGCTGCTGCGGTGGACGTTCCACGGCACCCATCGGAACCCGCTCGCTTGGAGCATGGGCACATAACGATCGTGCGGACACACAAAAACAACTGTGGACCCCGCCTCCCGCAATTCCCGGCTGAGATTTCGACGGAAGTTGTACAGATACCAACCCGTGTTCGCCACTAACATGATCTTCATGCGTTTCGCTCCGATACGCCGTCTACTTCAGATGCTCTCGCTTTGTTCGACCGGAAGCGATTCCCCGGAACTTACCTGCATCGACGTTGCCTCATGCCAGCGCCGCGCGACCACAGCGCTCAGTCGACCGGCGTAAGCGCCGCAGCGTTGCCCACACGAATCCGCGCCGCCGAGTCGACGCTCCATAGACAATCAACATGATCAGGAAGGGCAACGCTTGCGCCCGCCAGCGAAACAGCGCCCCCATGTTCGTCGCCGCCGACGCGTATACACCGATAATCGCAAAGGCGAACAACAAAATCGGCAAAGCCATTCGCGGCGACCGCTTCCAGATCGACGTCACCCCGACAAACAAGTACGGGAGACAGTAGAAGATGAACAACATTTCCGGAATCGCCGCTAGTTGACGATCTCTCTTCACGTTCGTTAGGTCGATGCTGAACAGCAAGTAAAAGATGCCATTACCAACGAGCCTCGCATTGCCGGCCCAGTTCTGTCCGAACGCGGCATTTCCACCGTTGTCGTACATGCGCGTGTTCCCTCGCGATAATGAACCGCGGACATGGTTGATATAGTCGATGTCGAAATAGCGAAGCGATGGATAGTCCTCGTAGCGAATCCCGGCCGACACCGCAACAAAATATGCCCCGATCGCACTTGCCAACAAGATGCATGCCACCTGAAACACGCCCCCCCAACCTCGCGCAATGCGGAACGGAATCACACACACCACTACGCACCCCAGACACACAAAGCACATGTATGCTCGCAGTCCCGCCAATATCGCTAGTCCGGCTGCCATCCAGAGCAACCCTCGATCCTGTCGCCCTTGGATGAAACAGACGACGCCCCACACCACGCCTAACAGGCCGAACAGCGACGCCGCCTCCTTCAGCGGCAACGATGTGTAAAAAACAACAGATGGAAAGAGTGCGAAGAGGTACGCCGACATCCGGGCCACTGGTTCGTCCGAGAATACCTCTCGCGCAATTCGATAGAGCAGGACAGTCGCACCAGCAGCCAGCAGCGCGTTAATCGCCATCACAATCTCTATGTGTACGCCAAACACGAAGTACACAAGTCCCACGAATTGATACCAGCCGTCGTCGAACCACTCCGCCCACTCGATTTCACCCCGCGCATACTCCTTGGCGATTTCCCTACCGACATTGTGATACTTCGCTGAATCACGCGAAACACTCCCGATCGAGCCTGTTGTCGCCAGGCACATCACGATCACGACCACAATTCGCGCTGAGAACGCGACGACAAACAGTCGTCCTGACTTGTCTGCTTGTATGTCGCGACGCTGCGCCCTGGAGTTTTCCACGATTCTCTACCTCGGTTACTGTCAAAGCCCTTCAATGTCGGCCATGGAGAGCGCCCAGTTCGTGTTGTCAATGACCGCGGACGACGGGCCCTCGTCTAGCCCACGTGCTACCAGTTGGATGCGTTTCCCCGGCACACGCCAAAAGCCGAGTGCTCGCAGCGCGGCAGACGGCAGCGAGCGTTTCGGGAAGTGTGCGACAATATAGTCTGCTTGAACGCGCCGGCAGAGACGGTTGAGCAAACGGATCGCTGTCTCGGGACGGTTGTCTCGGGTGAGGAGATCGTCCAACAACACTTCTCGCAGATTCATCCGCGTTTTGATGCGATAGAAGAGCACCCCGGCGATCTTGTCTGCCTGCTGGTCCACTTCGGCGTAATAGGTGGCGTGGGGATGGTCCACGTAACGCCAGCGAAGAAACTCCAGCGTTCGGGGTGTATGGTAGTCGCCGTTGCCGTTGCTATGGAAGTCGAGAGCGGCAATGGTGTCTGCACCTTCCAACAGTCTTCTCGCTGGTAAGAGGTTGTCGAACTGTTCGGTTGTAGTGACCGGTTTCGAGTTCGGTGGCAAGCCTAGTCGCGACAAGAGGACGCGGCTAAACGCGCGAAACGGTCGCAGAGCTTTGACGTACAATGGCAGGCGTGCCGCACGCTTCCAGCCCATTTTCAGGTAGCCTGCAATGCTGTTTTCGTTCGGCGTATTGAATAGCAGATTTACGCCTTGTTGCTTGGCCTGCTCTAGGGCCGCACGCGTCAATTTCGTGAAGATCCCCTGACGGCGAAAATCGACATGTGTGGCTGTGTCAACCGGCTTAACCGCATTGACCAACCGTTCGTCACACATGAGTTGCCAACGCAGAAACGGGCGGACGCCAACGATCTGACCGTCCACCTCTGCAGTCAGAATCAGCGAGCGGCCGAATGGATTTGCTTCATGTCGCCAATCCCACCATAGAGAATCTCTATCCATGTCCGCCTTCTCACCCAAGCAGAGGCGGACAAGCTGCAACACCTCGGCCTTTTTGGCCGGGTCATACGGCTTTATCTTGATCTCCATACTCCCTTTTCCTCCAAGACTTGCATGTAAACCTCTTCAACTCGCCGGACCATCGTCGCGATGTCGAATTCCTTCCGCACGCGCTCGCGCGCAGCCGAACCAAGCTCCCGCCGCAACGATGGCGTCGCAGCCAGTTGTGCAAAGCGATCTGCCATCACATCAACACGCCCGGCAGGAACCAAGAACCCCTCCCTACCGTCACGTATCACCCCCGGAACACCACCCACTGCAGTACAGACTGTCGGCTTCTCCAGGGACATCGCCTCTAGCAACGCGATGGGCAAACCTTCGAACGTCGACGACAGCGCAAACACGTCAAACGTTTGTACAACCCGCAACACGTCTGTTCGCGGACCTGTGAAGATCACACGTTTCGCAATATCCAACTCGGCCGCAAGATTCCGCAGATGCTGCTCTCTCCCAGCCAACTGACCGACGAGCACTAGTGTCGACCTCGGAAATCGCCGGCTGAACAGCGCGAATGCTTTCAGCAGCATCTCGTGATTCTTCTTCGGCGTTAAGTTTGCAACCTTCCCGATTATCAGATGTCCCTCCGGCACACCCAAATCCCTCCGCATTGCCACTGCATCGCCCGCGACTGATGACATCTTCTCACAGGCAATGCCATTCGCTATTGTCGTGAGTCTCTCTCGCGCTCCCACTGTCATCGAAAGGCGAACATCGTCAGACACAGCGATGCTGAAATCGTTCAAGCCAAAGGTCACTCGATTCATCAGGCGCGTAATAGGGTTCAAGCGCCCCCATACATTGTGCTCTGTATAAATGAGTCCCGGCACTCGCATCAGCTTGCCGGCAAGACGCCCTACAACACCCGAGACCGGCAAATGCATATGTATGACATCAATACGTCGCTGCTTAATGTGCGCCAGCAGACGCCCAAATCCAACAAATGACGAACAGTTTCTAATATCGAAGCACGTGACCGGGACGCCCTGCATCTGTAAGTCGTCGACCAACGCGTCTTTCCACGGCAGAAAGAATCCGGCTTCATAGTCAAATCGGCTTCGATCCAGATGTGGTACGGCCATCGAGAGCAGCTTTTCCGCTCCGCCCAACCCTAATCCCTTGATGAGCCACAACACCCTAGGGCGCGCCCCCGCCGATTGACGCCTACCGTCTACGTCTCGTCGGAACTCGTCCCGACCCTGCGGGGACGCAGGCGCTAAGAGCGGTGACGGCTTGCCACACAGACATCGTGCCATAGTTCGTCTTTCTTGTTGCGATGAGTTCCGTTTTAGATTGTATTGGTCGTGTCATATGTGGGGAGTAGTCTCTGGTTATATGAGTTCGCGCGTTGTCGATTGTTGGTGCACCAGTTTGGTTGGAGGAAGAGGATGCCGGGGCCTTTGGGGATGCGGCCGGTGTGGAAGATGTCTTTGGGGATGATCTCGAAGCTGACGGCCTGGCTGACGTTGTCGAGGACTTCGGTTTTACAGCCTGCTTGCCGGATCAGCGAGAGGGTTAGGCGATAGGTCCCGGGCATGAGGTTCATGCTGGGGATCTCGCAGTCGATGCTCAGCGGCCGGTCGGCGTGCAGGTCGACTTGGAAGCCGGCGGTATCGATGCTGTCGAGCACGCAGGCGCCCTGGCCGGATGAGTTGATGACGTTGATGGAGATTCCTGCCGAGCGGACGTTGGCTTGGGGGTGAATCTGCAAACGGACGCGGAGGCCATCCCCCATGGCGATGGCTGCGGTCGGTTGTCCCGCGAGGGTGCAAAGTTCTACGTGTTGGAGCTTGGCGGCTCCGGTGCCGCTGCGTTCGACGTTCGCGTCGGTGAGGTCGCAGTGGCCGAGGGTGGTGGAGAAGCTTTTCAGATAGGCTTCGATGACGTCGGCAGGATGGTCGTCGCGGACGAGGCGTCCTTTTTCCAGCAAGATGGCCCGGCTGCACAGGTTTTGGACGGCGGCCATGTTATGGCTGACAAACAGGATCGTGCGTCCAGAACTGGCCACGTCGCCCATTTTTGCCAAGCATTTTGCCTGAAACGCAGCGTCTCCGACGGCCAGCACTTCATCCACGAGCATCAGTTCGGGGTCGAGGTGCGCGGCGACGGCGAACGCCAGTCGCACGCGCATGCCGCTGGAGTAACGTTTGACCGGCGTGTCGAGGAATTGTTCCACGCCTGAGAAGTCAACGATGGCGTCGAACTGCCGCCCGATTTCTAAGCGGGTCATCCCCAGGATGGAGCCGTTTAAGAACACGTTCTCACGTCCGGTCAGTTCCGGGTGGAAGCCGGTGCCGACTTCCAGCAGGCTGCCGACGCGTCCGCGCAGCTCGACGCGGCCTTGTGTGGGGGCGGTGATACGGCTGATGACCTTCAACAGAGTCGATTTGCCGGCCCCGTTGCGGCCCACAATGCCGACCACCTCTCCCGGCTGCACCTCGAAGTCGATCCCTTCCAGCGCCCGGAAAGTTTCGGTCTTACCCAGGGCGGCTCCATTTTTCAGGTGTCTGAACGGAGCCGTCACGGCTTCGGCAATCGTGTCGCGCAGGGTGCGGTATTTGGCCGACTGCCTGGCATGATTGATGCGATAGTGCTTCGACAGGTTTTTCACGCGAATGGCAGGGTGCATGGCAGAAAAGTCGAAAAATGAAAAAGTTGAAAAGTTGAAAAGTGAAAAAGTTGAAGAGTCTGCGAGGACGGATTCCCGTTTGACTTTTGAACCTTTGACTTAAACGATGTCCGCGAAGCTGCTCTCGACACGCTTGAAGTAGGCAACGCCGCCGCAAAACAGGACGGCCACCAAGGCGCTGGCATAGCCGAGCTGCAACCAGGGCAGGGGACCGCCCAGTACCGCGGCGCGGAAAAAGGCAATGATGCCCGTCAGGGGGTTGAGCTGCAGAAACGGCCTGAGACCCGCTGGCATTCCGCTGTCGGCCGAGTCGGTCTTGGCGCCGGTGGCGCCGGCAGCGGGATGTTCGGCCTTTTCTCCGGCGGCTTTCTCCACCCGGCTGGCCTGAGGCGACGAGGCTTGTGCCGTGTTCTCGTAGTCGACGTGCATGTAAACGGTCGGCGTGGCGAACATCCAAATCTGGACCAGGAAGGGAATCATGTACTTGAAATCACGAAAGGAGACGTTCAACGTGGCCAACAGCGTGCCGACTCCCAGGGCGGCAACGGCCGTCACGACAAGCAGTCCCGGAACCAGCAGGATCCCCCAGCCGGGCCGAATGCCGTAGTAAGCCATCAGCACCAAGAGCATGCTGAAGGCAATCGCGAAGTCGACCAGCGCGGCCCCCACCGAACCGAAGGGAATCGCCAAGCGGGGAAAGTAAACCTTGGTCACAATCGCCCGGGCGCTGACGACACTGTTGCCGGCGTTGGAAATCGCGGTCGCAAAAAAGGTCCAGGGCAACAGTCCCGCGTACACAAACACCGGATACGGAAAAGGACCCGAATCGACTTTGGCCATGCGGCCCAGAAAGATCGTAAAGACGATCATCATCATGAACGGCTGGATGACGGCCCAGCCGGCGCCGAGCAGCGTTTGCTTGTAGCGGATTTTCACGTCCCGCCAGGTGAAGAAGTACAACAGCTCGCGGTAACGCCACAACTCGAGGAAGTTGATCAGCTGCCATCCGCTCACCGGCTCGATCACCGTCAGCGGCGGATCGTCGGCACGGGACGGCTCGAGGGCAGTCGACGGCAAACGCGCTCGCTGTTGCTGAGCCGGTGCGCTGTTGAGAGTAGTTTCCATCATGTCGCGTTTCGTCAGACTGGTTTCCGAGAAAGAGGATGACGTTCTGGACGGCAAAAGCTGGTCTGTGGCAGGCGGTGCGGACTTCGTCCCCTTGGGTGACATCCTTCCGCCTGTCCCATGCCCCCGCGGTGACTTCGTTGGAGGAAGTCTAGCTCACAGCCAGCTCTGTCTGCGGCCGAACTGGGTCCCCCGCCGACATCCAGTAACCGGCCGATTCACTGCAAACTCCGGACCAACAAACGACCGACCCGCTCAGGTCGACGCAAGCCAAGTCGTCTCAAGAGGTAAGCGTGCCAGGGCCGCTCGAGGGCAAGACGCCCCTGTTTCGCAAATGCCACATCCGGCAAGAGATGTGACGACGCAAACCAACACCCCCGCTCACCGAAACAGTCACACGCAAATCCCTGGGATTTTGGAAATCCCAGAGATTTGCCACTACTACCGGGCCAAACCTTTTTGTTGTTGGGCCGGGTGGCCCCGGCCAGGGCCACCCGGCCAGCCTGAGCATGCATCCTCGCAATGCCTTACGCTCACTCACCAGCAAGGGCTTGCAAGCACACCGCTCACCCGGCCCGTTAGCCGTTCACCTTGTTGACGGCGCCCAGATACTCGTGACACCTCCCCTTGACGGCAAGGGTGCCACGCACAGCGAGCGCAGCGAGTCGTGCGTGCCGGTTCAGCTCTTCACACGGCCGACTCCCTCCGGTCGCTGGCCGTGGCGCCCCGAGTATTGCGTCTTTGAGAGAGAAGCTCACTCGGGTTGGTAACCGAGATTTGGGGCCAGCCAGCGTTCGGTCTCGGCGACGGTCATGCCTTTGCGGCGGGCGTAGTCTTCGACTTGATCTTTGGCGATCCGGTCGACCGAAAAATATCGGGACTGGGGATGCGCGAAGTACAATCCGCAGACTGAGGCTGCCGGGTGCATCCCGAACGATTCACTCAGCGTGATGCCGGTGTTCTGTTCCGCATGCAGCAGGTCGAACAGCGTTCGCTTCTCGGTGTGATCGGGACAGGACGGATAACCGGTTGCCGGGCGAATGCCCCGGTATTTCTCGGCAATCAGCTCTTCCTTGCTCAGATGTTCTTCTTTGCCATAGCCCCAATCGATCCGGGCCTGGTGGTGAAGCATCTCGGCAAACGCCTCGGCCAGCCGGTCGGCCAGGGCCTCCGCCATGATGGCGCGAAAGTCGTCGTGCTCTTTCTCGTACTGCTGGACGATGGCATCGGTGCCGATGCCAGTGGTGACGGCGAAAGCGCCGAGGTAGTCTCCACGACCGCTGTCGTGCGGGGCGATGAAATCGGCCAGCGAGTAGTATTCGGTTCGCCCCTTGCGCTGCCACTGTTGCCGCAGCATGTGAAAACGGGTCAATTCGTGTTGGCGGCCCTCGTCGGTGAACAGCAGGATGTCGTCGTCGTCGCTGCCCGCCGCCCAAAAGCCGTACACGCCGCGGGCCGAGAGCAGCTTGTTCGAGATGATTTCATCCAGCAGTCCCCCGGCCTCGTCGAACAGTTTTCTCGCCGTGCTGCCGACTTCCGCGTCGTCGAAGATTCTGGGATACTTGCCGCGCAGCTCCCACACCCGAAAGAAGGGGGACCAATCGATGAACGGGACAAGCTCTTCCAACGGATGATCGTCTAGGATGCGCAATCCTAGAAACGATGGTTTGTCGATCTCGACGGTGTCCCAATCGGTCGTGAACCGGTCAGCCAGTGCGAGGGCATACGGCGTGAGTGTTCTCTGTTGCCGGGCCGCATACATGCGGCGGTCGCGCTGCTGGGCTTCGCGGTTCGTGCAATCGAACTGGACTTTGCGCTCCTCATCGAGCAGCTTCTCGACGAGCTGAACCGACTGCGACGCGTCGGTCACGTGGACCACACTCTGATGGTATTCCGGTGCGATCTTGACCGCCGTATGTTTCGCGCTGGTGGTCGCACCGCCGATGAGCAGCGGGATGTCGAACTCCTGCCGCTGCATCTCCTGGGCGACATGGGCCATTTCGTCCAGCGAGGGGGTGATCAGGCCGCTGAGCCCGATCATGTCGGCCCCCTTCTCGACGGCGGTTTGAAGAATCTGCTCGGCCGGGACCATGACGCCCAAATCGATCACTTCGAAGTTGTTGCACCGCAGCACCACCCCGACGATGTTCTTGCCGATGTCATGCACGTCGCCTTTGACGGTGGCCATTACGATGGTGCCTCGAGCCTGCGGTTCGGCGCCGGATTTCGCGTTTTCGGCTTCCATGTACGGCGTGAGATGGGCGACCGCCTTCTTCATGACGCGAGCCGATTTGACCACTTGAGGCAGAAACATCTTGCCGCTGCCGAACAAGTCGCCGACGACGCGCATGCCGTCCATCAGCGGTCCCTGGATGACTTCCAGCGGATTACCAAATTTCAGCCGCGCCTCTTCGGCGTCCTGTTCGATGTAGTCGTCGATGCCCTTGAGCAGGGCATGTTGGATCCGCTGCTCGACAGATTGTTCCCGCCAGACTGCAAGGGTCGTCTGGTCGGCCTCGCCGGCGGTTTGCTTGACCGTCTGGGCAAATTCGATGAGCCGTTCGGTGGCATCCGGCCGGCGATTGAGCAGCACGTCTTCGACGTGCCGAAGCAGCTCGGAGTCGATTTCCTCGTAGACCTCGATCTGACCGGCATTGACGATGCCCATGTCGAGACCGGTACGAATCGCATGGTAGAGGAAGGCCGCGTTCATCGCCTCGCGGACTACGTTGTTTCCACGGAAGGCGAACGAGACGTTGCTGACGCCGCCGGACGTCTTTGCGCGGGAACACGACTGCTTGATTCGCCGGACCGCCTCGAGAAAAAAGACGGCGTAGTTGGCGTGTTCCTCGAAACCGGTGCCGACGGTCAGAATGTTGGGGTCGAAGATGATGTCTTCCGGCGGAAAGCCGACCTGTTCGGTCAGCAGACGGTAGGCCCGCCGGCAGATTTCGACTTTGCGGTCCAGGTCGGCCGCCTGTCCCCGGCGGTCGAAGGCCATCACAATCACCGCCGCCCCGTAGCGACGGATCAATTCCGCCTGTCGCAAGAACTCCGCTTCCCCCTGCTTGAGGCTGATGGAATTCACGATGGCCTTGCCCTGCACACACTTCAAACCCGCTTCGATGACCGACCACTTCGAGCTGTCGATCATTATGGGCACGCGGGCAATGGCCGGTTCGGCGGAAAGCAGGTTAAGGAACGTGGTCATCACCTGCTCGCTGTCCAAGAGGCCTTCGTCCATGTTGACGTCGAGAATGTTGGCCCCGCTGTCAACTTGCTCGCGGGCCACCTGGATTGCCGCCTCGTAATCTTCGTTCCTGATCAGCCGTGCGAACTTCCGCGACCCGGTGACATTCGTGCGTTCGCCGACCATGATGAAATTGCTGTCGGGCAGAATGGTCAACGGCTCCAGCCCGCTGAAGCGGGAATAGCCGGGCAGATTCGGTTTGCGACGCGGCGGCAGGTCGCGCACGGCCTCTGAGAGGACGCGGATGTGCTCGGTCGTCGTGCCGCAGCAGCCGCCCACGATGTTCACCCAGCCGCTCTCGGCGAATTCACTCAACAGCCGCGCCATGCTTGCCGGTGTCTCGTCGTATTCGCCGAACTCGTTCGGCAAGCCGGCGTTGGGATGGCAACTGACAAACGCCGGGCAAATAGACGACAACTCCTCGACAAAGGGGCGCATCTGCTCGGCCCCCAGTGCGCAGTTGATGCCGGCGCTCAAAACGTTTGCATGTGAGACCGAATTCCAGAACGCTTCCAGCGTCTGGCCCGAGAGTGTTCGTCCGCTCTTGTCGGCGATGGTCACCGAGATCATCAACGGAAGATCGATGGCGTGCTCGGCAAGGAAGCTTGTGACGGCAAACAGGCAGGCCTTGAGATTCAAGGTGTCGAAGGTGGTTTCCGGCATCAGCATGTCGACGCCGCCGTCGACCAGTCCGGATATCTGTTCGGTGTATGCATTGACAAGCTCGTCGAAAGTGACGGCTCGGAAAGCGGGATCGTTCACGTCAGGGGACAGCGAAGCGGTGCGATTGGTGGGGCCGATGCTGCCGGCCACAAAGCGGGGTTTGTCGGGCGTGAGGGCCGTGAACTCGTCGGCAGCCCGCCGGGCCAGCTCGGCTGCCGCCCGGTTGATCTTGTAGACCTCCGTTTCCAGGCCGTAATCGGCCAGCGAAATCGAGTTCGAGTTGAATGTGTTCGTCTGAATTATGTCGGCGCCGGCGGCCAGATAGTCACGATGAATCGTGGCGATGATGCCGGGCTGCGTGACCGAGAGCAGGTCGTTACAGCCGATCAGATCTCGCCGATGGTCTGCGTACGGCTCGCCGCGGAAGTCCCGCTCGCGGAGCTTGTGCGCCTGGATCATCGTCCCCATGGCCCCGTCGAGAATCAGAATGCGTTCTCGCAGCAGATGATCGAGGACGTCGCGAGTCGTCGGTTCGGCAGTGACGGTCATCCGGATAGTCCAAGGAAACAGTCAAAAGAGAAAAGAGTAACACTTTAGCCGTCTGGAGCCAGTTCGTCTCGACAGTGTGTTTCGTGGTAAGAGGATGATTATTAGGAAACCAGGAAAGCAGGAATCTCGGGAATCGTCTTTCTCCTGTCTTCCTGGGTTCCTAATTTCCTCATGACTGCATTTGGCTAAAGAGTTACAGAACAGGACAATTTTTTCCTTTTCCTTGTGCCTTTTTCCTTCCTAGATGTCCAAGTCGTTGAGGATTTCTTCGCAAGCACGTGACCGATTCAGCACGTAGAAGTGAATTCCCGGCGCGCCCCGGTCGATTAACTGACGGCATTGGTGGATCGCGTGTTCCACTCCGATTGTGAACTGGGCCGGTTTGTCGTCCTGCGCGGCTTCCAGTCGGTCGGCCAGGTCGTTCGGAATGGCGGCGCCGCACAGCGACGTGATCCGCTTGATCCGGGCGAACTCGGTGATCGGCATGATGCCGGGTATCAGCGGCGCCCCGATTCCAGCCTGTTCGAATCGGTCGCGGAAATCGAAAAAGTTGTCGTTGACATAGAACAGTTGCGTGAACACGGCATCGGCGCCGGCTTCGACTTTTCGTTTCAGGTTTTCGAGATCGGCCGCCGGATCGGGCGCTTCAGGGTGCTTTTCCGGATAGCCGGCCACGCCGATGCCGACGTCCGGCAACTGTTCGCGAATCAGCGCGACCAACTCGTTGGCGTGCCACAACCCCCCCTCGACCGGCTGGAAAGACTGCTGCCCCTGCGGAGGGTCGCCCCGCAGCGCCATGATGTTCCGGATGCCGCGGCCATGCGCCAGCGCGAGCCACTCAATCATCTCGTTGCGCGAAGAGTTAACGCAGGTCAAATGGGCGGTCGCCGTCATCGTGAGTCGCTGTTGAACGTCGACGCACCAGTCGATGGTTCGGTCTCGTGTGCTTCCGCCGGCTCCATACGTGCAGGAAATGAAAGCAGGCCGATACACCGCCAGCCGCTCCAGCGTGTGGTGTAACG
>CAZGYE010000050.1:0-23469 GCA_964530165.1 uncultured Planctomycetaceae bacterium
GCGAATCCGCCAAACCGCGACCTGAACAACACCGCAAACACTGACGCCCACCCCGGCTTTCCTCTATCTTCCCGCGCGCGACCAAAGAAGCTCGTTCTCAGGCGACTCCGAGTCCGGTTCATTACTCTTCAGAGATGGCGATCACATTGGCCGCCCCACCATCGACGGGGATGGTGTGACCGGTCACGTACAGCGAGGCGTCGCTTGCCAGAAAAACGGCCGCTCCGGCAACGTCGCTCGCTTCACCCCAACGACCAAGCGGGACCCGCCCGATCACTTTGGCGGCCTTTTGCTCGTTCTGTTGCAGTGGTCGGGTCAACTCAACATGACATCCGCGGCGTCTCGAATTGCATCCGATCGCGCGGAATCGGCAGGTTGGCTTCATCGCTAACATCTCACGCTGCAATCCAATTGTCCAATCTGCCATTCTCTGCCGGCAACACGCTTTCGTGGTCAAAAACTTCCGTCTTGTCTTGGCATAGGTGTTATCGAATAGGTTGCGGCTGACATACAGAAGTGCAAGAATCGGAGGGCTAGCGTGGCATCACGTTTTGCAGCTCAACCCGAGTGGTTGTCAGTTTGTCAAGTTTCCTTTTCGCAGGAGAGTCGTCATGAGACATTCGGATCGATGGTTTGCCGTTTTAACGGTCGTGATTTGTTTCTCGGCGATAGGTCCGCTTGAGGTGTTGGCGGACGGACATCCGAAAGTCGATTTCGAGAAAGGCTGGGTGAGTCTGTTCAACGGTAAGGATCTGACACATTGGGAAACGCGTCTCCAGGACGGCCGGGAGGCCCCCACTGACGCGTGGGCCGTCGAAGACGGCACGCTAATGCGGAAGGGCCGTTCCTATCTGCGGACCCGTAAGCAGTTTCGTGACTTCGTTCTGGATCTGGAGTTCAAGCTGGGGCCACGCGCCAACAGCGGCATCCTGCTGCGACACCGGTCCGACTACTCGGCCGGCACGCCGCAGTATTGGTGGAACGGTCTACTGGAAGTCCAGATTCTCGATTCTTACGGGAGCACTAAGCCCAACAAACATGACTGCGGGGCACTGTATGACATGGTCGCACCGAGCAAAAACACGGTGAAACCACCGGGCAAATGGAACCGAGTCACCGTCACGGCAAAGGGGAGCCGAATTGGGGTGGTGCTCAACGGTCAAGAGATCATCGACGCCAATCTTGCCGACTGGACCGAGGCAGGCAAGAACCCGGACGGCACGCCGAACAAGTACCACAAACCGATGTGCAAACTCACCGGCGAAGGCTTCATCTGGTTGCAGGACCATCCCGGCGACATCTGGTTCCGGAACATCTCCATCAAACCATTGGACTAGCCGGGATCATTCACAGGCTGTCCACGGAGTGACCAAACCGACAACTCGTTGTCGCAATCCGCTGGTTCCGCAGCACATGCAGCGACGACAAGTCGTCGGTTTGGGTTTCTATGAATGATCCGGACTCGCCGTTTCACGCCACGTACAACTTGTTCGCGGCGATGTACGCTTCGACGGCCCTCGGTGTCATGAAGCGGATGCTTTTGCCCTGGCGGACGCGGCTGCGGACGTCGGTGGCTGAGAGGTCGATGCCCGGCATCGTGACGATTTCAATGCCGGCCGTGACGGATCGGCCAAACTGGTCGGTCAAGCGTCCGAGATCGGGTTGCGGCCGGTCGCCGCGGTTGACGGCGACGATCCTCGCCAGTTCGACGATGCGTGCCGGTTCGCGCCACGTGGGCAAATCGGTGAGCGAATCGGCTCCGATCAGGAAGAACAATTCGCGGTTCGGGTCTTCCGTGTGCAGCTCGGTGAGCGTGTCGACGGTGAAGGTCTTTCCCTCGCGCGCCAGCTCCATGCGGCTGACGACGAAGTGTGGCACGCCGGCCGTCGCCAACTCGAGCATTTCGGCCCGGGTTTCGCCGGGTGAGATGCCTTCGGTCTGTTTGTGCGGCGGATTGCCGGTCGGGATGAACCAGACTTCATCCAACCGGCACTGTTCGCGACATTGCTCGGCCAACAGCAAATGTCCGTAGTGCACCGGATCGAACGTGCCGCCGAAAAGTCCCAATCGCATCGCTTAACCCTGGGGGGCAAAGGAAAAAGGAAAAAGGAAAAAGGAAAAAGGCAAAAGTAAAAAGGAAAGTAACACTTTCGCCATCTGGAGCAACTTCCTCACAACAGTGCATTTCGTGGTAAGCGGAGGATTATTAGGAAACCAGGAAAGCAGGAATGTCGAGAATCGTCTTTCTCCTGTCTTCCTGAATTCCTAATTTCCTCATCACTGCATTCGGCTCAACAGTTACAAAGGAAAAAGTCCAGACTCGTCTTCACTTTTTCCTTTTTCCTTTTTCCTTGATTAGAATCGTAACGTGAACCAACCCAAACAGCAAAACCTGTTCGGTGTGGAATCGCTTCCGCCGGAACCCATGCCGTGGGAATCGGCGGCCGAGGAAGACCGGCTTGCCGCCCAAGTCGTGTTCAACCGGCCGTTGGAGACCATCTTCTATTATCTGGTGCCGGATGCGCTGCGGGGCCTCATCGAGCCGGGACAGCGAGTGAAAGTGCCGTTCGGCAAAGGGAATCGGCTGACGGTCGGCTATTGCGTCGCCTTGGGGCCGCCGCCGCGGACGAAGCGGACGCTGAAATCGGTCGACTCGGTCCTCGACCGCGAACCGTTGCTCTCCAGGGAGATGCTCGACCTGACCCACTGGATCGCCGAGCGGTACCTGTGCGGCTGGGGTCAGGTGCTGGAGTCGGTGGTTCCGGCTGGTGTGAAGAGAAAGGCGGGTACGCGGCTGATCACTTTCTTTCGAGCCGGGGAGGACGCCTGCAGACAACTGACCGAGCAGAAGTTACCGCCGAAACAGCGGGAGGTGCTGGAAGTTCTCTGCGCGGCCGATGCGCCGGTGCGGGGTGACGAACTGGCCGAGCGGGCCGGTTGCGGCACCGGGCCAATCGGGGCGCTGCGGAAAAAGGGGCTGATTGTGGCCAGCCGGCAACGGACCGACAATTTTGCCGGCGACGTCGGCCCCGTCAAGCCGGTTCAGGATTTTGAATTGAATCGCGACCAGCGAAATGCGTTGAAGACCATGACCGCGGTGCTGCGCTCCGGCGAGCATCGCACCATTCTGCTGCACGGAGTGACCGGCAGCGGCAAGACCGAAGTGTATATTCAGGCGATTCGTGAAGTGGTCGGCTATGGACGACAGGCGATCGTGCTGGTTCCGGAAATCAGTCTGACGCCGCAAACCATCCGGCGGTTTCGCGGCCGGTTCGATTCGGTGGCTGTCCTGCACAGCCATCTGAGCGATCCGGAACGTCACTGGTATTGGCAGCAGATCGCCCGCGGCGCCGTCGAAGTCGTGGTGGGGGCCCGCAGCGCCGTGTTCGCACCGACGCCGCATCTGGGGATGATCGTGATCGACGAAGAGCACGAAACGACCTTCAAACAGGAGACCACGCCGCGCTACCACACGGTAGCGGTGGCCCGGCAACGGGCGGAGAGGGATCGCGTGCCGTTGATTCTCGGCTCGGCGACGCCGATGTTGGAGTCGTGGATGCGCGCCCTGCAAAAGCAGGACCTGCTTGTCTCGTTGCCCGTTCGCGTGGGGAAGTTGCCGCTGCCGCCGGTTGTGGTCGTCGACATTCGCAACGATCCCAACTGTTCGCGCGGCGATGCGATCGGGCGGGCCTTGCACTCGGCGATGCGGCTGGCTTTGCAGGACGGCGGGCAGGTGATTCTGTTTCTGAACCTGCGCGGCTTCTCGCCGACGCTGTGGTGTCGTGCGTGCGGCCAATCGATCCGGTGTCCGCAGTGCGACATCACGCTCACCTGGCACAAGGACCGGGACGTGGCCTTGTGCCACTTCTGCGATTTTCACACGGCCAGGCCGCAGCAGTGTCCGCATTGCGGTCATCCCGGAATCCGGTATCTGGGGATCGGCACGCAACGCTTGGAACAGGAAGTGCGCGCCAAGTTCCCGCGGTACAAAGTGCTGCGGATGGACAGCGATTCGATGCGCCGGCCCGGCAGCCACGACGCAGCGCTGGAGTCGTTTCGCCGGGGCGAGGTGCAGATTCTGCTGGGGACGCAGATGATCGCCAAAGGCCTCGATTTTCCGAACGTCACGCTGGTCGGCGTGGTCGACGCGGACACCATACTGCATCAGCCCGATCTGCGGGCGGCGGAGCGGACGTTTCAGTTGCTGGCACAGGTGTCGGGCCGAACGGGGCGAAGTGCGCGCGGCGGCCGGGTGTTTGTGCAGTCGACCAGCCCCACGGAACCGGCCATTCAGAAAGCGGCCGAGCACGATTATCTCGGATTTGCCGAGCGCGAGCTGATTCATCGCCGGGAGATGGCGGCACCGCCGTTTACACGTCTGGCCCGCGTCATTCTGCGTGGTCCGCACGAGCCGACGGTAAAACACCAGGCGGAGCAGTTCGCCGACTTGCTGCGCAAAACGGCCAAAGAAATCGATTCGCCGGTCAGCATTCTGGGACCGGCCCCGGCGCCGGTGGCGAAACTTAAGAGCAATTACCGTTACCACTTTCGACTGACCGCCAAGGAGATCGAACCGATTCAACAATTATGGCGCACAATCGCCGATCGGCTGCCGAAGACAAAAGACGTCGAATACGTCGTCGACGTCGACCCGATCAATATGCGGTGATCCATTGAGGGCTGACGTTCGTTTGCGCTGACGGGGTTGAACAATGCTCGGTCGACGAACGACAGCCCTATTGAGCCGCGGCGCTTGCGACGCGCGGCCAATACGAGATGCGCTCAGCGCGCCGGGCAAGCCCGGCGGCGAAATCGCGTGCTGAAAGCAGATTGGACGTATGGTGATAATCGTCGACCGGCGGTATAATTTGCGTTAGGGAAGGACGATTTCACTGTCCGGAAACGTTTTGTGCACCGAGATTCTCGGGAAAAAACGGATGAGACCACATAGGGATCTCTTCAAAAGCCTGAATCGGGTTGTGCTGGTGCTGACGATCGGACTGCTGGCGCTGCCCGGCGGTTACCGTTCGGCGGCGGACCAGGAAAAACCGCCCGAGCCGAAACAACAGAACACTTTGGCGAAATTCATCACGGTTGTCAGCCCGGTTGAGGACGGCAAGATCACCAACACGGCGTTGAAGCTGCAAAGCGAAGCGGACCGCGAGAACCGCCCGGCCTTCCTCGTGCTGGAAATCACCCGTGGGCCGGGCAAGTTCGGTCCGATCCGAGATCTGGCCAAGTTCCTCACGTCGGCAAGACTTTCGAAGGTTCGCACGGTCGCTTGGATTCCGGAAACGGTCGACGGCAACAAGGTGATTCTGGCCCTGGCGTGCAACGAGATCGTGATGCATCCCGATGCCGAATTGGGAGACATCGGCCGAGGAAAACCAGTCGATCCGGACGACAAACAATTTGTGCTCAGCTTGGTCGACAAGCGACACAACGCGAAACTCAGCCGGGCGCTGGTCCTGGGGATGATGGACCCGCAGGAGGCCGTGTGGAAGCTGAAAGTTCAAACCGGCGACGCAAACGAGAGCGAGACGCGAGTTGTGACCCAAGAGGAGTACAAGCTGCTCCGCGACACCAAAGTCGTCATCGAAGACGTCCAAACGCTCAAAGAGCGGGGCGTGATCGGGACGTTTTCCGGCCGGCAGGCCCGTGCGAACGACGTGTTGGCCGTTCAAACGGCCGAGACGCGCGGCGAGGTCGCCAATCTGTACAACCTGCCTGCCGAAGCGCTTCGCGACGATCCGGTCGGTGAAACACCCAAGGTGGCGCTCATTAAGATCGACGGCATGATCGAGCCGGTGTTGGAGACGTTCCTCGAGCGGCAGATCGACCGTGCGCTCTCCGATGGTGTGAACTTGTTGATCTTTGAAGTCGATTCGCCCGGCGGATTTCTACTGTCGAGCACCAACCTCGCCCACAAGATCGCGGACCTCGATCCCAAGAAGGTCCGCACCGTGGCGTACGTCCCTAAAATGGCAATGAGTGGAGCGGCGATTATTTCGCTGGGCTGCGATCAGATCTACCTGCATCCAGACGCGCAAATCGGTGATGCCGGGCCGATTGAAATGCGCAAGGGGGGACAATTCGAGCATGTCGAAGGAAAACAACTGAGTTTCCTCCGTCTCACGCTCAAGGAGCTGGCCAACCGAAAAGGCCGACCGCCGGCCCTGACGATGGCTATGGCCGACAGGAACCTGAAAGTCTATCAGGTCACGCACAAGGAGACTGGCCGCGTCTGGTACATGACCGAGGACGAAATCCACGAGGCCAACGACGTGTGGATCAAAGGGCGCCTGGTGCCGGAATCGGAGAAAGACCTCTTCCTGACTGTTGACGGCCAGCGGGCTCATGAGCTCAAAATGGCCGAGCCGCCGGTCCGGGATCTGGATGACTTGAAACAACGGCTGGACCTTCCCGCCAACAAGCAACTCGTGGCGGTCGAACGAACATGGGTCGATACACTCATTTTCCTGTTGAACACCCAAGCGGCCATGGGTCTGTTGTTTGTGATGGGGGTCATCTGTATTTACCTCGAACTGCACATCGTCACCGGGTTTTTTGGGATCCTTTCGGCCGTCTGTTTCTCGTTGTTGTTCTGGAGCCGGTTCCTGGGCGGAACGGCCGGCTGGCTGGAGATCGTGTTGTTCCTGTTGGGTCTGGCCTGTATCGGGATGGAGATTTTCGTGATCCCCGGTTTCGGCGTGTTCGGCGTCTCGGGCGGCTTGCTGGTGTTTGCATCGTTGGTCTTGGCTGGCCAGACATTCGGCGACTACAACACGCTCGATCCCCACGCCGACATCAACAACCTAGCGCGGACGGTGGGTACACTGACCGCTTCGCTGGTCTCGGTGGTGGTCTCAGCGGTGATCCTCAGCCGCTATCTGCCGCACATTCCCATCCTGAGCCAGATGATCCTCTCTCCACCCGGAACGACCGAAGGGCACGACCCGGACGAACCGCAGCTACTGCCGGAGTATGCGGACGAACCCTCGTCGACGGCGTTGATCGAACAAGACGCGTCGCTGGTCGGGAAACAGGGGAAAACCGTTTCGGTCTTGCGGCCGGCCGGCAAAGCCCAGATCGAGGGGCGCTACCTCGACGTCCTCAGCGA
The DNA here is from genome assembly GCA_964530165.1 of uncultured Planctomycetaceae bacterium. Classification (GTDB taxonomy): domain Bacteria; phylum Planctomycetota; class Planctomycetia; order Planctomycetales; family Planctomycetaceae; genus CAZGYE01. The sequence goes on from CAZGYE010000050.1 coordinate 7,121, forward strand.
CGGTCCCTACATTCCGCAGGGAAGTCGCGTTGAAGTCGTTTCCGTCAGCGGGAACCGGGTGGTTGTCCGGCGAGTAAGTTGATCGGCAAGTATTGTCCGTAACGAGGTTTTACTAAAATGGAACAGCCACGCGACATTGCCGAGCCACGACGGACTCTTCGGCAGCAACTGCCGCTGCTGCGGGAGCGTTATGCCGTGGAGTGGCTGGGACTGTTTTGGATCTGACGTGCGCCGCGAGGCGGGACCGGGAAGTGACCTCGACGTTCTTGTCCGTTTTCGGCAGACCCCCGGGTTGATCCACTTCGTCGAGTTGGAAAACTACCTCAGCGACTCGCTGGGCGTGCGCGTGGACTTGGTGATAGCTGAAGCCCTCAAGCCCAGCATCGGTCGGCGCGTTCTTGCGGAGGTGGAATCGCTATGAAGCAACCTCGCGATCCACCAGACCATTTGGAAAACGGTCGCGAGAGATCCCGTACGAAGAGTATGCAGAACGCTTCAATGAAGGCAATGTCTGAATACGCACGGCGACGCGCAGCGAATGGGGGGAAACAGTTGACTCTATAAACGAATCGTGCTACTCTGCAAACGATGTGGGCGATAGAAGGAGTACTCCGTGGCAGGGCAGACGCCGACAGTGACAGTTTATCAGCAGCAAGAACTCTTGGTGAGATCTGGTCGCGTGTTCAGTCCCGGTGCTCCGATTGACCAACGCGACCTGTTTGCAGGACGGATGGAACAAATCGAACGAGTCGTCGATGCGGTCAACAGTCGTGGTCAACATGTGGTTGTCTACGGGGAGCGTGGCGTTGGCAAGACTTCACTTGCGAATATTCTCAAGGATCTGTTTTCTGGGTCAGTACAAATCGTCGTGAAGGTGAACTGTGACCGAAACGATGATTACAGCTGTGTGTGGCACAAGTTGGCTTCTGAGATTGAGGTGGTGGAATCAAAAGACACTTTCGGCTTCGCTCAACGGTCACTCCCCTCCACCCGTTCGCTCGACGACAATCTCACAAAAGAACTGGGGCCGGACGACATCCGCAAATGCCTCCAGTACGTCGGCGAGTCAATTGTGATTTTCGACGAGTTTGACCGAATCGAAGACGCCAGAACGCCCGAGTTGTTTTCAGACACAATCAAGACGCTCTCCGACAATTCGATCAATTCCACGATTGTTCTCGTTGGTGTTGCGGACGTGATCGACGAATTGATCGCCGAGCACGCGTCGATCGACCGCTCTCTCATGCAAATCCAGATGCCGCGAATGAACACCGAGGAACTCAGAGAGATCGTGGAGAAAGCACACGAGAAAATGAACATGAGAATGGAGAGGAATGCACGCGATTTGATCGTGCTTCTCTCCCAAGGGCTTCCCCATTACACACACTTGCTGGCACTTCATGCGACCAAGTCGGCGATACACGACATGAGACGCAAGGTCACAATGAACGACCTTCAGGCCGGACTTGAATCAGCCCTGGAAAACACCCAGCAAAGCGTCATCCAGGCTTACCGGAAAGCAACGGCCAGCCAGCGGAAAGATACGATCTTCGAACAAGTGCTTCTGGCTTGTGCGCTCGCTGACGCAGACGAACTGGGCTATTTCGTATCAGCAGATGTGAGAGAACCGCTCTCAAAGATCATGGGAAAACCATACGAGATCCCCGGATTCTCGCAGCACTTGAATAAGTTTTCTGACGAAAAACGAGGGGATGTCTTGCAAAAGACTGGCACAACGCGCCGTTTTCGTTTCCGATTCACCAATCCATTGTTGCAGCCGTATGTCATCATGCGAGGATTGAAGTCCGGCGTACTCGTCGGAGACTTGATGCGACTGCTGAAAGACAGGCGCTCGAGCTAAGAATCGTTGCCGGCATTCCTCGATCGCTTCCTGGCAGCCCTACATGCAATTCCGGACCGTTGCTTTCTCGTCGGCTGTCAACCCTCACGTTGGGTCTCTGATGAACCCGGGATTTCAGGCCGACACACTATCCTCAGGTGGCAACCTCGACTGCGAGCGCCAGCCGGCCGACAATGGGGAAGATCCACCTCATCAACGTTCGCTCACAAAGCTTTTCGGTTGCATAATTCGGCGCCGTTGCTACAGTAACTTTCTTGGTTGCGTGCAATCGGAACGGGCTCTGGAGCCAGACTCGCCGGCAGAAAGGTCGGCGCGCACCGACCGAGGAGCGCGGTTTATCTCAGGTGCAATCATAACTGTATACATCCCAAAGGATTAAGGCGATAGCATGTCGATCACTAAAGAACACAAGAGCGAACTGATCAACGAGTTCCAACGCGGTGACGGCGACACCGGTTCGCCGGAGGTACAGATTGCCGTTTTGTCGCATCGGATTTCCAATCTGACCGAGCACCTCAAGGAACACCACAAAGATCACGCCAGCCGGCGAGGACTGTTGATGCTAGTCAGCCGGCGACGGCGGCTGTTGGATTACTTACGGCGAACTGATCCCGATCGATATCGTGAAATCATCAGTCGCCTGTCGATTCGCAAATGAAAGATCGGCGGATCGGCGACGCGCAGGAGATCAAATTCAGTTAGGAAAACATTGTGAAGGTCACAGTCGAACGCGAGATCGGGGGGCGTCCACTTAGTCTGACAACGGGAGAATTGGCCAAGCAAGCCAGCGGTGCCGTGGTGGTTCAGTTTGCTGAAACGGTTCTGTTTGTGGCGGTACAAACGGGTGCGGCGCGACCGGGGATCGACTTTTTCCCGCTGCAGGTCGATTACCGCGAGCGGATGGCGGCGGCGGGAAAATTTGCCGGCGGCTTTCTGAAGCGCGAAGGCCGTCCGACCACCAAGGAAATCCTCACCTGCCGTTTGACCGATCGTCCACTTCGCCCGTTGTTTCCAAAGGGCTTCCGCGACGAAGTTCAGGTCATGGCCAACGTGCTGGCCTGCGATCCGGAAAACGATCCAGACGCGCTGACCACGCTCGGGGCCAGTGCCGCACTGTCACTTGCTCCGATACCTTTCAACGGCCCGGTGGGAGCCGTGCGCGTCGGGAAGATCGGCGAGGAACTGATTGTGCTGCCTTCGCAGTCGCAGATGCAAGAGAGCAGTCTCGACCTGATCGTCGCGGGCAGCAGCGAATCGGTCCTGATGATCGAGGGATTTGCACAGCAAGTCCCCGAAGAGGAAATGGTCGAGGCGATCATGTTCGCGCATCGGGAAATCGCCAAACTGTGCGAAATGCAGCAGGAGCTCATGCAGAAGGTCGGCGTAGAGCCGACTCAGTTCGATCCGCCGCCGCCAAACCCGTTTGCAGACATGTTGCGTGAGGAGGCTTACGGCAGGCTTCGCGAGGCCAAGCGGAATCCGAAAAAGCAGGAACGGCACCAAAGAACCGACGAGATCAAAGAATCCTTCATCGAGCGGCTGTTCCCCGACGGCGCCGAGGAGACTGCCGAGGGTCACACGCCGGCCGATCTCAAAGAAGCGTTCTCTGAACTCGAAGGCCAAGTCATCCGGGATCTGATTTCGGAGGGCGTCCGGCTGGACGGCCGGTCGGCCGGCGACCTGCGCGACGTGTCCTGCTCGGTGGAAGTGCTCCCGCGGGTGCACGGCTCGGCCGTCTTTACGCGGGGTGAAACGCAGTCGATGGCCACGGTGACGCTCGGCACGGTCCGCGACAAGCAACGGGTGGACGGGCTGTTTGACGAAACCGCCAACCGCTTCATGCTGCACTACTACTTCCCGTCGTACTCGGTCGGCGAGGTACGGCCCATTCGTGGACCGGGACGTCGCGAGATCGGTCATGGCTGTCTGGCTGAACGCTCCGTCGAACCGGTTCTTCCGCGGGAAGAGAAGTTCCCGTACACGATCCGAGTGATCTCCGACATTTTGGAATCCAACGGCAGCAGCTCGATGGCGAGCGTCTGCAGCGCCACGCTGGCGCTGATGGACGCCGGCGTCCCCATCGCCAAGCCGGTCGCCGGCATTTCCATCGGGCTGGTCAAGCAAACAGACGACAAGTACATCCTGCTGACGGATATCATGGGCGACGAAGATCATTTCGGCGACATGGACTTCAAAGTCGCCGGCACTCAGCACGGAATCACCGGGATCCAGTTGGACCTGAAGATCGACGGAATCAGCGAGCAGATTATTCGAGAGGCGCTCTCGCAGGGCAGAACCGCCCGGTTGGAGTTGCTGCGGCACATGCTCAAGGCGATTCCCCGCCCGCGTCGCGAAATTTCGCCCCACGCACCCTGCTTGACGCAAACGAAGATCGACCCGGAAAAGATCGGGCTCTTGATCGGGCCGGGCGGCAAGACCATCCGCAGCATTCAGGAAGAGACCGGCGCGACGATCGACGTTCAAGACGACGGCACAGTGACGGTGGCGGCGGCCGATTCGTCCTCTGCAAACGAGGCCCTGGCCCGCATCGAAGCGCTGACCGAGGAGATCAAGGTCGGCCGCATTTACCAAGGAAAAGTCAGTTCCATCAAGGATTTCGGCGCGTTCATCGAAATCGCACCCGGCAAGGACGGCCTCTGCCACATCAGTGAACTGTCCGACGGGTTCGTCAAATCGGTCACCGACATCTGCCGAGAAGGCGACAGGATGGAGGTCAAGGTGATTGCCGTCGATGAGCAGAATCGCGTGAAGCTCTCGCGGCGGGCGGTCCTCGCGGAGCAGAACGACTCCAGCGACGGCCAGAACGATTAAACGGCCGGGACACTAGGGCGGATGGTAGTCGAGTCATACCTCGAAGATCAAGAACGTCAGCGGTTGCAGGCTCAGTACGCAGAGATCGCCTCGTTGGCCGGCGGGCTGGCTCACGAGATCAAGAATCCGCTCTCCACCATCAACATGAACCTCGAGCTGTTGGCCGAAGACATCAGCGAAAGCGATTCGCCCCAAGATCGCCGCATGCTGACGAAAATCCAGACAGTACAGCGCGAATGCCGCCAATTGCAGCAGATTCTGGACGCGTTTTTGCAGTTTGCCCGTGTCGGCGAGCTGGAATTGGTCTCCGCGGACCTGAACGAGCTGGTCCGCGATTTCATCGAGTTCTATCAGCCGCAGGCGATCGAGCTTGGCATCGACGTCAGCCCGCATCTGTCCGCGGACTTGCCGGCGGTTCGGTTGGACAATTCGCTGATGCGGCAGGTGCTGATGAACCTGACGCTCAACGCCCAGCAGGCGATGCCGGAGGGCGGCTTGCTCGAGCTGCAGACCAACCTGCGAGACGGATGCGTGGAGCTGGACCTGATCGACAATGGCGCTGGAATGAACGAACGAACCAGTTCCAAGATCTTCCAGGCCTTCTTTTCCACAAAGTCGGGCGGCAGCGGATTGGGTCTGCCGACCGTGCGCAAAATTGTCGCCGCGCACCACGGCACGATTTCCTGCCAGAGTGAACCGGGACGGGGAACTCGATTCACCATTTCCCTGCCGCCGGCCGACTAAGCTTCACGTCCGAAGAGGGCAGCCTTGTGACCGCGAAAGATGCCGAGGCCACAGACCTTTCCAACATCCCTGTCCGGGTGTTGATCGTCGATGACGACGAGGCCCATGCGCAGGCGGTCGCAGAGAGCCTGGAACGGATCCGTTGCGACTGTACCGTGGCGACGTCCGGACGGCGCGGATCGACACTGATCGAAAGCGAAAACTTCGACGTCGTCGTCACCGACATGAAAATGGACGAAGTCGACGGGCTGGCCATCCTCGGCAAGACCAAAGAGGAACTCCCCGACGCCGAGGTCATCGTCGTCACCGGTCACGGTTCGATCAACTCGGCCGTCACCGCCATGCAGCACGGCGCTTACACCTACCTGCCCAAACCGATCGACATCAACGAGCTGCGCACCGCGGTCGAGAAAGCCTCCACCCGGTTGCGCCTCATCCGCCGCAACGTGGAACTCAGCCGGCGGCTCGACGAGAAATTCGGCTTCGAGGGGGTCGTCGGCACCAGCCCGCAGATGCAGAAGGTCATCGAATCGCTCAAGTTTCTCGCCCCCACCGACAGCACCGTGTTGATTCAAGGAGCCAGCGGCACCGGCAAGGAGCTCGTCGCCCGGGCATTGCATCAAAACAGTCCTCGCAAAAGCAAACCGTTCGTCCCGTTGAACATCTCGGCCCTGCCGGACAGCATTCTCGAAAGTGAACTGTTCGGACACGAACCGGGCGCGTTTACCGGGGCCCTCGGCAAGCGGATCGGCAAGTTCGAGTACGCCAACGGCGGCACATTGTTCCTGGACGAAGTAGGCGAAATGCCCACGGAGACGCAGATCAAGCTGTTGCGCGTGCTCGAAGACCGCAAGATCACTCGGCTGGGCGCTAATGAGGAAATCCAGGTGAACGTCCGCCTGGTGGCTGCCACCAATGCCGACTTGAAGAAGTTGGTCGAAACGGGCAAGTTCCGCACGGACCTGTTCTACCGCTTGACGGTGGTCAACATCTTTCTGCCGCCGTTGCGCGAACGGCGCGGCGACATCCCGCTGCTAATGGAGCATTTCCGCAGCGAACTCTCAGAGCGGACCAACAAAGAAGTGCAAGGGTTCTCCAGGCAAGCCCGGCAGGCGCTGATGGCCTACGACTGGCCGGGCAACATTCGCCAGCTCCGCAACGCGGTGGAGCGGATGCTGGTGCTCGATATCGACGGGCTTTTGGACGTCGACGACCTGCCTGAAGACATTGCCGCCCTGGGCGCCGAAACGGGCGACGGTCGAGGGTTCGACGCGGCCACCGGCGCCGACACGCTGATCGGCAAATCGCTGGGCGAAGTCGAAAAGTACTACATCCAACGCACGCTGGAACTGACCGGCGGCAAACGGGAAGAGGCCGCCTCGATGCTCGGCATCGGCGAGCGCACGCTTTACCGAAAAATCAAAGAGTTCGGACTGTAAGAAGCTCTCAGTGTTCAGCTTTCAACTCGGGAATGCCGTCGGCGGGTGGCTGAGGCAGAGTCTTCGATGCCCCAGTGAGTCGATCACCCGTAGCTCTGGGGCTTCGCGGACTCAGCCCCAGCCACACATCCACGATCATAATAGCTGACCACTGCAAACTGATCGCTTTGCATAGAGAACTCGGCAGGTCCTGATGCCGGTCACTCCACCAGAACCGCAGACCGAATCGAATCAGCGTCGCCAGCGTGGCTGCTATTACACGCCGCGGTTCATTGTGCGGTACATGCTCGACGGTTGTCTGATGCCGGTGCTGCGAACATGCAGCCCGCTTGATCGGCCTCGCTTGCGGCTACTTGATCCCGCGTGCGGCGACGGCGCCTTCTTGCTCGAAGCGTTCGACGTCTTACACGATTGGTATCGCGATGTGTACCGTCAGCACCGCGACGAGTTCTCCGATCACCTTGTGCGGCAGCCGGACGGCTGGCAACTCACAACGGACGAGCGGCTGCGCATCGTCGGCGAGCATCTCTTCGGTGTCGATATCGATCACCGCGCCGTCGAAGACTTGCGAAACCGGCTGTTTGACCGTGTCACCGGCACAAAAAAGCCCACGGGTGACAACCCGTGGGTCCCGCCGGTTGCCACCGGCGGGCTTTGTCAGCTCGGCAGGAGCCTCGCGCTGCCAAATATACCCGCGATCCGCGAGGCGATTCGGCGGAACATCCGCGTTGGAGACGCGCTGACGGGACCCGACTTCACGGTTCCCGATCCGGTCCTGTTCAGCACGAGGTCGGCACAGGGTGACGCAGCCAACGCGGTTGACTTTCACGAGGCATTCGGCCAGGTCGCACGGGACGGAGGGTTCGACGTTGTCGTCGGCAATCCGCCCTACCGGCGCGAATTGAACGCCAAAGCGCTGTTCGACCGCATCGCCACCTCACCGCTGGGAAAGAAGTGGCGGCAGGCGCGGATGGACCTGTGGTACTACTTTCTGCACCGCGGACTCGATCTGCTGCGTCCCGGCGGGCGGCTCTCGTTCATCACCGGCAGCTACTGGACCGCCTCCTCCGGCGCCGGCAAGCTGATCGCCCGGCTCCAGCGCGAGACAACGTTCGAGGAAATCGTCACGCTCGGCGATGCACCGATTTTCGCAGATGTAGCGGGCCGGCATCTCATCTTTCGCTTGCTCTCCGGTTGTCACCCGCAACACTGCCGCGTGATCGACCTGTCCGAGTCGCCGCTGAAAGTTGACGAAGCGCTGCGGCGGCTCAGCGACGATCGTGAATCCCTCGATGTCCAATCCCAAACCGCCCGGCTAACCGTTCCCCTTTACGATGTGCCACACCGGGACCTGTATCGGCACGGACAACTCTCGCTCCACCGGCCGGACGCGATCCTCAGCTCGATGCACTCTGAGCACACACTGGGTGATTTGTACGAGGTTCGCCAGGGAATGGCCGAAAATCCGCCGTCGATCAGTGCTCGCCTGAATCGCGAGTTCGGCGACCGCTACCGCGTCGGCGAAGGCGTGTTTGTGCTGACGGCCGAAGAGATCGAAACATTAGCGCTGTCGAAATGGGAACGTCAGTTCTTGCGGTCCTACTACCCGACGTCGGCACTGGGTCGCTACCACCTGCCCGATGCGCCGACCAGGTTTGTCCTCTACCTGACGCGCGAGACTGCCCCGTCGCTGGGGCGCTCCCTGCCGGTGGCGGACCCCCTGCCGGTGGCGGACCCCCCGCCGGTGGCGGACCGGCCGCCGGTGGCGGACTGTCTGCGTCTTCGTGAGCATCTGGAACGATTCCGGCCCATCCTCGAGCGACGCCGGGAAACGAGGAACGGGGTTGTTGCGTGGTGGCAGTTGCATTGGCCGCGCGAAGAGCGACTGTTTACCGAGCCGCGCGTCCTGAGCGTGCAGATGGGTCGGGTCCCGCAATTCGTCTGGGCAGCGCGTCCGACGTTTGTCGGCTTCTCGGTGAACCTGATTCTGACCGCGTCGTCGGATGCACTGCCTCTGACGGTGTTGTGTGGCATTCTGAATTCGGCGCTGGCTCGGCGCTGGTTTTCGACCTACGCGAAACGTCGCGGTGTGAATCTGGAAATCAACGGCAAGCTGCTCAGACAGTTTCCGCTGCCCGCTGGAGATGCGGCCATCGTCGAGCGGCTGGATGAGTTGGTCCTCGAGCGACACGCCCTCTCCCGCTCCGAGGAAGACGAGACCGGCACGACGAAAATCGCCCGTGTCGAACAAGCGATTGACGAGTTGGTCTCTCAGTTGTATTGCGTTCGTCCGGGTTCTTCCTAGGCTGTCTCTGTGGTACCCAAACCGACAACTCGTTGTCGGCGTCCGCTGGTCACACCCTGCGTCCAGCGACGACAAGTCGTCGGCTTGGGTTCGTGCCCGTAATCCGAATTCGCGAGGTGATGTGAACATGGTCTATCTCAACCGCATCTACACCAAAAGCGGCGACGCCGGCGAAACTTCGCTTGGCGACGGCAGCCGCGTGCCGAAGACGCATCCTCGCATCATCGCGCACGGCGGCATTGACGAGCTGAACGCGGTGCTCGGCGTGGCTCTTTCGGCCGGAGCCCCCGCTGAGGTCGCTTCGGCGTTGCGGCACATTCAGAACGATCTGTTCGACGTCGGCGCCGACCTGTGCATGCCTGGGTCCGAGGGACCGGTTGAAAGGCAGCCGCTGCGAGTGACCGCCGAGCAGGTCACTACGCTGGAAGCATGGATCGACGCGGCCAACGAACGTCTGAAGCCGCTGGGGAGCTTTATCCTGCCCGGGGGCAGTCCGGCGGCGGCCCACCTGCATCACGCCCGCACCGTCTGCCGGCGGGTTGAGGTCCTCGTCCTGCAGCTCGCGGAGAAAGAACCGATCCATTCCCAAATCGCCGTCTATTTGAACCGCCTCTCGGACCTGCTGTTCGTTCTGGCGCGAGTCTGCAACGCCAACGGCGCAGACGATGTCCTCTGGATTCCCGGCAAGGACCGTCATGTCGACAGCGCCGAATGAAAGTGGTCCATGCGGAATGCTGGTAGCCAAACTCGCCAGACAAAGCCCGCCGGTCGCAACCGGCGGGACCCACGGGTGGCAACCCGTGGGCTTTCATGAGAAGTCGCAGCTCTCCGCAGTAGCTTCGCCCTCCCGAAATCAGCTTCTGAAACTGCCACTCGCATTCTTTTCAAGTCTCGCGGTTCCCATTTTGCCGTGGATCGTTACAATTCTGGCTGAATGCCAACGAGGGCGCAAGCAAGAATCAGTGACCTGCGGAACCTGGTGACCTGTTTGCACCGGGCCGACGGTTTCGCCGACGTGGTTCGGTCGTTGCGGGGCGGTGAGAGTGCCGCGATTGACGGAGCCTGGGGGTCGTCGTGCGCGCTGTGCGTCGCTGCGCTGGCTGAGAAATCTCCGGCGCCATTGCTGGTCGTGTTGCCGCGAATCAGCGACGCGGACGACTTCGCCGGCGACGTGGCCGGTTTCACCGGAGAGAGTCCGCTGATCTTTCCGGCTTGGGAATCGTTGCCGCAAGAGCACGACGTTGCGGATGCGGTTTTCGGCGGCCGGCTGCGCGTGCTGGGCGCCTTGAGCGGCGCCGAGCGGTCGCCTGTGATCGTCACCAGTCTTCCGGCCCTGCTGCAGCCGGTTCCCAGCCGAGAAGATCGGCAGGCGGCGACGCGAACCTTGCAGGTCGGCGAGGAGATTGATGTCGAGGCGTTCCTGCGATGGCTGATCCAGCGGGGCTGCGAGCGGGTGACGGCGATCGAGATGCCCGGCGAGTTCAGCATGCATGGCGGCATCCTCGACATCTTTTCGCCGGACGCCTTCGATCCGCTGCGGATTGAGTTTTTTGGCGACCAGATCGAATCGATTCGCCGATTCGACGTCGAGACCCAGCGGAAGCTGCAGGACCTCATAGAAACGGACCTTGCGCTGGTTTCACCAGTCGAGAGTCGAGAGTCGAGAGTCGAGAGCGAGCGCCGGAGTGTCGACCCTCGACCCTCGACCCTCGACCCTCGACCCTCGACCAGCGAGAGTTTTCTCGACTCACTCTCCGCAGAGAGCTGGATTGTGCTGGTCGAGCTAACGGAGCTGCTGGATGAGGGAAAACAGTATTTGGCCCGGCTGGCCGATCCGCGCGGCCTATACAGCGTCGCGGCGACGATGGCCCGCGCGACCGAGTTTCCGACGGTGACGCTGGCCGCCATCTCCGCCGACAGCATGGAAACGTCCTGCCATCTCCAGATCGAATCGATCGAGCGGTTCACCGGGCCGAAAACCGAGGCGATTGAAGAACTGGTCTCGATCGTCGGCCGTGACGAGCAGGTGCTCATTACGTGTCACAACGAGGGGGAACGGCGGCGGCTGTCGGAATTGTTCGCCGAGGCCGACGTTGCGATTGCCGAGCGTGTCGAGCTTTGTCTGGGGCGGGTCGAACGCGGGTTCCGCATGGTGCGCGACCAGGTGGTGGTCCTCAGCGATCACGAATTGTTCGGCCGCACGGAAATCCGCCGGGCGCCGCGGCGCAAGAAACCCGAATCGCGGGCGATCGACAGCTTCTTGGAATTGAGAGAGGGGGACCTGGTCGTCCATCTGACCAACGGCATCGGGCGGTACCGAAGCATGAAGCTGCTGGAGAAAGACGAGCAGATTGAAGAGCACCTGGTCATCGAATTCCGCGACGGCGTGCTGGTTTACGTTCCGGTGTCGCTGATTCACCTGGTCCAGAAGTACGTGGGTGCGGCGAAGGCCGCGCCGGAGCTGTCGAAGATCGGGAGCGGCAGTTGGGCGAAGAAGAAGCAGAAGGCGGCTGAAGCAGTCACCGACCTGGCCAGCGACATGATCCGTCTGCAGGCGGCTCGTGAATCACGGCCGGGCATCGCCTCGCCCCCCGACAGCCATTGGCAGTTGGAATTCGACGCCGCGTTCCCCTACACCGCAACCGACGACCAACTCGATGCGATCTCCGACGTCAAGGGAGACATGCAGCAGCCCCGGCCCATGGACCGGCTGATTTGCGGCGACGTCGGATACGGCAAGACGGAAGTGGCGATGCGGGCGGCGTTCAAAACCGTCGAGGCGGGCAGACAAGTGGCCGTATTGGTTCCCACCACCGTGCTGGCCGAGCAGCACTACCGCACCTTCAGCGAGCGGATGGCCGAATATCCGCTCAACATCGAGGTCCTCTCACGCTTCAAGACGAAAGCCGAACAGCGAAAGATTCTGCAGGCAATGGAATCGGGAGAGGTCGACCTGGTGGTCGGCACGCATCGGCTGGTCCAAAAAGACGTGCGGTTCAAGGAGCTGGGCTTATTGGTCATCGACGAAGAGCAGCGGTTCGGCGTGGAGGCCAAAGAGGTGCTGAAACAACTGCGGCTGGAGGTCGACGTCCTGACACTCAGCGCGACGCCCATCCCCCGGACATTGCACATGTCGCTGTTGGGGATCCGCGACATCTCAAACCTGGAGACGCCGCCACAGGATCGCTTGTCCATCGTGACGCGTATTTGCCGCTTCGATCCGGAACTGATTCGCAGCGCGATCATCCGCGAGCTGAACCGAGGCGGGCAGGTCTATTTCGTTCACAACCGCGTGTACAACATTCACTCGATCGCAGACAGAGTTCAACAGATTGTGCCGGAGGCAAACGTCGACATTGCGCACGGTCAAATGCGCGAGCACGGTTTGGAAGAGGCGATGTTGGGCTTCGTCGCGGGGCGGACCGACGTGCTGGTTTGCACCACGATTATTGAAAGCGGGCTTGATATTCCCAACGCCAACACCATCTTTATTCACCAGGCCGACAACTACGGACTGGCCGACCTGCACCAGCTTCGCGGCCGGGTCGGACGGTATCGGCACCGGGCCTACTGTTACCTGCTCTTGGAGGAAGGCCGCACGGTCACGCCGACGGCCGCGAAACGCCTCAAAGCGATCGAGGAATTCAGCGAGCTGGGAGCGGGGTTCAAGATCGCGATGCGGGACCTCGAGATCCGTGGAGCGGGCAATATCCTGGGGACCGAGCAGAGCGGCCACATCGCGTCAGTCGGATATGAGCTGTACTGCCAACTGCTGGAGAATTCGGTTCGCCGGCTGAAAAACGAGCCTCTCCGCGAACATCGGCACGTGGCGGTCGATCTGCCGATTTCGGCATATTTGCCCGGCTCGTATGTGCCGCCCGGCCGGCACAAGATCGAGGTCTATCGCAAGCTGTCGGGCGTCCGAACCGGTGACGAGCTGAGCCAACTCGAGGAGGAACTGCGTGATCGCTTCGGTCCCATCCCGGAAGAGGCGGGCTGGCTGCTGGGATTGAAAAGTCTACAATTGGCCGCTCAGGCGTGGCAGATCGACGACATCCACTTGGAGGGCAAGTACGTCGTGTTCGGGTATCGTAACCCGCACAAGATTCGGGAATTGCTGCGGATCTGCGGGACCAGTTTGCGGATCGTGGACGGCCGTCACGCCTACCTGCTGCTCTCGGGAACCGAAGCCGGCGACGGACTGCTGGGGCAGTTGAAATCGGTGTTGCAGCCGCGATAGCCGCGACCCTATAATCCGCCCCCATTTCCCCGACGATCCGATGTCTACGGAATCAAACGCATGCGTGGTGCACGTCTGGTGTTGTTCGCCCTCTCGGCGTTGGTCGGCTGCGACTCGACGAACAAGGTGAAGGTCGATAATCCGGTCTTCTCAGAACCGCCGCCGCGAAAAGCCGTGCCGGAAAAACAAACCATCGGTACGGAATACCATTCCGAGGCGCCCAATTTCTCGCGAGTCAACTATGACGAACCCTTTAAGAACAGCCAGCCGGATTTTCGCGAAGATCGCGGCGCGTCGACGGTCGAGCTGGCCGACAGCGAGGTTGTTGCCACGGTCAACAACTCGCCGATTTTTGCGTCCGAAATCCTTGACCGGTACGGTGTGCAACTGGCCCGCGCCCGGCAGCAAGTCTCGCCGGAAGAGTTCCAAAAGTTTCGCTCGGCACTGATCAAACAGGACTTGAAAGGGCATATCGAACGCAAGCTATTGGTTTTGGCGCTGCGGTCGACGTTGAAGCCGGAACGGTTCGACTTGCTCGACCAACACATCGATCAAAGCTTCGAGAAGGAGAAGGTTGCATCTCTAAAGAAGCAATTCAACGTCAACACCAAACACGAACTGGAGATCGAGCTCAACAAGTACGGGACGTCGTTGGCCACTCTCCGCAACGGTTTTGCCAACCAATTCATGGCCGAGCAGTATCTGCGGCTGAAGTCGAAGGATGGCCGAAAGATCGGCCGCCAGGAACTCATCGACTACTATCAACAACACCTTGACGAGTACGCGATACCCGGGGCCGTTAAATGGCAGCAGATCGTCATTTCGCGTACCGGTCCCGGCGGCGAACGGGCGGCGCTGGAAAAACTGAACAAGGTCGTCGACGACCTGAAACAAGACGTCGATTTCGGAGACGTCGCCCGACACTATTCCGACGGTCCCACAGCCGCCGACGGCGGTGATTGGGGAGATTGGATGCAGGCCGGCAGCCTCGCCGACAAGGAAATCGAACGAGCGCTGTTCGAACTTCCCATCGGCGTTGTCAGCGACATCTTCAAGCGAGACGATTCGATCCAACTGGTCAAGGTCACCGCCCGCCGAGATCCGGGCCGCGTTCAATTTGCCGACGCGCAGGCTGAAATTCAGAAGAAGCTCGCACGGCAGGACCGTCAAGGAGCAATCACCAAAGCGATCAACGAATTGCTTCAAGACGCCGTCGTCACGACGATGTTTGACCCGGAACCGCAGGCGCCTGCCGAGCAGGATGACCCGAAACCTCCATTCAAATAATCCGGTGGCGCACGAGAAGCAGTTTCCAAACTGGGTTGCTGAGATGGGGTGGCTGAGGTCGAACATCGTGAGCCCCCAGGATCTGCAGCATCTGTGGGGTCGCGTTGCTCCACCACAGCCACCCGGATAGGGTTTTGAAACGGCTTCTACTCTTTTCCCGATTGACCCTTCGCAACGTTTCCAGCGGACGCTTCGTAGAGTTCCGTATTTGGTCGGAACGCGTACCAGGCGAACCAATAGGCGTACATCCACTGCAGGCCCTCGTCCGCCTCGGCCACCCGCAGCGATTTTGCGGTCGGGTTGTAACCAACGGTCAGCTTCAAGCCATCCAACTCCGCGCGGTACTGGTGCGGTTCGTCGACGTCCTTGAATTCGGTGATCGCGTACGCTCGGGCAGCCTTCTGGGTCCAAATGCCCAGGACCGGCGTCTTGAGCGGCAGGCGGTCGTCGGTCGGTGTGGCCGGGAACATCAAATCGGGCATCGAAAAATAGTTCGCATACGGTTCGGCACTATAGTCTCGTGGATGACCAGTCTCGGTGGAAAGAACCGTCGTTTCCGGATACCGAGACGACCAATCCGCCCACGTCGTCAGCTCTACCGGCAGGACTTTCAACGCCTGATTGACCCGCGGTCCAGCAACACCCTTTGCCATCATTTGCGACCACAGGCTCTCTTGCCGGCTTCGATCGTAAAGCAGCACGTTGCTGTTGTAGAGCCATCCTGAAATGCCGAATTCCAGTTCTCCGCCGTCTGTCTGACGGTCGAACACAGCCACCGAATCGCACAAGGGGCAATAGGTGACTGCAATCGGCAAGCCGGCAATTCGATCGTTGGCTGCTTCGTGATAGACCAGGATCTTTAGCGGATAGGCCCGCGCTTGGCCGTTCAGAACGACGCCGGCCACCCGATCGTCCGGATCGAGAAAACTCGCCTCCGATCGACCGATCAGCGCGGGGTCGCTCAGTGAGGGGATGCCGTCTTTCGGCGGGCCCCCGTGCAGGATTTCCTCGACTGGAATGATCGCTTCGCTCAAGTCCCATTCCGAGGGAAGCACCGCCTGCCCGCCCAGCGGGCCGGGTCCTCCACCCGGCAGACCGCACAGCCGAGCGTATGTGGCTCGGTGCGTCCATACGTAACTGCCTGCACCGGCGATTCCCACCAGCGCACACAGCAGCAACGGGAACTGAATTCTCCGTCGCCGGTTCGAGAGCTTTCCAGGCCGCGCGTCGTCGCCGGCAGAGGAAGATGCTTCCTCGGGTGGTTGGTCGACTTCGTTCGAATGAGCCGATTCGGGTTGAGACATGTTTGAAACCTTCGCCAGCAAAGATGGGGTGAAAGTGTCGTCAGCCAAGCAAGAGCAGACCGGCTCCCATTGGCTACCCACGAGTGTGTCTCCATCCCAGACAGAACGGCTCATTTCGTCTGTGTGCTGTTTCACATTCTCAAGGAATGTTGACCAGCCGGGCGCGAAACGGCAGAATAGTACGAGGATGTTGGTTTGGGCCGGCTTGAGCCGGGGGGACAACGGTAGCTGCCGAATCGAGAGGCTTTGTAACCGCCCAAAGGAACACGACATGAGATCAGGGAAGTTCACGTGCAGGCTGACTGTGGCGGGCGTATTGTTGCTGTGTCTTTCACCG
>CAZGYE010000051.1:0-23160 GCA_964530165.1 uncultured Planctomycetaceae bacterium
GCCCGCTACGAGATCGCTCGACGCCAGCGGCTTGAAGCTCGCCATCGCCGAAGCGCTGACGATCAAGCACCCTGGGCGCTGGGACTCTCGGGGCACCCGTATGCCAAGACGCCCCACATGGACCGCCTGTTTCGCGACGGCGCGTACCTGGTGAATGCGTTCACGACGACTCCGGTCTGCAGCCCATCGCGGGCCAGTTTGATGGCGAGCCGGTACGGTTCAGAGCTGGGCATCACCGATTGGATCCACCCACGCCGAGAGGCAGAGCACGGTTTGGATCCGAACATCGTGACCTGGCCCAAACTGCTCGCCCGCGCCGGGTATCACAACGCACTGATCGGCAAATGGCATCTTGGCACGCTCGACAAGTTTCATCCGAGCAGGTTCGGGTATCACTATTTCATGGGTTTTCGCTCCGGCGGCAGCACGCCGAAGGACCCAGTCCTCGAGGTCGACGGACAGGACAAAAAACTGAAAGGTCTGTTGCCCGACATTCTGGTCGACGATGCCATTGCCTTCATCCGCCGAGAAAAGGATCAACCGTTTTTGCTGTCGCTGCATTTTCGCGCACCGCACGCCCCCTGGCTGCCGGTGGCCGATGAGGATTGGACGCCTTTCAAAGAACTTGATCCTACGATTCCGAACCCGGATTATCCAAAGCTCGATATTCCGCGCGTCAAACGGATGACCCGCGAGTATCTGGCCAGCGTCGCCAGCGTCGACCGCAACCTGGGCCGGCTGCTCGACGAGCTGGATCGGCTCCACCTAACCGACAAGACGGTGGTCATCTACACCAGCGATCATGGTTACAACATCGGACACAACGGCATCTGGCACAAAGGCAACGGCCATTGGGTCCTAACCGAGCCGCCGCCGGCCAGGCCGAACATTCCCCGCGGCCAGCGGCCGAACATGTACGACAATTCTCTCCGCACGCCGACCGCCGTGCGCTGGCCGGGGGTGATCAAACCCGGGTCAGTCGTCACCGAGACCGTCTCGAATCTCGATTGGTATCCCACGCTATTGGCAATCGCCGGCGTCGACTTGCCGAAGGACCAAATCGTTCGCGGCCGCAACATTCTTCCACTGTTGCAGGGCGAATCGAGCGACTGGGACAACGACTTCTATGCCGAATACAGCACGCATCATCAGTCGCAGACGCACATGCGGATGTACCGCACACCCGAGTGGAAACTAATCCGCGACTTCAAAAATCCCGACCGCGACGAGCTCTATCATCTGAAAGAAGACCCGGCCGAAGCACGCAATCTCATCAACTCCGGGGACCCGAAGATCCAAGCCATCAAAGCGCAGCTACACGAGAAGATCCTCGCCAGGATGCGCGCGGTGAAGGACCCGGTGCTGGAGACTTTGCCTGCGGGCCAATAACGACGACACGGCTTGCCGACAGGACGGAAGACAATTCGATGAACCTCCGCGAAGGTCAAACCGTTGGAATCGATCTGGGCACCTCCTATTCGGCGCTGGCCCAACTGGACAAGAGCGGCGAACCCGTCATCCTGAACAATTCGGCCGGCAGTCCGATCACGGCGTCGGTCGTGGTGCTGGGCGACGGCGGCAAGGTCGTCGTCGGACCGACGAGCGAGACGGCCATCGCGAATCCCGACCGCATCGTCACGGCCGTGAAACGGCAGATGGGCAACCAGGACTTCTACCACCTGTACGAAAACAGACAGCTCAATGCCGAATTTCTCTCGGCCATGATTTTGCGAAAGCTCAAACAGGATGCCGAGGCGCAGATCGGGCCGATTGCCAACGTGGTCATCACGGTTCCCTACTACTTCAACGACCCCTGCCGCCAGGCGACGGTCACCGCGGGCAGGATCGCTGGGTTGAACGTCATCGACGTCATCAACGAACCGACCGCCGCAACACTGGCGTACGTGTGGATGAAGGGCGAATTCGGACGACTGGACATGCCCGACGTGGAGAAGACCATCTTGGTCTACGACCTGGGTGGAGGAACCTTTGACGTGACGGTCGTCAACTACACGCCAACACATTTCGGCGTCGTGGCCACCGACGGCGACACGTTTCTCGGCGGGCTGGACTGGACGCGGCGACTCGTCAACCACGTCAGTGAGCGGTTCCAGCAGAAGTTCGGCGTCGACCCGCGCGACGACCCACGGACACGCCTCGCACTGACCGAAGAGTGCGACCACGCGAAACAGGAGCTGAGCACGCGGGTGCGAACGCTCGTCGACGTTTCCTATCTGGGGCGGTCAGCGTCGGTCGCCGTCTCCCGTGGCGATTTGGAACGACTGACCGCCGACTTGCTACAGCGCACGCGCGACACCACCGAGCTCGTTTTGGAACAGGGCGGCGTCGATCCGCGCCGCCTCGACGACGTTCTTCTGGTCGGCGGCTCGACAAATCTTCCGTGCGTCCGACAAATGATCGAGCAACTCTGCAGGCGGCATCCGTCGCAAACGCTGGACCCCCAACTGGCGGTTGCTCAAGGGGCCGCAATCCATGCGGCACTGCTGGAAGCCAAAGCAACCGGCGGCAAAGGACGATTGGCCGGCGCCGTCATCAAACGCCTGCAGGCCGTCCGCACGACCGACGTCAACTCGCACTCGCTGGGTGTGGAGCTTACCGACCCGAACAGCCCCGCCGGCAAGCGGAACCACATTATGATTCCCCGCAACACCCGTCTGCCGTCGGAGGTCCAACAGCGATTCGTCACCAGCCTGGCCAATCCGGAGGGGATTCAGATTCGCCTACTGGAAGGGGAAGCCTCGGACGTCACAGCCTGTACGTTCATCGGCGATTTTCGCATCACAAACCTGCCGCCCAACCTACCGGCCGGATCGCCGGTGGAGATCACCTACCGCTACGATGCCAGTCGTCACGTTCAGGTCTCCGCCCGTGAGCTGGTCGGCAACAACCAAGCATCCGTCGAAATTGTCTGGGAGGGTGCGCTGAACCACGACGCGGTGAGCAACTTCCGCACGCTCGCCAACGAATACCACATTCACTAACAAGGCAAAACCGACCTCAGACGGTCTTGGAGAACAGATCATGCATCGGACAGTGTTGTGTGTGGCTTGGTTTGTGTTGTTTCCCGCTTTCGCGGCCGGTCCGGCGCTCGCGGTGACAGGCGATCGGCCGAACGTCATCTTCTTCCTTTCCGACGATCAACGGGCCGACTTTCTTGGCTGCGCAGGGCATCCGATTCTCAAGACGCCGGTGATTGACGACCTTGCCAAACGCGGGGTGCGTTTTGAAAACGCTTTCGTCACCACGTCCATCTGCGCCGCCAGCCGAGCGACGCTCTTCACCGGACTTTGGGAACGGACGCACAAATACACGTTTGGCACGCCGCCCATCGCAGAAAAGCTCATTGACGACAGTTACCCCGTCTTGTTGCGTCGGGCCGGCTACCGCACCGGTTTTGTCGGCAAGTTTGGCGTGGGCGTCGAGCGGGGGGCGACCGCGCGCATGTTTGACGACTTCGCCCCGCTGGGCCGCAACCCGTACTTCAAGAAACAACCGGACGGTTCACTGCGCCACGTGACCGAGATCGCCGGCGACCGGGCCGTCACGTTCCTGCGAAGCTGCTCGAAGGACCAGCCGTTCTGCTTGTCGGTAAGCTTCAACGCCGCCCACGCCGAGGACAGCGACAAGAAAAACCATTACCCGTGGCCGAAAGCGGTCGACGGCCTGTACGAGGATGTGACCATCCCGCCGCCGTTGGTCTCGACCGACTTTTGGCGGCAGTCGCCGAAGTTCCTTCAGCAGTCAATGAACCGCGACCGCTGGTTCTGGCGTTGGGACACCCCGGAAAAGTATCAAAAAAATGTGCGGGCCTATTACCGCATGATCACCGGGCTGGACCGAGTCATCGGTCGCGTGCTGGATGAAGCAGCCAAGCTCGGTTTCGGCAAAAACACTGTGGTGGTCTTTATGGGCGACAACGGGTACTACAAAGGCTCGCGCGGCTTCGCGGGGAAGTGGAGCCACTACGACGAATCGTTGCGCGTACCGTTGGTGATCTACGACCCACGTCTGCCGGCCGAGAGACGGGGACGGGTCATCGACGAGATGGCCTTGAACGTCGACGTCCCGGCGACGATCGTGGCTTTGGCTAACGGCAAGGCGCCGGACTCCTATCAGGGCCGAGACTTGACGCCGTTGGTGTACGGTCGGCAGCCGCAATCATGGCGGACCGACTTCTTCTGCGAGCACCTGTTCGACCACGCCAGCATCCCGAAGTGGGAGGGCGTCCGCGGAGAACGCTACATGTATGCCCGCTATTTCGAGCACCTGCCGGAAGGCGAGTTCCTGCACGATCTGAAGAACGATCCCCGACAACTGAAGAACCTGACCGACGACCCCGTCTACGCAGATGTGCTGGCGAAGATGCGCCGGCGCTGCGACCAATTGCGCGACCAGTACGGCGGCGAGTACAGTAAGGAAAAGTTTCCGACCGTTCGGTCCAAACGGCCTCGTGCGAAACGGAGCCTGCGTCGTCGTTAGCACGCCGCTGCCGACTTGAGGAGCCGGAAGATTCTAAAACCACAGATCAACACGGATGAACACAGATTTTCGGTCAAGAGGCAGACCAGTAAACTTCAAGCGTTTGGTAGCAAACCGTGTGTGTTGCTGCTCTTGCCTTCATCTGTATTTATCTGTGTCCATCTGTGGTTCCTTCTTTTCCGCCAACACGAAATTGTCGCTGCAGAATCAACGTCATTTAGCATGAACTGAGAGGCCGAACATCATGAGAAGTCTATCGTTGACATGCGTGTTCTTGATGAGCGTCTGCCTGTCGTCGTTTTGCCTTGCCGAAGCCAAGTTGAGGCCGAATGTTCTCTGGATCACCAGCGAGGACAACGGCCCCCACATCGGTGCCTTTGGTGATCACTATGCCGACACGCCCCACCTCGACCGGCTGGCGGCGAAGGGGCTGATTTACGTGAATGCGTGGTCGAACGCCCCGGTCTGTGCGCCCGCCAGAACAGCCATCATTACCGGCCTGTATCCCCCGTCCACAGGGTCGCAGCACATGCGCAGCATGACTCGGCTTCCGGCACGGATGAAGATGTATCCGCAATTCCTAAGAGATGTCGGCTACTACTGCACGAACAATAGCAAAGAAGACTACAACCTGGCCAAGCCCGGAAAAGTTTGGGACGAATCGTCTAGAAAGGCGCACTGGAAAAACCGCCGACCGGGACAGCCGTTCTTCGCGGTCTTCAATTACACCGTCAGCCACGAGAGCCAGATCCGCAAGCGGCCCCACACTCTGGTACACGACCCGGCGAAAGTGCGCGTGCCCGCTTATCACCCCGATACGCCTGAAGTTCGCCACGACTGGGCCCAATACTACGACAAAGTCACAGAAATGGACGCCTGCGTCGGAGCGACCCTCGAAGAGCTGAACAAGGCTGGGCTGGCCGATGAGACCATCATCTTTTACTACGGCGATCACGGCTCTGGTATGCCGCGCAGCAAACGCTGGCCTTATAATTCCGGGCTGAATGTTCCGCTCATCGTCTTTATCCCAGAAAAGTTCAAGCACCTGCGACCCGAAGAGTATGTTCCTGGCGGAAAGACGGATCGTCTTGTCAGCTTTGTGGACCTCGCTGCGACACTTCTAAGTCTAGTCGGGATCAAACCGCCGGAGTACATGCAGGGACATGCCTTCCTGGGCGAATTCGAATCGCCTCCGCAGCCCTATGTGTACGGCTTCCGAGGTCGTATGGACGAACGGTACGATATGGTGCGCTCCGTGCGGAACAAACGCTACATCTACATCCGCAACTATATGCCGCACAAGATCTATGGACAGTACATCGCCTACATGTTTCAGACGCCGACCACCCAGGTCTGGAAACGTCTCTACGACCAGGGCAAGCTAAAACCTCCGCAAACCTTCTTCTGGGAGACGAAACCGGCCGAGGAACTTTACGATCTCGAAAACGATCCCGACGAAATCCACAATCTGGTCGATTCGCCCGAACACCAGGACGTCTTGAAACGTCTGCGCAAAGCACAGCAGCAGTTGGCGGTTCGGATTCGCGACGTCGGATTCCTTCCGGAAGGTGAAATCCACAGCCGCTCGGAGGGGTCAACACCCTACGAAATGGGACACGACGACCGGAAGTATCCGCTGAAGCGCATTATGGCCGTGGCCGAGGCCGCATCGTCGCTCAAGCCGGAGGCTCTTGCGGAGCTGAAGCATGCGTTTCAGTCTGCGGACAGCGCCTCGCGCTACTGGGCCGCTATGGGAATTCTGATGCGCGGCCACAGTGCGGTTGACTCGGCGAGAGGCGAGTTGCAACAGGCGTTGAGCGACACCTCGCCATACGTCCGCGTGATCGCGGCCGAGGCTCTGGGAAAACACGGCAATGATTCGGATCTCCGAGCCGCGCTGCCAATCCTGGTGGATGCCGCCGCCCTGGACAAACAGGGCATTTTCAGCTCAATGCTGGCGTTGAACGCGTTGGACGCCCTCGATGAGAAAGCGGCCAGCGTGGCCGAGGCCATCAAAGCACTTCCCACATCCGATCCAACGGTGAATCGTCGCATGAGGGCTTACGTTCCCAACCTGATCCGAAAGACCCTGGCCGATCTTTCTCAAGGACGCTGACTGAGACGGGAAAAGCGATGTCGCAGGCTGAAAGCCGCCGACACTTCACCATTACGGTGCTTCGAAGGCTGCCGCGTTGGTCGGCATGATGCGCAGTGACAGCGGGTTCGCCACCGCGCCGTCGCCTCGCACCACGACGATTTCCGCATCGGTGGCAGCGGCCAACGGCAGATTCGGCAGCTTGGCCCGAACACCCAGGTCGTACCAGCCCTGGATCTCAGCATCCAACTCCAGACAGCATGTCGAACTGCTTGCGGATTTGCAGCCTTCGCCCAATGCTCGACTTTGTGAGCGAACTGAGTTGACCGGATTGGAGCTTCTTGGTGAATCGGTTCGCAATCGGTTTCAGCCGAGCGGATTGCGTGCCGGCCGTTGAAAAACTCGATCTCCGTCCGGTCGGCAAGCAGGGGGCCGATTCTTGGCTGCAGAATCTCAGACGGTCCAGCGTTGTTGGCCGTCGGTGTGCACGATTTCGATCCTCGGCCGCTTTTCGCCGCTGACGAGCCGCCAAGAGAGCGGAACGGCTTCGCTGGCGAGCGTTATCGCGTTCTCCAGGGTCGACTCCCCGGCCTCAGCCAGCCGGTCGCCCTGCAATCGGTAGAGTCCAAGTTTCCACGGATCACGATCGATCAGCAACAATTCCCGCACGCCGACGGCGGCGTAGAAATCGAACTTCTCGCGGGAGCGGTCATCCGGGCTGACGATTTCGATTGCGAAATCGGGCCCGCCGTACCAGTGCGTGCCACAATTCTTGGCTCGGGTGTCGTTTAGAAATACGGCGACGTTCGGACATCGAAAGTTCTGCTCCCAGCCCTCCGTGCGATCGCTTACGTTTGCACCAGGGAACACTTTCCCCAACTCTGGCCAGCCAACGGCGATCTCCAAGACGGTCGTCAACTTGCCGACCAACTCCTGATGCTCGTTAGTCGGAAGCGGCGCCATGACAGACACTCCATCCCAGACCTCGTCGTAACGGTCTGCGCGTGCTGCTTTACGCTCCGCTTTCAGGCGTTCGACCAACTCGGTGTCGGTGATCAGCATGGCCATCGAACGTGGCTCCTGAAGTTGTCACGCATCGTAAGATTACCCTATTCGATTCTTTCACCGTCAAGCGAAGATGTCCAGTCGACATCTCTCACGGCGCAAGAAAAAAGGCGCGGCGTGCCGCGCCCTGGGATGGTGGCAGAATGATTGTCTTCGGTTCGTTCAGTCGTCGTGCATGGCAGCGGCCAAGATTTTCGACGTGCTCTCGCGCATGATCCGCGAGTCGACCATTTCGCCCTGCTGGAGCGTCGCCCGGACCTGCTTGCCGGAAATGAAGACCGGCTTCTCGTCGCTGTGGTTCTCCATCAGGTCGACGCGGCCCAGCGATTCGTAAAACGCGGCGAAACCGACATTGACGGGCTTAATTTGCAGCTCGCCGGCGAGGTTGTTGAAGATTTCCTGCGCGTCGAAGTCGCCCCAAATGGCCGTCCCGTCGTGATACGGGGCATCGGCGTGCTTGCGGCCGATGACAATGTGCGTGTAACCCATGTTCTGCCGATAGATGGCGTGCATCACCGCTTCCTTCGGACCGCCGTAGAACATTTTGATGTCCAGCCCCAACAGCAACACGCGCTGTGGCACGCTTTCGCCGCGGGCCTTCCATAATTCGGGATCGCTGTCGCCGTCGCCCAATACCCGGTCGGTGATGAGGTGTTCGTATGTCTGCATGCGGATTTCCGCGTTGACGTCGTCCCCTTTAGTTTCGCCGACGAGCGGATTCAGCACGGCACCGGCATTGTGGCCGTCTCGCAGCAGCTTCTCCAGTCCGTACACCAGCGCGTACTCGTGAGCGCGGTGCAACGGATTGCGGGTCTGAAAGGCGACGACGGCCTCCCAGCCCTTGTCGGCCAGCAGCGACCGCACCTCCCGCGGCGTGAGCACGTACTTGCCGAAGCGGGGATTCTTCGGCTGGGGCAGTACACGAATCTCTCCGCCCAACAGATGTGTCATCTCGGCATCGCCTGTGAGTACCATGTCGCCGCCGGGATGGTCAGTCCGTTCGGTCCCGTAGACGCTCTCGAGGTACTTCTGCTTGTCCCACTCGAACACGTCGGTGACGTCCAACGTCGCGACGACGTCGCCGCCGGGTCCGGTCAGGGCAACCGTCTGTCCGGCCGAGAGCGTTCCGGCCAGTTCCGCAGCAATCGGCAGCGAGAGTGGGATCGCCCAAGCGTAGAGTGTGCCGTTGTTCTCGATGACCGCCTCGTCCAGCACGCGGTTGTAGACTTCGCCGTTCATCGGCCCGGTGAGCGGGCTGAGCGTGCCGTCGCCGAAACGATACACGGTCGACAAATCGGCCGCAGAGACCGGCACTTTCGGCAGCCCGGCGGCCTCTGCCTTGAAGCTGTCGGTTTCTTCGGTGGGCACGGTACGGCAAACAGGTTCGGTCAGTCCGCCGTGCGGGGGAATCAAATCGGCCATCGTTTCCTTTCTTCTCTTTTGGAAAGCACTTCCCAACAGACTCAAACTGCCCGTCACCCGCGGCGTTAGGACCGGTGGGAGATTGCGACCGGCAACTTAGGGGATCATCGCGATCAGGTCAAGCGGAGGTCCCTGCTACAGCGTCAACTTTTCGGAAACAGGACTGCCACAGTGCATCGACGACGTCTCCCCCTGTGTTTGGTCCGGGCCGACGCTTACCCCGAAGCATGAGCGATACATCGTTGACATCCAACGTGCAATGCGTTCTGCTTTTTCTGACACTGGCCGCCCCCCGACTCGATGATGAGCTCCAGAAATGCCGATGCTCAATACCGCCGCTGAAAAGAGACTCACCTGCCTCGCCCTGGCGATGGTCAATCAGGAAAAGGCGCGCGTCATTGTTTTGCCGCAACAGCAGGCCTCCGGCTTCTGGTTCGGTGGCGGCAACATGATCGAATCGCACGACGGAGTTTTGTACTTGGTTGGCCGCTACCGAAACCAGGGCGACTCACGGCTCGGCGTCGCCGCCGGTCGGCGGGGGCTCGAGCTGGCCATCTTTGAGCTTCAGCGACCGGGTCTTTCCTCCCGGAAAGTCGTGAGCTTCTCGAAGTCCGATCTGAACGTCGGCGATCGCGAGGTGCTGTCCATCGAGGGCAGTGCACTGCACTGGACCGATGACGGCGTGGAACTGTTCGTTTCCACCGAGAGAGCCAACATCGGATATCCCGCGGGTCTGGAACAGTTTCTCAAACCGGGAACCGGCGTGTGGACCATCGAGCACATCAAGGCCGACTCTATTGAAGGCCTGCGGGACGCACCGATCGAAACGATTCTCGAATCCCGGGACCCGTGCCACCTGCACCTCAAGGATCCGTTTCTTTACGAGACGCCCGATGGCGACTTGGTCCTGCTGTTTTGCAGCCATCCGTTTTGTTGGACGAGCTCGAACACCGGCTACGCAATACGCCGTAGGGGAGACGCGGCTTTCGGTCCGGTGAATTACGGCGTTTTCCCGCGAGGATTCACATGGGACGTGGCCATGACGCGGGGCACCGCCGTCGTCGACGTGCCGCAGCGCGGTCTGTTTTGCGCAGGTCGTGTGAGTCTGCTGTTTTACGACGGGGGAGAATCGGTGCGAAACCTCGACGAGCATGCGTCTGCCGTCCGGCGTCCCCGAGGTTACTCGTGCGAGGAGATTGGCGGCGTCGCGTATCTCCTCGACGGCGATCTCAGACGGATCGATCGACTTTCGAAGAATCACCCTTTGTTCGTCAGCCCCTGGGGAACCGGTTGCAGCCGGTATGTCGACGTTCTGCGAAGCCGCGACGGCGTGTTTGTCACCTGGCAGCAGTCTCAGGACGATCGTTCGCAGCCGCTGGTCATGAACTTCGTGAGCAACGACGAAATCGACGACCTGCTGAGTCAGCCTCCACGCTGAGAGGACTCGCCGGGAGAATCCTCTCGTCGTGCTCGACGACCTTCACGAGGTGTACGCGGGCATTCTCGGTCCACGAAACATCAGAAGATAACATGAACGTGTAAACACCCCATGTTGTGGGGGCATGGCGTCGGTGTGAGGCGGACCAGCGGAATACGAATTGTTGTTTTTTTTGCTGAAGTCACTTGACTTTTTAACATCGAATTGTTTTGATATGAAAATATGTGAGATATAATGTTACCAGAGTGTGCTGATTAGTTCGGTTGTCGGGACCGACGGCCGCGTCGTCACCCGCACCGACCCACCTGAATTGAAACTGCCCGTAGTTTGTTGACAAGCCGTACGAAAGAGCAGCAAACGGACCATTTCCAACACGAAAACCGAAGAAAGGAGTGCTGCGATGCGTAACAAAATGGCGCGCCGTCAATTTTTGCACGTGGGATTTGCCGGCGGCATCGGATTGACATTGGGCGATTATTTTCGCCTTCAGAAGGCCCAGGCTGACATCAAACAGTATGCCAGTGAGGAAGGGACCGCGAAGTCGGTCATCTTCATTTATCTGCCGGGTGGGGCGGCCCACCAGGAGACATGGGACCCCAAGCCGCACGCCCCCATCGAGTACCGCGGCCCCATGAAGTCGATCGCCACGAACGTCGACGGTGTGTTCATCAATGAGATGCTCAAACAGACCGCTCAGGTGACCGACAAGATCGCGATCTGCCGCTCCATGACGCACGGCGAAGCGGCGCATGCGCGGGGAACGCACAACATGTTCACCGGCTACCGTCCCAGCCCGGTCATCAAGTACCCCAGCATGGGCAGCATCGTGGCTCATGAGTTCGGCCCGCGGAAGAGTCTGCCGCCTTACGTCTGCATTCCGGGCCAGCCGAACCAGTTTGCCGCCACCGGGTACTTGAGCTCGTCGTATGCTCCGTTCAGCCTCGGTTCCGATCCGGCCAGCGGCAATTTCACCGTCAAGGACCTGAATCTGCCGGGTGGAGTGGACGACAACCGCTTTACACGAAGACGTCGGATTTTGGATGCGGTCAACGATCACTTCGTCTCCAAAGAGAAATCGGACTCGCTGGATGCCGTCGATTCGTTCTACCAGCGGGCTTATGGTCTGGTCAGCTCAAAGGATGCTCGCGAAGCGTTCAACATCAGTGCCGAGCCGGCCAAGATTCGCGACGAATACGGCCGCAACACGGCCGGGGCCCGCATGCTGCTGGCTCGCCGGTTGGTCGAGGGGGGTGCTCGGTTCGTCACGCTGACCTACGGCGGCTGGGATATGCATGGGAACATTGCCGGCGGCATTCACAGCCAGGCGCCGGCGTTCGATCAAGGCTTTGCGACGCTGATTCGCGACCTGGATCGCCGCGGACTGCTCAAGTCGACGTTGGTCTGCATTGCCTCCGAGTTCGGCCGGACGCCGAAAATCAACGGGAACGCGGGCCGCGACCACTGGCCGAAGGTCTTCAGCGTCGTGCTGGCCGGCGGCGGTGTGAAAGGCGGCATCGTTTATGGTTCGTCGAACGCGACCGCCAGCGAACCGGAGGACAACGCGCTGTCCGTCGCGGACTGGGCCACGACAATCTACAAGTGCATCGGCATCGTCGCGGACAAAGAGTTGATGGCTCCCGGCGACCGCCCGATCGAGATCGTCAAGAACGGCAAAGTCCGCAAAGAATTGCTGGTGTAAACAATCCCCCAAACCTGGAAGGTGCTCTTCATGCGAACACGAGTTTTCTTCCTGTCAACGATTGCCCTGGCTTGCACGTTTCACTCTCAAGCAGCATTCGCCTCTTCCCCCTCGTTGAGCATCATTGTGCCGCGGGGCTGTCAGCGCGGGGCGGAAACCGTGCTGACCTTCAGCGGGGCGAGACTGGCCGACGCCCAGGAGATTCTGTTCTATGACGCCGGCTTCACCGTCAAGAAAATCGAGCCGAATGGGGCCAACCAGGTCAAGGTGACGGTCCAAGTCGCGCCGGACTGCCGGCTCGGTGAACACGTGGCTCAGGTGCGCACCAAGAGCGGGATTTCCGATTATCGCACGTTCTACGTCGGTCCGTTCGCAAACGTCGCCGAGAAAGAGCCAAACAGCGCGTTCGACAGTCCGCAGCCGGTCTCGTTGAACGTCACCGTCACTGGCGTCGTGCAGAACGAGGACGTGGACTACTACGTCGTCGAAGCCAAGAAAGGACAACGCATCTCGGCCGAAGTCGAAGGGATGCGGTTGGGGACGACGCTGTTCGATCCATATCTGGCCATTCTCGACAGCAAACGGTTCGAGCTGACGGCCGCCGACGATTCGCCGCTGCTCAGGCAGGACGCCGTGGTGTCGATTGTCGCCCCGCAAGATGGGAAATACGTCATCCAGGTTCGCGAAAGCGCCTACGGCGGCAGCAGCGCTTGCCGTTATCGGCTGCACGTGGGCACATTCCCGCGGCCTACAGCCGTCTATCCCGCCGGCGGGAAGCTGGGTGAAGAGATGGAAGTCACCTTCATCGGCGATCCGGCTGGCGAGTTCAAGCAGCGCGTCAAGCTGCCCGCAGAGCCGGCTTCCGACTTCGGTCTGGTGCCCGGCAGCGGCAATGCGATTGCCCCGTCGCCGAACCCGTTCCGTTTGTTCGAGCACGGCAACGCCCTGGAAAAAGAGCCGAACAACGACGTCGCCCAAGCCACACCCGCACAGTTGCCGCTGGCGCTGAATGGCATCATCGAAAAGCCGGGCGACGTCGACTGCTTCAAGTTCCCAGCCAAGAAGGGGCAGAGCTTCGATGTCGAGTGCTATGCCCGCCGGGTGCGTTCGCCGCTCGATCCGGTGATGAACCTGTATTACGCCGACGGCCGGAGCATCGCGGGGAACGACGACTCGCGCGGTCCGGATAGCTATTTCCGTTTCCGTGTTCCCGCCGACGGCGAGTACGTCGTCCGCGTCACCGATCACTTGGGCCGCGGTGGGAAAGATTTCGTCTACCGCATCGAGTTCCAGCCGGTCAAGCCAAAATTAACGCTGGGCATTCCGCGAGTTGCCCGTTACTCGCAGAGTCGGCAGACGATCTTCGTTCCGCGCGGCAACCGGTTTGCGACGCTGATCTCCGCCAGCCGAGCCAACTTCGGCGGCGAAATCGTTCTTGATCCCAAAGATTTGCCGACAGGTATCAAGATGATCGCCGAGCCGATGGCGGCCAATCTGAACGTGATGCCGGTCGTCTTCGAGGCGGCCGCCGACGCTCCCGTGGCTGGCAAGCTGATCGATTTCACCGGCCGGCACGCCGATCCGAAGACGGGCATCGTCGGCAGCTTCCACAACACGGCAGACTTGATCCGCGGTGCTCCGGGGCAATCGATCTATTGGAGACGTGACGTCCAGAAGTTGGCCGTCGCGGTCATCGACGAAGTGCCCTTCCGCCTGGAGATTGTCGAGCCGAAGGTGCCGCTGGTCCGTAACGGTTCCATGCAGTTGAAGATCGTCGCTCACCGCACAGAAGGGTTCGACGAGCCGATCAACGTGCAGTTGCCGTTCCGTCCGCCCGGCGTCGGTGCGGCCAGTTCGGTGAATATCCCCAAGGGCAAGAACGAAGTCTTGTATCCGATTAACGCCAACGCAGGCGCGCAGATCAAGAAATGGAAAATCTACGCGATCGGCTCTTCCAACGTGAACGGGACGGCGTGGGTCTCATCGCAGTTGGCCAATCTGGAAATCGCAGCGCCGTACGTGCAGTTCACCATCGAACGTGCGGCCGTCGAACAGGGTCAGGAAACCGAAATGTACTGCAAGGTGCAGCACGATCGGCCGTTCCAGGGGGCCGCAAAAGTGCGTTTGGTCGGACTGCCGCACAAAGTCGTCGCGCCGGAACTGGAGCTCACCAAGGACATGAAAGAGCTGACCTTCAAGGTGACCACCGACAAGTCGAGTCCCGCCGGCCGGCACCGCAACGTCTTTTGCCAGGTCGTGATCACCCAGAACGGCGAGCCGATCGTGCACAGTCGAGTCGGCGCCTCTGAGTTGCGGATCGACAAACCGCTCCCCTCACCGACGAAACCGGCCGCCAAAGGAAAACCCAAAGCGGTCGCCAAAACCGCGTCCACCAAGAAACCGGTCGTGAAGCGGCTCACACGATTGGAGAAGCTCCGACTCGAGGCGAAGAAACGGACCAAAGCCGAAAAGGCGGCGGAGAGATCGAAGTGACTATTAGAACGCCGGCGAGCGGGGGGCGTGAGCCCTCTGGTAACTGAAACAGCCGGCTTACGTCGGCCGCTCGCCATTCCTGTTGTCAAATGCTGTCACTGAAAACGAGACCGGGATCTTTCACAAGGACACCGAACCATGTGTGTTGAACGACTGCAAATTCGGAATGCTCTCGTGTTGATGCTGGCGGCTGTTCTGACCGGCACGGCACACTCTGCGGAAACCAAACCGGCGGCCATTCACGTGTTTCCGCCGGACGTGCAACTGACGACGAGCCGTGACCGGCAATCGCTGGTTGTCCAGGCCGTCTTCGCTGACGGGCTGACGGAGGACGTGACCGGAAAATCGAAGTTGACGCTAGCCAACGGGTCGCTGGTTCGGTTGGAGAAGAACGTGCTGCGCCCGGCCGCCGATGGGAAGACTGAGTTGAAGGTCGAATACGCCGGCTTGACGGTCCATGTTCCCGTGGAGGTGAAAAAGGCCAAGACCGATCGGCTTATCAGCTTCAAGCTGGACGTGATGCCGGTGTTCATGAAGTCGGGCTGCAACATGGGCAGTTGTCACGGGGCGGCCCGCGGGAAGGACGGTTTCCGTCTGTCGCTGTTCGGCTTCGATCCGGACGGCGATTACTACCGTTTGACCCGCGAGCTCAGCGGCCGGCGAATCAACCTGGCCCTGCCGCGCGAAAGCCTGCTGATGGAAAAAACGACTGGAAAAGTCACGCACACCGGCGGCAAACAGTTCGGCGAAGACAGCGAACGCTACGCCACGCTGCTCAGATGGCTGGAGGCCGGTGCTCCCGCTGATCAAGGCAAAGTTCCCAAGGTCGTCTCCGTCGAACTGTATCCGCACGGTGCAGTTCTCGACGGTGAAGGAGCGAAGCAGCAGTTGACTGTCCGGGCGCAATACTCCGACGGTACGAATCGGGACGTGACCGGCTTGGCCCGTTTCATGTCGGGCAACGACAACTCGGCAGCCGTCTCGCAGGAGGGCGTCGTCGAGGCGGCCAAGCGGGGTGAAGCGTTCATCATGGCTCGCTTCGAGACGCACACGGTCGGGTCACATTTCATCGTGCTGCCCAAATCGCTCGAATTCAAATGGCCCGACATTCCCGAGAACAACTATATCGACACGCTCGTTCACAACAAACTGAAGAAATTGCGAATCCTCCCGTCCGATTTGTGCACCGACGAGGAGTTCCTCCGCCGCGCGTACTTGGATATTGCCGGCGTGTTGCCGACGGCCGAAGAGTACCAACGCTTCCTGCAGGAGAAAAACCCGCAGAAACGTGAGAAGCTCGTCGACGAGCTCTTGAATCGCAAGGAGTTTGTCGAGATGTGGGTCATGAAGTGGGCGGAACTCTTGCAGATCCGCACCACGCGGCAGGTCAGTTACAAGTCGACGCTCTTGTACTACAACTGGCTGCAAAACAAGATCGCCAACAACGTCCCCATGAACGTGATGGTTCAGGAGCTGCTCTCGTCGCGGGGCGGCACCTTCTCCAGCCCGGCGACGAACTACTATCAAAACGAGACCAACACGCTCAAGGTGGCCGAGAACGTCGCGCAGGTCTTCATGGGAATGCGCATCCAGTGCACCCAATGCCACAACCATCCGTTCGACCGCTGGACGATGGACGACTACTACGGCTTCGCCGCCTTCTTCTCGCAAGTCGGCCGCAAGCGGGGCGAGGACCCGCGGGAAACCATCGTCTACAACCGTGGCAGCGGTGAGATTCGGCATCCCGTGGGCAACCGGGTCATGCAGCCGAAGTTTCTCGGCGGCGACGCGCCCGACGTGAAAGGCAAGGATCGCCGCGTCGTTATGGCCGAGTGGCTGGCCTCGGACGACAATCCGTATTTCGCCCGCAATCTGGCGAACATTGTTTGGGCGCACTTTCTCGGCCGCGGCATCATCCACAATGTGGACGACGTCCGCGTCAGCAACCCACCGGTCAATCCGGAGTTGCTCGACGAGCTGGCCAGACGGTTCACCGGCTACAAGTACGATTTCAAGAAGCTGGTCCGCGACATCTGCACTTCGCGCACCTATCAACTCTCGACGAAGAGGAACGAAACAAACGAAAGCGACGACCACAATTTCGCCCACGGCGCTCTCAGACGAGTGCGGGCCGAGGTGCTGCTCGACTGTATCAGCCAGGTGACCGACACGCAGAACAAGTTCCGCGGCCTTCCGCTGGGCGCGCGGGCCGTGCAGATCGCCGACGGCAACACCAGTACATATTTTCTGACGACCTTCGGTCGCGCCAAGCGCGAGACGGTTTGTGCCTGCGAGGTCAAGATGGAGCCGAACCTCTCGCAGGCCCTGCATCTGCTCAACGGGGACACGGTGAACCAAAAGATTCAGCAAGGAAAACTCATCCAGCGCCGGCTGAAAGAGGGTCAATCGCCGCAAGAGATCGTCGAAGAGTTGTACGTCCGCTGTTTCTCGCGCAAGCCGACTGCCGGAGAGATGTCGGCTTTGAACCAGGTTCTGGCCGCCGAGAAAGATCAGGCGAAAGTACTGGAAGACGTCTTCTGGGCACTGTTGAACTCCAGGGAGTTTCTGTTCAATCACTGAAAGAGCAGTCAGCGGTCAGCGGTCCGCTTTGAGCGATCAGCTCGATCTGTTTTGCTTCAATTGAACGCTGATCGCTGATTGCTGACAGCTTCGAACACAGGAGAATTGAGATGCAACGTCGCCTGGAATTGGTTTGTTGGGCTTCGGTTTTGGCTCTAGCGTTTGGCGTCACCCTCGGTTTGCCTGCCGGTCTTCGGGCCGACGAGAAAAAGGCTGATGCGAAGACGCCGGCCCAGAAGACCACCTATGCCGAGCACGTCAAGCCCATCCTTCGGGCGAAGTGTTTCGCGTGTCACAACCCCGACAAGAAGTCCGGCGACCTCGACATGACGAACTACACCAACCTGATGGAGGGCGGCGGTTCGGGTGAAGTGATCGAACCGGGCAGTTCCACCGACAGCTACCTTTTCGATCTCATCAGCCACGATGCCGAGCCGTTCATGCCACCCAAACAGGACAAGCTGTCTGCGGAGATGTTGGCGGTCATCGCGGCCTGGATCAACGGCGGCGCGTTGGAGAATCGCGGCAGCAAAGTGACTGCAAGCAATCAGCCCAAGTTCAACTTCGAGCTGAAGTCCGCACCGAGCGGCAAACCGGCCGGTCCGCCGCCGATGCCGGAGCGATTGAGTCTCGAACCGGTCGTTCACACGCGACTGACGACTGCGATTTCCTCGCTGGCGACCAGTCCGTGGGCGCCGCTGGTGGCCCTCGGCGGACAGAAACAGGTGCTTCTGTACCAGGCTCAAACGCTCGACTTGCTGGGCGTGCTGCCGTTCCCTGAGGGTGTGCCGTACGTCTTGAAGTTCAGCCGCAACGGCAGCCTGCTGCTCGCCGGCGGTGGAAGAGGCTCCTATCTGGGTAAGGTGGTCGTCTGGGACGTGAAGACCGGCGAAAGGGTCATCGAAGCGGGCGACGAATTGGATGCCGTCCTCGGCGCCGACATCAACGCCGATCAAACGCTGATTGCCCTGGGTGGTCCGCAGCGCGTCGTGCGAGTCTACTCCACTGGGGATGGCAAGCTGCTCTATGACTTGCGCAAGCACACCGACTGGGTCACGTCGGTCGAGTTCAGTCCTGATGGCGTACTGCTGGCCACCGGCGATCGCAACGGCGGAGTCTACGTCTGGGAGGCGCACACGGGCCGTGAGTACCTGGCGCTGGCCGGGCACCGTGGCTTGATCTCCGGCCTTTCTTGGCGTTCCGACTCGAACATACTGGCTTCCGCCAGCGAAGACGGCACAATCAAGCTGTGGGAGATGGAAAACGGCCGGCAGGTCAAGAATTGGGGCGCCCACGGGGGCGGCGCCGCCTCGGTCGAGTTCACTCGCGATGGTCGGCTCGTCTCTTGCGGACGCGACCGCCTCACCAAGCTGTGGGACCAGAACGGCAAGCAGCTCCGCGCGTTCGAAGCGTTTGCTGATTTGGCACTCGAGGTCACGTTCTGCGATGAAACGGGCCGCGTGATCGCCGGCGACTGGACCGGCGCCATTCGCGTCTGGGATGCCAACGACGGCAAACGTCTCGGTGAGCTGTCGCCCAATCCGGCGTTGCTGGCCGATCGGCTGAGTGCCGCAGAGAAGACTCTCGCCGCGCGCCGCGCGGAACATCACAAGTTGGCCGGTGCCGCTCAGTCAGCACAGTCCGCCCTCAACAAGGTCAACGCCGATCTAACGGCTGCCAATCAGGCTGTCAACACACTGCAGCAGCAAACTCAGAATCAGGACACGGTGACGGCTTTGAAGACCGCTCAAAGCCGCGTGACGACCTTGACCGCGGCAGTCAAGCTTGCCACCGAGAAAGCCGCTGCAGCAAAGAAAGCCTCTGATACCGCCGCTGCCGTTCTCCGCCAGACCGAGCAAGAAGTCGCTCACTGGAAGGCTGCCATCGGCTTCGAGCAGAAGCGAAAGGAACTGGCGGCGAAGCAACCAGATTGAGAGAGGTTGGCGTTCTCGACGCCAAAGCATCGGTCCCGGGTGGCACGCTCTGACGCAAGGAAGGGCGTGGTCACAACCTGCGCCACGTCCATCCCTGTAGTCTGGGCGCGCCACACTGCGCGATTGTGAAAAAGTGACCGACCCTGCTGAAGCGGGGAGACGCGTGAACGAGCTGGATGGCTCATCAATTGTCAAGAACGGGAATGTCCTGCTGCCCGGCGGGGAGCTGGTTTCCAGTGATGTCCGCAATCGCAGCCGGGGGCAGCGTTTACGCAAAGCAGTCATGCTCACGTAGGAGGAAAACATGCCAGAGAAACTGGCCATTAGCGGTGGAACGCCAGTGCTCGAACGAAGCGACTCCAAGAACTGGCCGGTCATTACGGACGACGATCGGCGGCTGGTCAATACTGCCTGACCACCGGCAACGACAACCTGACCGGCACGTCACAAGCCGACTCGCTAGTCGGTGGCAAAGGGGATGATACGCTACAGGGTGGAGCTAGAAACGACACTCTGGCAGGTGATTCGACGCAAGGTGCCGAGGGCGATGATAGCATCGTTGGTGGTGCCGGCGACGATCTCTTGGAAGAGACCGCGCTGTAAGACCAGACCCTCGATCTGGGAGACACTAGTCTGACCGGCCGCGGGACTGATACGCTCAATGGAATCGAACGGGCGTACCTGAAGGTCGGCGCTGGGAGCACTCTCGACGCAAGAGATTTCTCCGGGGACACGACTCTCAAAGGAAGTAGTCGACCGGACTCGCTTTACGGGGGATCGGGCGCCGACTCTATTGTTGGTAAGAGTGGCGGTGACCACCTTGACGGCAACGCGGGCAACGATACGCTGGACGCGACCGACGAAACCGTACTCGGAGTTTCTCTCGATGGGGGTAGCGGCGCCGACTCATTAGCCGGCGGCGGCGGGAATGACCAACTGATTGGCGACAGCGGCGCTGACAATCGCTCCCGGGAACCAGATTCGATTGATCGGGACCGGTTCCATGGAACTAAACGCAGGGGCGGGCGGGGCACGGTTGTTTTTCCGAG
Source organism: uncultured Planctomycetaceae bacterium (assembly GCA_964530165.1). GTDB lineage: Bacteria > Planctomycetota > Planctomycetia > Planctomycetales > Planctomycetaceae > CAZGYE01. The sequence continues at coordinate 20,276 of CAZGYE010000051.1, forward strand.
ACATTGGTTCGAGGCGTCGATTGCACTTTTCTGCGATTTGCACCCACCCAGGAATCTCGCGGCCGGGACCTCATCTTCCTATAATCGGGCTGTGCGCCGGGCAAGCCCGGCGGCTAACCCAGATTCTTCATAGAAACCCAAACCGACGACTTGTCGTCGCTGGATGTGCCGTGAAACCCGTGGAATGCGACAACGAGTTGTCGGTTTGGGTACCACGACGACAACCTATGAATCATTCGGGCGCAATGGTTTGTCGTCAACGCATTCTGTTAATTCATGCAAAATCCCGCGGAGCTTGGGAACGAGGACCGAGGGAATGAGAGGAAGTAAGAAGAGGTTTACCATGAGTCGCACAGTCATCGGTTATTCGCTCGTTCTCTGCGTATCAGCGGCTTTTGCCGCGGAGCCGGCGGCGGAGCAGAGCGAAGCCAAACACCTGGGCAATATTCACCAAGTGACGTTCGGGCTGCCGCGGGCCGGTGAGGGGTATTTCTCGCCGGATGGCACGTGGATCGTCTACCAGGCGTACCCCATCGGTTATCCGTTCTATCAGATTTACGTGCAGAAGCTGGACGAAGACGAAAAGGTTCCGCGGCGGATTAGTCCGGGCCGGGGCCGCACAACCTGTAGCTATTTCACCGTCGACGGCAAGCGGGTCCTGTTCGCCTCCAGCCACGCCGATCCGCATCTGGACGTGACCGAACGCAAGGCCCGTGAAGAAGCGGCCAAAGGGGGACGCCGCCGCTACCGGTGGGCCTTCGATCCGTACATGGACATTTACGTCTGCGATTTTGACGGCACCGGTCTGAAACGGCTCACCGATGCGCCCGGCTACGATGCCGAGGGGAGTTACTCGTCGGACGGCAAGCAGATCGTGTTCACCTCCACCCGCGACGGCGATCCGGACCTATTCATCATGGACGCCGACGGGTCGAACGTCCGGCAGCTAACGAACGTCGACGGCTACGACGGCGGCCCGTTCTTCTCGCCGGACGACAAATGGGTCATCTTCCGCAGCGATCGTCACAAGGAGCACATGCTGCAACTGTTTGCGGTCTCGGCTGACGGCAAACACGAAGTGCAGCTCACGACAAACCTCGACACGGTCAACTGGGCTCCGTACTTCCATCCGAGCGGGAAATACATTGTGTGGACGCGTGCCGACTACTCGCGAGGTCCCCACAGTCCGCGGGCGAAGTTCAACCTGTTCACGATGGAAATCCAATACAACCAGACGACCTTCAAGGGCGGGAAGGTCGGGCAGGTGACTTACCAGCAGTCAACCGACATCCTGCCGGTCTTCAGCCCCGACGGCAAGAAATTGATGTGGACGTCGACCCGCGGCAAGGACGCGACAAGTCAACTTTGGATCGCCGACTGGCTGCGGGAGAAGTAGCCGGTAGCTGTCGGTTTCCAGCCAACGTGGAGCAGGCTTTCCAGCCAACGTGGAGCAGGCTTTCCAGCCTGCTGTATTCCGGCTGGCAGGCTGGAAAGCCTGCCCCACGCAGATGCCGACTACGGGACCAGTTCCGGTAGTTCATCCGGGAGACGGTCGAGGACGCCGTTTTCGACCAGCAGTTGGGCCAGCTCGGCCATGTGGGTGTTGAGATAGTTGGGTAGCAGGTTCTTCTCACCCGGTCGCCAGCCGTAGCGGCGCATTTCCCTACAGGCGGTCTCCGGCGGCTGATTCTCGACGAGAACACGGTACGCGAACACGACACCGCCGGTGCGGTCGGCGCCGGCGGCGCAATGGACAAGAACCGGCGTGCCTGCTTGTTTGCAGTCGACGAGAAGTTTGACGGCTTGGGCGTAACGGTGGATTTGGCCCGTTCCGTCGCCGCGCAGCGGCAGGCGGATGTGCTTGACACCAAGCTTCTCAGCAGCGGCCAGTTCTGCCCGCTGGTGTTCGTCGTTTGGATTGAGAGCCGTGAGATCGACAATTACGCCGATCTGATGCCGGGCGAGTGTTTTCTCGATCATCCACTTCGAGATCTGGCCGCTGCGATAGATGCGACCCGGCTCGACGACCCCCCAGCGTTTGGCGGTGAAGCGGTACTTCAGCACCTCGTTCCAGATCACCAGCGCGGCAATCACGACGACAAGCACGATCGCGATTCGCGGCCAGTGGTGCGGCGATTTGCCGGCCCCGTTTGTGCCGGTGGCGGTTTGCCGCTGCGCGGAAGGATCGGTCCCGCCGGCGGACTGGTCCTGGTCGTCGTTTGCCTTCATGAGGAACTTAGAACAGCTCGAAGATCGGTTTCGTCCCGCTATCAACCAACGGATACGGCTGTCCCGCCGGTCCTGGCACGTGGGTGTCCAGGTCGAGCCCCAGACTGTGGTAGATCGTGGCGACCACTTCGGCGGGGGTCACGGGCCGCTCGACCGGGTAGCCGCCGCTTGGATCGCTGCGGCCGATGACTTGCCCTCCCTTCACGCCACCACCGGCAAAGTAGACCGACCAGCACTGCGGCCAGTGATCGCGGCCGCCAGCCGGATTGATCTGCGGCGTCCGCCCGAACTCCGCCAGATTACAGACCAGGGTGTCGCCCAACAGACCCCGCTGGTCCAAGTCTTCCAGCAAAGCCGTGTACGCTTTGTCGTACATCGGAGCGACGACGTTCTTCATGTCTTCGAAGGACGTAAACGGTTTGGTGCCGTGAATGTCCCACGTGATTTCGTTGAAGACCGTCAGAAACGTGTTGACGGTGACAAAACGGACGCCCGCTTCAATCAGCCGGCGAGCCATCAGGCAGCACTGCCCGAACCGATTCATGCCGTACCGTTCGCGGACTTTCCTCGGCTCGTTGGCAACGTCGAAGGGCGGCAGCAGATGGGGAGCTTTGAAGTTCCGCTTCGACTTTTCGGCTGTCAACACGAACGGATCG
>CAZGYE010000052.1:0-23042 GCA_964530165.1 uncultured Planctomycetaceae bacterium
GAGTTGATGCTAACCCAACCGACCGGTCGTTCCAATTTCAGGGGAGGCAGGACAGCTGCGGGATAACTTGTATTTATACAACAGATGTCGGTGAAACCCCGCTCTGGCCACACTAAGACGAAACGACGGGGGCGACGCCGAATTCGTAAGTCATTGTACGTTTCAGAGTTGCACCATTCAAGGCTGAATTCGCTGGTGCAGGAATCCGCAAATTTGGTTGATTTTGCTCAATCTGCGCGATCGGAATAACCGATACATCTTATAGGGCCGGAACAGTGGGCGGGGTCGTTCCGGCTACTCCGAGCTTATCGAGTCGCGGGCCAACACGTCGGTGAGTTTGCGCGAGGCGAGAGTGTCGCTTGTCTCGCCCGAAGACGTCGCACCACGGGAGCCGCTGCGGATGGACAGAGCCGGCATCAACCAGCACACGCGCCAGGGCGAGGCGTGGAAGCGGCCCTGTTTCTCAACGTGGGGATGCCTGGCGGTGCTGACGGTCGTCTGTGGCGGCTGGACGCAACTGTTGTGGGCGCAAACGCCGTCTGCAACACGTGTGTCGAAGGAGCGCCTCGAGGAAGAAATGGTTGTTGTCCAGCATCGCAGCCATTTGATGGTGGCTGGCAGCGATATCTCGCGGACGGTGATTGCCGATTCGTCGGTGATCGAAGTCGTGCGGTACAGCCCCAACGAAATCGCGATCGTCGGGCTTGATCTTGGTGTGACGACGCTGACGCTCTGGCTCGAGAACAATCCCGATCCACTGACCTCTCTGGTGCGGGTCGTCCGCGATCCACGGAGCGAGGCGCCTGAACCGATCGATTCCAGAAAGCTCGAACAGAGGCTGGGACTGTTGTTTCCGGACAGCAAAGTGTATCTGGTTCCGTTGTCGAGCAAGATCGTCGTCAAGGGACGGGCGCACGACGCGCTGGAGGCGGCCCAGATTCTGTCGGTCGTCCGGGGCGAAATCGTCCATCCCGAAGGTATCGTGAACATGCTCGAAGTCCCCAGCGAGCTTCGGTTAATGCTCCGCGTGCAGATTGCCGAGGTGAATCGGTCGCAATTGCGTCGCCTGGGCGTCGACTTCGAGTCTCTCATCAACGACCGCCCACAGGTGCCCGCGACAGGAGACGGTGAGCTTCCCGCGACGCCGGTGGGCATCTTCGAGAACGGAGAAATCCGCTTCCTGATGAATTGGTTGAATTCAAGCGGCGCAGCCAAGATTCTCACCGATCAGACGCTGAGGGTCACCAGCGGGCATCCCGCCGGCTTTCTCTCTGGCGGCGAGTTTGCCGTGGCGACCTTCGCCGGTCTGGGCGGTACACAGCCAACCACGACCACCTTCCGTGGTTTCGGGACTTCGCTGATCGTCACACCGACCGTCATCGCGGGTGCTCGCTTTCGGATGCGGATCGTTCCCGTGTTCAGCCAATGGAATCGAGATACTGTCGTCGCGGGTGTTCCGGCATCCGATGCTCGTCGCTTCCAGAGGACCGTCGAGTTACAGCAGGGACAGACGATCGCGATTGCCGGGCTGCCGGCTCGTCCCGCGCCCAACGCAGGGCCCCGCATTCCGTTTCTGGGCGAGATTCCGGTTGCCGAGAGAAAGGGAGTTCCTCTCCGGCGGGCGTCCCGCCGGCCTTCTCTCCGGAAGGCGAGCCAGGACGAGGCGGAACTGTTGATTCTCATCACCCCGGAATCAGCTCAGCCGCAGGGCGCCGACGACGTACAGGCAATGCCCGGCTCCTTCGTCCTCGGCACGTTCGAGGACGTCCAAGAACGGAAGTCGTTTGCCGACAACCCGTTGCGGATCGCTACCGGCTCGGGGCAATCTCGTCTCGACATGAATAAATAGAAACCCTATATTTCCGCCCGCCACATCATTGTCCAATTCGTTTCCACTCGCAGACTTACTGCAACAACGTTCAATAACGGGTCACTCTCCACCCGTTTCCCACCGTTGGGTCTAGAAAGTAGATGATCGATGAACAGATGCTTGTTTCGCTCGATCCTCGTCGGTTGGCTGATGCTGGTCGGCTGCCAGTCACCACAATGGGGTTCGGCTCTCAGCAAGAAGTCGAAATTCAGCAATGCGAAGATCCCAGAAATCACTGGAAAAAACGGCTCTTCAAATCAGGCGGCCGGGAGGGTGAGGACCGCCGACCAAGTGGGTCAGGTCACGTTTTCGGCCGGCAACACAGCCGGTTCCGAATCGGGCGTGGAACTCGTCGAGCACGGCAGAGCCGGTGTCGGCCGGACCGATTCCAAGTGGATCAATGACAACCTGACCCGCGGAGACCGCGAGTTCAGGGAACATCGACTCGACAAGGCGAAGGATTATTACCGTGAGGTGCTGAAAAGAGAGCCGGACCATCCGACGGCGCATCACCGGCTGGCCATCATTGCCGACATGCAGCAGGACTTTGGGGTGGCCGAATACCACTATCGGATAGCGTTGAAGGGAAATCCAACTGATCCGACCCTGCTGAGCGATCTGGGGTGGTCGTACATCCAACAGCGCAAATACCACGACGCCGAAACGGTCCTCTCCGAGGCGTTGGCGTTCGACCGGACTCACCGCAAGGCGTTGGATCGGTTGGGCTACCTGTATGCTCAACAGGGAGATTACGATCGGGCGCTGGAAATGTTCCGCCGCGGAGCAAGCGAGACCGACGCCCAGGCAAAAATTGCGCAGCTCTTCCCGAACGGTCGCCCGCCGGCAGACCACTCGGCGGCTCAACCATCTGCGCTGGCCGCACTGCGGTCGCCATTTTCCGGCCCAGACCGGTCCTTCGAGGCGCCGCCGCCGAATCGCGGCACACCCGAACCCTGGCCGTACGCCGCCTCGAACACACCCAGTTCTCCTCCGGGACCTCAGAGCGCCCGGCGTAACATCCAGGGGGCGCCGAACGACATCACTCGCGGCCTGAAAGAGCGGATGGAACAGGAACGAATGCGCGGTGTCGCCGCACGCAATCAACAACCCGCGGGCGGCTCGTCTGGGGCAGTTCCATACGCAGCTTTTCCAGGAAACCCCAACTCGCCAAGCAGCAATGCGTTCGGCAGTCTTGACGCCAGTGCGACAGCCAGCTCCTACCAGACAAGCAGCCCGTATCGACGCGCGCTTCCGGAGGGAACAGCTCTGTCCGACCAGAACTGGCCGGTCCAGGAACTGCCGACGCAACCGGCCACCAGCGCCGGCGCACCGCGGATCACGCCCACAGGGTTCGAGAATTCCGATTCCACGATTCAACCCTGGCCCTTCGCCCCGAAGGGCAACGACCTGCACTCGTCGCGCGAATCGCTTCAAACGGGTCAATATGATCCGGCCCCAATCGGTACGGTCCCGGGCAACACTTCTTTCGGCACACAGCCCGCCGGAGCACAGTCTGCCAGTTCTCGGCGCGCGGCCGCCTATCTAGGAATGAATGCGGGACCGAGCCGGATGTTTCCGATCGTCAACAGCCAGGCAGGCTCGCCGCGACCGGTCCCGGGGGCGGCACAACCGGAAACCGAATCACAGAGAAATGGTTCGCAGTTTGCATCGCCGGCAAACGTCGCCTCGGGTTGGCCCACCTCGAGGCTTCCAGTGAGGCAGTACGGCGCGACTCCTTCGTCGGTGCAACAAGCAGGCCGCACTCCTTCGACCGCCTACGGGGCGCCGGCTGTGCCGAGGCGGCAGGAGTCGCCATCGGCACTGACGAATCGTTTTGCTCGCCAGACGCCGGGGTATCAGGCAGCCTGGCCCGGGCTGGCGCCGGCGATCACTCCGGCGTCGAACGGGTCGCGTGCAACACCATCGGCCGGGCTGACTGCACTCAGCGGCGACACAAGAGCTGCGTTGCCGACGCCGCAGTACAATCAGCTACAGTACAGCCAGCCGCAGCAGTACCAACCACAGTTCAACCGACCACAGTTCAATCAGCCGCAGTTCAATCAGCCGCAGTTCAATCAGCCGCAGTACGGCCAGCCGCAGTACAGTCAGCCGCAGTACGGCCAGCCGTATCAACAACGGTAGCCCTTGGTGACGCAATGCGATTGCTACCCGGCGTCGAGTTGCTGTTCCAGCGATTCGAGGATGTCGGCGACAGGCCAGGTCTGCGAGGCCACCTTGACAAGGGTCTGGGTGTTGAGCCAGTGTTTCACCTTTTTCTCGGCCGATATGACCGTGCTGTGATTGCGTCCGCCGAAGTAGTGGCCGATTTCGCTGTAAGCGGCTTGGGTGTGTTTGCGGGCCAGAAACATGGCCAACATGCGGGGCTGGCTCACGGAACGGTGTCGACGAGACGACTTCAGGTCCTTCGCTTCCAGCCCGAATAAGGTGCACACGGCCTCTTCGACGTCGCTGATGCGAACGATGCGGATGCAGTCGCGTTCCAGGTCGGCCAGGATATTGCGTGCAGCCGAGAGACCGATGCGTTTTTGTGTCATGTGGTGATACGTTTCGAGGCAGTTCAGCGCACCCAAAACTTCGCGGACGTTGTTTTTGAACCGTCCAGCGACGAACGTCAGTGCCTCGGCCGAGACACCGCCTTTCATGTGGGCCGCTTTCCGCTCGACGATGTGCTTGCGGGTTTCGAGGTCGGGCGGCTCGATGCGGCAGACCAGTCCCGAAAGAAACCGCGTGACCAGTTCGTCGCTCAGTTTCGAGAGCAATCGGGGATGCCGGTCGGATGTCAGCACGATTTGCCGGCCGTGGCTCTCCAGTTGCTGGAATGTGTGCAGGAACTCTTCTTGAATCACGCGTTTGGCGTCGAGAAAGTCGATGTCGTCGACCAGCAGCACGTCGACGTTGCGAAACCGCTGCCGAAAACCGGGCAACGTATGTTCGCGCAGCGCTTGAGTAAAATAGTTGGTAAACGCTTCCGCGGTCAGAAACATGACCTGCAGCGACGGGAACGTGCGGCGGGTGCGGCGATAAATTCCCTCCAGCAGATGGGTTTTGCCGGTCCCGACGCCGCCGTGCAGAAACAGCGGATTGAATCTCTCGCCGGGCGTCTCGCAGATTTGGCGGGCGGCGGTCGCCGCCAACAGGTTGCATTCACCCTGGACAAAGTCGGCCAGGTTGGCGAATCGGCGGCCGCCGGCCGGTGTGCCGGCCGGCCGGGCGGCGGGCGCCGTCTTGCGCCCGGCCGCGGCGGCGCCTGGTTTCGAAGGGTTCTTCTGTTCGCTCTGGGCGCCCAAGGCAACGCGTGCATCGACTTCGAAGCGGACGCGGGCCGACGGGCCGAGCACCGACTGCGCCGCCCGGGTGACCTCTGAACGGAAATGCTTCTGCATCCAAGCGAGCAGAAACGGACTGCCCACGCCCACGATCAGTTCGTCGTCGGCACAAGAGAGCGTAATTTTCTTGTGAAACCAGTGCTCGTAATGCCGCGGGCCGACTTGCTCCTGGAGTTCATGGTGAATTGTCTCTTCGTCGAACTCTTGCGGCGGCCGGATCGCCTTGGTTTCGGGCTGCATCTTGCGACCCCCCCAGGTGCGCACACAATCCCCCTGCGGCAAACACGCTGGAGTCCAGATGTTTGCCGACATGCACTCCGTTGCCAAGCCGGCGGAATGGACGGATTAAAAGCGCAGTTATTCGGTAGGTAGAAATGGGATGCCGAAAAACGCTCTCAGGTTTTCAGCAATTGGCTCGTCATCATTACTCAACTCAGTGAAGCCGATAGTAGCCCGACCGATGCGGCTGTCAAACGTAAAACGGAATTAATTTTCGGAAACAGTCCGCCGGCGGTGCGAAGGAGCACGATCTGCCCGGTTTTCGTGAGACTTTTTGAATCAAGATTTTTTCTCGGCTTCGACCTTCGTGTGCAAAAACTGTCGATTACTGGTCCCCCTGGCGACGAGGCCGCATTCGCACGTGGACCGCCCGAACAGCCACATCCACGAACCCCAACTCGGCGTAAACATTTCGGGCGTATTTGTTTCTGCAGTCAACGGCCAGAGTGACCGCTGCGCGTCCGGCGGCGCGTGCTTCGTAAAGCCCCGACAAGAGCATCGCCCGGCCGAAACCTTTGCCCCGAGCATCCGGAACCACGCCCATATACACCACCTCCCAGGCGTCTTGTTCGGGATGATCGGAGAGAAGCAACACGCCGACGTCGGCCTGTCCATCGCGATAGATCTTCCACCGAGACGGATCAAATTCCCCCACGTTTCGATGGCTTTGGAGCGCCTCGGCACCACTTCGCGATCCGTCCAGTTGCGGGCAGTCCAGGGTGCCGACGTAGGTTCGCTCCAGCAGGCTGGCGAACCGGTCGGCGTTGGAAGGGGCGGCGAATGGGACCGTCTCGAACTCGACGTCCGACAGAGGCGGCAACGGTTCGTGCAGCGATCGCTCGAGAAAGCTTAAGTCGGCAAAATGGACGAAGCCGTTGCGGATCAGCGTCTGCCGCTCGGTTGTCTCGCCCAGCTCGACAATGCACTGCCCCATCCGGGCGCCGGCGGCGTCGGCCTGGCGGCAGACCTCCTGCAGCAGGGCGTCGCTGACGTCCTCGACGGATGCCCGGCCGTTGACGACCGGCGGCCACACCATTACCGTTCCGTCCGGCTGTAAAACCGAAAACACGGCGCCAGCCGGCTTCCCGTCCACTTCGGCCAGCAGAAGCCCGTCCAAACAAAGCTCCCCCCGCCGTTCGGCCTCGAGCACCTCGCGTGCGCGCAGGCTGCATTCTTCAGCCGTGTGCCGGGAAAATAGCAACGACAGAGCCGTCCAGCGCCGGGCGGGCGCAGCAGCAGTCACGGTAATCATGCGTCAGTCGGGACCAGAAGATGTCGGAACAGTCCGCCTGAACATCTCCGCATCATCATACCAGTATCCGCGGTCGACCGTCAGATCGGTTTCGCGCTCACCCGAGCCGGATTCCGCAGACGCCCAGCTACCGGTGACTCTGGCCGAGTTGTGTTGATGCTGATTAGAAGCAGTTTCAAGACCGGATTTCTGTCATGCGTGGCTGGGGTCGAACATCGTGAGCCCCCAGGATTCGCAAGACCTGTGGGGTCGCTTTGCTCCACCACAGCCACCCGGATAGGGTTTTGAAACTGCTTCTAGTCGAACCGGGGGCAATTCCGGCCGCACGCCGGAGTGTCGGACAGCGGACACTCGGACGCGATCGGCAGTTGACCCCGTTGGCCGACGTGCGCCGCCGTCGTGCTGAACAGCTTCTTCAACGTCCGCGACCCGCACTGGGGACACTCGACCGACTCTGCCGCGCGAACGAGAATTTCGAATTGTTGCTGGCAGTCTCCGCACTGGTATTCGAAGAGCGGCATGTTTCAGCGACCCTCATCGCGAAGCGAGCGGCGTTCGTTTTTCCTCTTCAACGAGGTCCGAGGGTGTTTCTCCTCGCTCGCTGGCGGAAACGGGAGCAAACCGGACCGAGGGAAGGGCAAATCCCTGTCGAAAAATGTGTCCCCGTCCCACAAAGCATCGGGAAACGGAAGCATGTCGTGATAAATAGGCTGGACCGGTATCGGTCGGGCTTCATTAGATCGCTCCACAGGCGGCGTGTTGTTCGAGAGTGAAATCATCGCCAAACACGCTGCGGCGACCGCCAGCGCGGGCACCCAACCGTTGAATCGGCTGCCGTGGGCGTTTTGCTCCTCGGCCGTCGCCAGCGCGACCGACAGCCGCGGCCAGAGGCTGATGTCTCTTGTCTCGCTGAGGTCCTCGTCGTTTTCCTGCAGCATGCGCAGGCTGGCTTTCATTTTCCGCCAATGTTTGCGACAGCCGGGGCACTTGGCGAGGTGCCGTCGCAGGGACCGTTCAGCCGATTCGTCCAGGTCGTTTCCGACCCACAGTGCGATTTCCGCGTTCGCCCTTTTGCAGTTCATTGGCCTCGCATCTCTTTTCTGACAGGACTATTTTCCGAACCTTGTCGTTTCACCCACCGTTTTTGAAATCGGCCGCGCGCCTCGGCCAGCCGCCAGCGAATGGTTGACTCTTTGCGGTCCAGAATGGCGGCGATTTCCGACGTCGTGAAGTTTTCCAGGTCCCGCAGCACCAACACTGTGCGATACTTCTCAGGAATCCGATCAAGCACGGCTCGCACTTCCTGCTTCAGGTCCAGTTGTTTCCTCGGATCGGCAACGGCCGGGTCCGGGGGCCTGTCGGCCGCGATTTCGCTAAACAGCGACCACCAGCCCCGCCGCTTCTGCTTCCGCAGATGATCGAGCGTGAGGTTGACCCCCACACGGAACAACCACGGCCCAAACCGCCGCGACGCGTCGAACTGATCCAAACGCTCATAAACACGCAGGAAAGTCTCCTGGGCGAGGTCTTTGGCCAATTCCTCATCCCGCGAGAAACGCAAGATCACGCGAATCAGCCGCCGCTCGTAACGCAGAACCAACTCTCCGAACGCTTCGCGATCGCCACGCCGCGTTTCCTCCACCAACCGGGCGTCCTTCACGCCGGTCCCCACGCGCAACGTCTGCGGAGAACGTGTCTTCTGTCTAGGCATGGAACTCACCAAGCGACTCGCTGTCGACCAAGGTCTTTCTCTAATACGCTAACCAGATCTGCGACGTTGGAAAAGATTTCTTTCCCGGACTACCGGTCCAACCAGTTTTGCGTCTCGCGGGGTCTTTAGGACGGTTTTGTGTTAATAGGAATATTATAGCTAACTTACTACTTTTGAAAAGTTTACGAAGGTTTATGTTTGCTTTTTCCCCGACCTTTGTCGATCTGGGTACTCTGAGTGGTCTGCACGCAGAGACAAAACGCGCTGATCGCGCGATCACATGACGAGGTGTCTGCTATGTTGGTTGCCCCCTGGCTACGTTCGCTGAAATCTGCGTTCCGCGCGGCGTCTGGGCCGTCGGTGAAGATCGAGGCGCGGCGTAGACCGTCTCTCCGGCGGCTGGGGAAACCCATGTCGGGCCAGGTGGAACTCTTGGAAGACCGCACGTTGCTCTCTGTCAGTGCGGGATACAATTTTATCCAGCAATTCCTGGAAGTTCGCTCCGACGGCTCCGACAGCATCGTGATCGATGTCAACGCCGGCAACGTCCAGATAAACGGTGCGGATCCTGAAACCGGAACTCTGGCCGCCGACAGTGTTCCTTCGATGATCGTCATCGGCGGGCCGGGCAACAATGTCATCGATCTGAGAGGCGTCTTGCTGGCCGACTGGGACGTTCTGACAAACGTCGGCGTCGACGGGCAGGCCGGCGACGACACCATCATCGGCAGCGAATTCGGTGATAACAATCTCATTGGCGGTGACGGCGAGGACTCAATTGATGGTGGACCCGGCGGTGACACGATCGACGGTGGTCACGGCCACGACGTGATCAACGGCGAAACCGGCGATGACAATATCGCTGGCAATGACGGGCTCGACACGATCAACGGAGACAGCGGCGCGGACACGATCCAGGGCGGTGACGGCGACGATTTGATCGACGGTGGAACCGGGAACGATAATCTCCGCGGAAACCACGGCGACGACCTCATCACAGGCGGCGCCGGCGACGACACGATCAACGGCAATTTTGGCTTCGACACCATCAACGGCAACGACGGCGACGACCGAATCTTCGGCGGTGCCGAGAATGACCTGCTGGGCGGCGACGACGGGAACGATCGAGTCAATGGGCAGGGGCTGAATGACACACTATTCGGCGGCAATGGCGACGACACACTCATTGGCGGCACTCATGACGATTTGATCTTCGGCGACGACGGCGACGACAGCATTCTGGGCGACGGGGCGTCGAATCCCCTTTGGCACGGGGACGATACGCTTGACGGAGGTTTTGACAACGACACCCTCGAAGGCAATGGGGGGAGTGATTTGCTCCGCGGGGGCCGCGACGAGGACTCCTTGAGGGGCGATTCCGGCGCGGACACGCTCATCGGCGGGCATGGTCTGGACACGCTCGAGGGCGGCGCCGGCACCGATCTGCTCCAGGCCTATCAGGAGATGGTCGTCTTTCTCGACTTCGACAGCGCCACGGACCCGGCGACCGAGCACATTTACACCCAGGTCGAGCGGGACGCCATCCAAACGCTGATGGAAGTGAACTTCGAGCTGTTCGATCACACGATCGTCTTCACGCAGACGGAGCCGGACACTGGTTCCTTCACCACGATTCTGTTCAACGACGTCACACCCGCAGCGGTTGAGACCATCGATTTCACCAGCGGCACGGTGACCGACCGCGATTCGGACCCTGCGAAGGCGGAGAACATTTTCCAGTATGTTGAAGACGGCATGATCGTCTCGACCATCGAGACGGGGAACGACCTGAATCACTTTCACCTGTTGAATCCGCCGGAAGCGCGCATCAATACGAGCGATTCCCAGGGCGTGAGCTTTTTCCTCGGGGGTACGGCGTTCGATCTTCTGAGCGCCGACGTGACGGCCGGTGGATTGCGGTTTACTTCGTCTACCGGCGCGTTCATCGACGTCGACCAGCCGCAAGTGTTCGTGTTTCCGGACACCGCCGACTGGCGGGGCATCACGGCGTTTCTCTGGACATTCTCGCCGACAGCTTCCGGGAACACAGCGATCGACACCGTAACGTTTCAGCCGGTCGAGCAGCCGGACGTCGATTTCCGCAACACCGATCCGAACGGAACGGTATCGATCGACGTGGGCCGCATGCTGGGGCGGAACGTCGACGTGCACAACGTCGCTCAGCCGCCGATGACCAGCCAGAACATCATCACTGCCTCTGTCAACGCTGCGTCAAACCAACTGGGGCGTCTGATGGGACTGCAGGAGCAGGATGGCATGGGGCCGGTGTTAGCGGACATCGGCATCGGCCCGGGCGGTGAAGGCAAGGAGGGATTCCTTGGTGTTTTTCCAGGACCCGAGAACGCGACCGAAACGGGCGATCACATCATGACGTCTCCGGGCATTTTGCCCGGTCAATTTGGAGGGACCCCGCACGATTCGGTACGTGACCTGTTCTTCAGCGAGCGTTCGGCCGTCAAGCTGGCCTTTGCCGAGCACGGTGACGTGATTCGGGAGCAAGCGGCGCCGCACGGCGATTTCAGCACCGCCCAACCGCTCGTGTTGCAGCCTGTCTCCGCGCCCAATCCGCTCCTCTCGGGTCTTAACGCGGGTGAAGAGTTCAAGGTTGAGGCCGCCTCGGTCATCGATGCGAGCATCGGAGCGTTGGATCCTGCGATCGGACCGGGCGGTCAGTCGGACTTTTATTCGTTCCAAGGCCATGCTGGTCAGTTGATCACAATCGAAACCATGTCGTCGTCGCTGGCGTCCGTCTCGGACCCGAAGACCGCACAGTTCAACGCTTCCGATCCCACCATCGTCGATCTCGGCAGCAACACGATCCTTGTACCTAATCACGGTTTCGAGACGGGAGACGCGGTCGTTTACAGCAACGGCGGCGGGGCGAACATTCTCGGGCTTACCAACGAAGAGACCTACTTTGTCATTGTCGACGAGAACGATCCCGACCGGATTCAGCTGGCAGTCACCCGCGACTTGGCGCTGCAAACTCCTCCTGGGGTCGTCGATTTCATGTTCCTGGGGGCGCTCGGACTGGACGCACAGAATCAACCGACGCAGTTGCATTCATTACATTACGACGACTCAGTGGACACCGTGATTCGGGTCTACGATTCGGCCGGTCAGCTGGTGCCCTACTTCACCAACAACACCGATACGACGGACATTGCCGTCAACGACGATTTCCATCGCGGCCCGCAGGTTCCCATTCTCGACAGCAATTCCAGCATGTCCTTGGTCGGCGACCCGGACATTGTGTTGGTCATCGACACGTCGGCCAGCAACCGGGCGATCCTGCCGGGGACTCCCCTCGGCGACGTCAACGGCGACGGTCTGGCAAACTCGCGACTCGACGCCTCATTGGCCGCTCTGATCAACCTGAACCAACGGCTGATCGACGACGGTTTTGGTTTGATCGGCGACGTCGCCATCGTGACCTTTGACGGAAGCGCACAGCAATGGGACATGGATCCCACGGCGCCTGGTTTCCAACTGGCGACCGCCCCGCAGAGGGACTCAGACCTCAACGGCGTCGCGGACGTGGTCGACCTGCTGCGGTCGGTGCAAATCGGCAGCAACGCCACAGACTTCGAACCGGCATTGGCGGCGGCCATCGACACGTTCACCGCGCTGGGGACCCAGCCGGGTGAAGGGACGATGGTGTTCCTCTCCGACGATTCTTCGCTGGGGTCGAACTTCTCCGACGAGGCGATGGTGCTGCTGGCCCCTCCCAATAATGTTCCTCCCGGACTCGGTGTGTTCGTCCGCGCGTTCGGCGTCGGCGCCGATGCCAATCTCGTTCAACTGGAGACTGTCGCCGACCCATTCAGCCCACAGGGACTCTTTCCGAATGTCGGTGCGCCCCGCGCGTTTAACACTACCGACGAGCTGCTGGGTCTCATCCCAGATCCCGTTGCCGAAGTCGAGCCGAACAACAGCCTGTCGACGCCACAAAGCCTCGACGGCGCCCAGTGGAACCTGAGCCCCAACAGCGACATCGAGCAATCCACGATCATTCCGCACATCTCGATCCAAGGGACAGGCGACGGGACGTTCGATTACTACTCCTTTACGGTCGATGTTCCCAATTCGATCGTTCTGTTCGACATCGACAATGCGAGCTTCGATACCGAGCTGTTCTTCTTCGATACCGACTTTGACCCGATCACTACCAACGGCCGAGGCACGGTCTTAAACCCGATTCCGCCATTCTCCAGCAACGACGACGGCGGCGTCCTCGATCCGGGAAGCAGTTCCACCCTTGACTCGCGGGCGCGGGTGATCTTCTTCGAGCCGGGAACGTACATTGTCGGCGTCGGAGAATTTGACACCTTTCTTACCACTCCGCCCGATCCACCGGGACTCAGGGGTCCATTCAATCCGCCGGGCGGCGTGGACGGCGTCTCGACCGGCGGCCCCCCGGACTTAGGAGACGTTTACACGCTGCATATTTCGACGGAGAACTATCCGGTTGGCGGCGGCATTAACATCAACGTGGGAACCTTCGCGGCGCCCTTCCTCAGTCAGCGGGACGCGCAGTTCAACTCCACCAACGGCGATTCCCTGATCCTCAACCTCTTGCTCCCCGCCGACGACACGTACTTCGTAGAGGTCACCCAGCCGAATCCCGTCGCAGCGCCGGGTGAACGGGGCGTATTCGTCCTGCCGGACGACGGGACCGACGACATCGTTGAGCTTGATCCCTTTACCGGGATGGAAGTGAATCGGTTTCCGGCCCCCGAAGCCACGTCGCAAGCGCCCGGCGTGCCGGGGAATGCCGCCCTGGCTTACGACGGCGTCAACGATCGGCTGTGGTACATCAACGGCTCGCGTTCCGACACGCTGTTCCTGTTGGACCCGGACACCGGCTTCGTCCTCGACCAAGACGTCATCCCCCTGGTGCTCACGAACACCAACGAAGAGGCGTGGGGCGGACTGGCCGTCTTGCAGAATCCCATCACCAGCCGCATGGAGGTCTACATCCTTGACGTCACCGCCGACCGGCCCGCAGCGCACGGCGAAGACTTCTGGCCAGATCCGCAGCCGCCGTGGTCATTGGCCACCGTCCCGTTCCATAATGGGGTCCTTGATCTGCCGGAGGAAAACGTTCTCATCCCCCAGACACCGCCTCGCCTCGACGACGACGCGATGGAGATCCACGTCTTCGATCCCATGGACATCAACAATCCCAACGACGATTTGAACCCCTCGCGGTACATCAATCTGGAAGGCAACGGGTACTTTCCCCCCTACCTCTTCCGGGAAGACATCAACGGCGACCGGCAGCTTACAGACTTCGGTGACTTCACCGAGGATTTCAACGGCAATGGCGTGCTCGATACGTTCGAAGACTTCAACTTCAACGGCATTCTCGATCCCGGCGAGGACCTGAACAACAATGGCATTCTCGACCTCTACCCCCCGATCGCCCAGCCGTCCAATCCCGTGCCGTTTCCGCTCGCGCTGGACCCCACGGATCCGACGGTCATTCTCACGCCGCCCCAGCTTGCCGCCGACGTGGCCGGTCCCCCGACGTTTACCAACCTCACCGGCGGAATCGCCGGCATCATGTCCACCGGTCCATTCACCGCAGGCTCGCCACGCCTGCTGCTTCTGGACGACGGCGGCAACGTGGTGCACGAAGTGAACCCGTTCAGCTCGATCGATCCGACGTTCGTCCCGCCTCCGTCCTTTCCCACACCCTTCCCGCCGGCTGACGGGGCCTTGACGAATTCCTTCACCCCGTTGACGGCGAATGCCGGCTCCTACGGCGGTGTGGGCGCCTTCACGTCGTCGCCGTCCAACTTCGGCGAAATTTACCTGGGGACCAACAGCGGAGGAGGAAATGTCATCGACATCTTCAGCCGCGATGGAACCTTTCAGAGGTCGCTTTCGCTGACACCCGGCGGCTCACCGGTGTACAATACGCTGGCCATCGGCGCAGACGACATTTTCCCGGCCCGCACCGACGTGGGCAGCTATGAACTGTTCCTCTACAGCTTCACCACCACGGCCGAGTCGACGGGACCGGGCGAGAGGCTCTCGGGCGGCACCGGCGACGACACACTCTTGGGTGCCGCCGGGAACGACTTCCTGAACGGCAACCGGGGCGAAGATTCGCTCGACGGAGGGGCGCTCAACGACCGACTGTTCGGCGGCGGCGATGCCGACGTACTGTACGGCGGTAGTGGCCGCGATTTTCTCAACGGTCAGTCAAAGGCCGACACCATCTTCGGCGGCGACGGGGACGACGTCATCGTGTGGACCAAAGACGTCGGCGCCGACCGCATCATCGGCGGAGAAGGCATCGACGAGCTGACAATCGACACCGGCTCGGCGAACGATGCCATCTCGATTGACGCTGGTCGCCCATTTGATGTCGCGCTGACCGGCACGATGACGACCGTCGGTTCGCAACCCGCCCTGTTCACCGACTTTGAGTCCGGAGGCTTTGGACCGAACACGAGCACTGTTTCCGTAGAAGACTACTTGAATGTCGGCCATCCCGGCGACGAGTTTTCCGGCAATTTCTTGCGAAACGACAGCGGCCCGTCCGGCGCCCAAGCTCCGCTGGCCACGTCGCTGACCTTCACCAACCTGCCGGCCCACACGAGCATCGACCTGAACTTCTTGCTCGCGGTGATCGGTGACTGGGGCGGCAGCACCGATACGTTCAACGTGAGGGTTGCCGGACTGAGTGTCTTCTCCGAAACGTTCGACAACCTCAGTCTTGCCAATCAGACTTACGTTCCCGCGCTGGGCGTCCTTCTGACGCCGCTGCCGGCGGCCGACCGCGGCTTCAACGATCCCTTCGGACTTGTTCACGGCGACTCGGCATACGACATGGGCTTCGAACCGGCGTTCGACAACATTCCGCACACGGGGAGCACCTTGACGATTCAGTGGTTTGCCAACGGCGCCAATTATCTGGGCGGCTTTACGGATTCGTTTGCTCTGGAGAATGTTGAAGTCATCCTGAATGGGGTGATCACCCCGACGCCGATCGCCGACGAGCGCACTCTTCGACCCGTCGAGGTGCGTGTCGCAGAAACGCCACTCAGCGCCGTCGTTGAGCACGTCACTATCAACTCAGGCAGCGGAAACGACACCCTCACTGTCGGCGACCTGAGCGGCGTTGATGCTCAGAGAGCGTTGACGTTGAATCTCGGCAGCGGCCGCGACGTGCTGGATGCCTCCGCCCAGCTTTCGCGCAGTATCGCGATCAACGTCCACGGCGAAAACGGAGACGACACCCTCATCGGCGGCGCTGCCGACGAGACCCTCGATGGCGGCCCAGGACACGACAGCATCACCGGCGGCGGCGGAGACGATTCGTTATCCGGCGGCGCCGGCGTCGATCAGCTCTTCGGCGGAGACGGAGACGATTCGCTTCTCGGCGGCGACGGACATGACCGCCTCTGGGGTGAGGCCGGAAACGACTCCCTGCTCGGCGGCGCTCAGGATGACGATCTCTTCGGCGGCGAGGGGGACGATCAGCTTTTCGGCGGTGAAGATGACGACAGCATTCTGGGTGGTAACGGCGACGACACGCTGGGCGGTGATGCAGGAGCCGATTCCCTTCACGGCAACGACGGCGCCGATCAGATCTTCGGTGGGGACGGCGCCGACCGCCTGATCGGGGGTGACGGCGACGACGAACTCTTCGGCGGGCACGGCACGATCCTGATAGTCGATCTGGGCGACGATTTCTTGAACGGCAACGCCGGCCAAGATACACTCTCCGGAGAAAGCGGCGACGATACTCTGCTGGGAGGGGCGGGTGACGACGAACTCGACGGCGGAACCGGCCGAGACTTCCTCAACGGGAATTCCGGCAACGACTCCATCCGTGGCGGCGCCGGCCCCGACACACTCCACGGCGGCTCTGGTGACGATACCTTGAATGGCGGTTCTGGCAGCGCCGACACGCTGCTCGGCGGGGCCGGCACGCTGCCGGGCGGCGATAAACTGTTCGGGGAGGCCGGTGACGACGCGCTCTCTGGCTACCATGGCGACGACCGGCTGCACGGCGGCGACGGCAACGACACCTTGCACGGCGGCGACGGCAACGACACCCTTCGCGGTGGGGCCGGAATAGACCTCCTCATCGGCGCCGACGGTCTCGACGATCTGGACGGGCAGGGCGGCACGCCGGATACCCTGGTCGGCCAAGATGGATTCGACATTCTCGAGGACAATGGCGGCACCGACATCATCGACAACAACTTCATCTTCTTCGCCGAGTGGATCAACGCCGCTTGACGAAGACGGAAGCCTCGTCGGTCAAGAAATCGTTGTGGACGGCGGCTACACGATCGGCTGACGCGACGGCCTTGTCCGTGTACAATGTCTCCAAGCCCCGATGATGCACCACGGAGCGCGCGTTGCCTCTGAGCCGTCAAAGCCCACGGGCCGCGGCCCGTGGGATCCCGCCGGTTGCCACCGGCGGGCTTTGCTGAAAAGGAGAACGAATGAATGACCTCACACGGCGGACGTTCACCAAGCAAACACTCGGCTCGTTGTTGACCTATTCGCTGCTCGAATCCGTCTGCCTGCACGATTCGCTTGCCGATGAGGTGAAACCGATTGCCCTCAAGTGGCTCAAGGACCTTCAGCAGTTGGGCGAAGACGTGAAGGGGCAACGGCTGCGGCACGTCGAGTGGCAAATGAAGGTCGAGGAGCTTTTTGCCAACGTCGACCTCCCGGACCTGATGCGGTTGATCAACTTCGATCGTTTGGCCAAGAGCACACAGTTCCTCGACAACGGCGCAAGAAGTATCCGCTTCAAGTTCCCGCAGGTCGACGACTTACCGACAAACACCGTGTTCGGCAAGCAGATCTTCGGGCTGAAGAAAG
Organism: uncultured Planctomycetaceae bacterium; assembly: GCA_964530165.1. Lineage (GTDB taxonomy): Bacteria > Planctomycetota > Planctomycetia > Planctomycetales > Planctomycetaceae > CAZGYE01. The sequence goes on from CAZGYE010000052.1 coordinate 17,334, forward strand.
GCCGTTCGGTGGTTCCGCACGGGCACAACAATATGGTCACGGCCTTTCTGATTTTGAAGGGCGACCTGCGCGGCCGACACTACGACCGGCTGGAAGATGCCGCCGATCACATCTTCGTCAAGCCGACCATCGATCGGTCGTTTGGCCCGGGCGAATGCTCGACCGTCTCCGACTACAAGGACAACGTCCACTGGTTCCAGGCGATCACCGAGCCGGCTTACATCTTCAACATCCACGTGCTGGATGTCCGCGCTGGAAGCCATTTGCCGACCGGCCGCGTGTACATCAACCCGAATGGGGAGAAGCTGGCCGGCGGTCTGATCCGCGCGCCGCGGATCGGTTACAAAGAGGCACACACACTGTTTGGGTGAGACGGCTCGACCTCGAACATGTCCGATCCTTCACCGCTTGACTCACATCCGCTGCCGCTGGCGGGCATCCGCGTGCTCGATCTGACGCGCGTGTTGGCCGGGCCGTATTGCACGATGATTCTGGCCGACCTGGGCGCGGAGGTGGTAAAGATCGAGCGGCCCGACGTCGGCGACGACGCCCGGCACTTCGGTCCGTTTTTGCCATCCGGTCTGAGTGCGTATTTCGCCAGCATCAATCGCGGCAAGAAGAGCGTCGCGCTCGATCTGAAGCAAGAGGACGGGCGCAATACCTTTCTGCGGCTCCTCGAGCGGGCCGATGTGGTTGTCGAGAACTTTCGCCCCGGCGCGATGGCGTCGTTTGGAGTCGGAATCGACGTACTTCAAGAAAGAAACCCGCGGCTGGTGTACGCGTCGCTTTCGGGTTTCGGGCAGAGTGGCGCCGAGGCCGGCCGGCCCGCTTACGACATTGTGATCCAGGCCATGAGCGGCTTGATGAGCATCACCGGCGATTCCGCCGGTCACAGCGTGCGCGTGGGGACGTCGATCAGCGATATTCTGACCGGACTATACGGCGCCATTGCCGTCGTTTCGGCCCTCGGCCACCGGGACCGGACCGGCAAGGGGACGGTCCTCGATCTGGCGATGCTCGACTGCACCGTGGCGGCCATGGAAAATGCCATCAGCCGTTTGGCCGTCAGCGGGCAGGTCCCGGAGCCGCTGGGCACCCGGCATCCGTCGATCACACCGTTCCAGGCGTTTCCCACCAGCGACGGCGAGATCGTCGTCGCCGCCGGCAACAACACGCTGTGGCGAAAGCTGTGCGAAGTCCTCGGCTGCCCCGAATTGACCGAGGATCCACAATTGACCACCAACGATGCACGGACCGAGAACCGCGATGACCTGGAGAGGCGACTCAAGCAGATCTTTCGGCGAGAGTCGCAAGATGTTTGGCTCGCCAAACTGGTCGAGGCGGGGGTTCCCGCGGCGCCGATTCGCAACATCGAGCAGGTTGCCGGTGATCCACACCTGGCCGCACGCGACATGCTCCACGAAATGCACGATCGGCGTGGCGAGGGGTTTCTCACTGTCGGGTCGCCGCTGCGCATGGACGGACATGCGCCGCCGTTGTCCGATCACGCGCCCGAGCTGGGCGAGCATTCGCAATCGGTACTCAGAGAGTGGCTGGGCCAGCCGTGAGATTTCGCAATGCCACGCCCGACGACCGAGCCGCCATGGCCGCTGTCGATCGCAGCAGTTGGCCCGCTCGACTGGCCACGACCGAGGCGGAGTTCCAGGCCCGCATCGACGCTTTCCCGGAAGGGCAAATCGTGGCCGAGTCGAGCGGGCGGATCGTTGGCAGCGCATCGGCCCAGCGGATCACGGTCGAGTTTTTGCGCGCCGCCGGCAGCCGCTACCAGCTCGTTACCGATTCGAATCGCTTCACCGGCTCCCACCATCCCGACGGTGAGGTCTACCAGTTGATCGGGGTCGGCGTGCTGCCCGAGTTTCGCGGTCAGCAGTTGGGACGACAACTCGTCGACCACCAAATCCGGCTGGCGCGCTCGCTGCCGGGAGTACGGCGGATCGTCGGTTTCACGCGGCCGGCGCTCTACCACCGATACGCTCAGTTGCCGATTGACGAGTATCTGCAGTCGCGCGGTCCTAACGGCCAATTGCTGGACCCGGTCGTCGACTTCCACGTCGCCGCCGGTGCGCGGATCGTGTCGGTCCACCCCGATTTTCGGCCCGAAGATCAGGAAGCGTGCGGCTACGGCGTCCTGATCGAGTATCATGGAAATCGAAGGACGGTTACAAAATACCGGTAATCCGTTACACTTGTGACAATCACGAGTCCAAACAAACCGAACTGGAGAGGAAAGGCCATGACGACTGGCCGAGGTGCAGTCCTTGCGATCATGGTGGCGACGACAGCGCTGCTGGTCACATTGCCGAGAACGGCGCTCGCCGAGCAGACACGCCCGAGTGAGCAATCGTCGTCGGCCCACTCCGGTGGCGCTGCCTGTGCCAAGCACGCGTTGTACGAGAGGAAAGGAACTCTTCAGGAAACTTTGCTGGCAGTCCGCCAACGATATTGGGCATGGGTGGTCGAGCAACCCGCGGCCCGGGAGGCGGTTGAGTTCGGCCTTTGGCTGACAACGCCGCTTCTGCCGTCAGCCGACGCGGCAAGAGAGGTCCGACCGGCCGAGGGGATCGACCCGAGCGCCCAACGCAAGGATGGTCGGGCGCTCTGGTCCGAGAAAAAGGACTTGGTTGACGGCAAAGTCGTCAAGTTTCTTTCTGGATCGAGAGAGACGGCGGTCTATCTGACGCGCACCGTCCGCGCGAAGCGGCCCGTGCGACTGACAGTCGGCATCGGTGGTGGCGATCGCCTTGACGTGTGGCTCAACGGGCGAAAGGTCGTCTCGGCGGAGACACACTTGACATCCGGCCGCTATGGGTGCAGCTATCGCGTCGACGGGACCCGCGTCGATCAAGTTCTGGTGGATTTGGATCTGCAGGCCGGCGAGAACACGCTGGTTGTCCGGCTGACTCCCGGCGAGGAGCCTTCGTTTTACTTCTCGGCGTCGCCGAATCCCGTCCCCGGGTTCTGGCAGCAGGTTCGTCGGGATTTCCCCGCAACGCAGAACCCGCTGTTGGATCTTGTTCACGCCGATTGGTTTGAGACGGACGGTTGGTTCACTGCTCGGGACAGCCAGTTGGAGAAGCAACTCATCGATCGACTGACCGCCGCTTGCGGGGATGACGGACCGGCAATTCGAGCCGAACGAGATCGCCTCAGTCAGGCAAAGGCCGATTCCGACAACCGCCGCTGGCTCGACTTGTGTGTGAAGTGCACAGTGCTTGCCACGCTCCGCGGCGATCTCGCCCGGCTAACGGCCGCGGTGAACGAACTGGGCCAATCGCACGCAGACGAGTATCCTGCCGCCGAGTTGCTCGGCCGTCTGAAAGAGTACGGAGAGCGGTTGACGACGCAAGCCGGCGTGAAACTCGATCCGGCGGACGAGGCGACACGTCGTCTCATGGCAGAAATGCCACAGATGCAACGCCGCATGCTCGTCGACCTGAACCCTCTGCTGCGGAATGCCGAGATTGTCTTCGTCAAACGCTACACGTACAACAGCAAGCACTACTACGACGACTTCCAGCACATCAGTCGCTGGGGCGGCAACTTGTGCGTGCTTCGGTTGGCCGATGGCCGCGTGCGCGAGATCGCTCCGCAGCTCGCCGGCGGCAACTTCGACCGTTACGACCTCTCGTTCGACGGTGAGCGGATTGTCTTCGGCTATCGTCGTCCGAAGTCAGAGGGTTTCCGCATCTACGAGATCGGTGCGGATGGCAGCGGCCTTCGGCAGGTGACGCATCCTCCGACCGACGAAAAACATCGGATGGCCACGTACGGCCACCAAACGAGTCAGGGAGACAGCTTCTACGGCGCGATGGGGTATCAGTTCTGGACCGACGACGTCCATCCCTGCTACCTTCCCGGTGGCGACATCTGTTTCGCGTCCACGCGATGCGAGCACGGCGTGCTCTGCACGTCGGCACACTACCTGGCATGCACCAACCTGTTCCGCATGAAGGCGGACGGGCGCGGCCTGCGGCCGATTTCCCACGGCACGCTCAGCGAGTTTACGCCGGCGATGTTGGAGGACGGGCGGATCCTCTACAACCGCTGGGAATATGTGTACAAGGGCGTCGCCGCCGTGCAACCGCTGTGGATCACGCGCCCGGACGGCTCGGGCAGTGAGGAGTTCTACGGCAACGAGATTGCCAATCCCGGCGTGTTCTGGCAGGCCCGCCAAGTACCCGGCCACCCACGTCTGGCCGTGTGCATCGGTTGTGGGCATGAACCTCTGGGCGTGGGGCAGGTGCTGTTGTTGGATCTGAGCAAGGACAAACGCACGACCGAGCCGATCTTCAGCCTCACACCCGACGTGAAGACGCAGAATCTGCGCGGCCTTTACCACCTCCGCAACGGCGTGTGGCGGGAGGATATCTACGGCCCGCTCTACGCCGATCCCTATCCACTGTCCGATAAGTTTTTCCTGGTCTCGTGCAATCCGGACAAGCGATACAACGACCAGGCGGCCTACGGCATCCATCTGCTCGATGTCTTCGGCAACCGTGTACCAATTTACCATGATCCGGAGATCTCCGCCTGGCAGCCGATGCTGCTTTGCTCCCGCAAGACACCTCCCGTCGTTGCTTCCACACAATCGAAAAAGGGGACAGGTCCAATTTGCCGGGACGGCCCGGAGGGTGCTGCGCACAAATTGGACCTGTCCCCTTTTTCTGCCGAGCGCGACGCGACGGCCACCGTGTTCTTAAACGATGTGTACCGCGGCCTGCCGGGCGTTAAGCCGGGGACGGTGAAGTACATTCGAGTGATGGAGCAGATTCCCAAGCCCTGGGCTGCCGAGGTGGACCTGCTCCGGGGCGAAGATCGGAGCGCCGATGGGTTTGGCGGGCACATCGCTATTGCATTGGACAGCCACATTTGGGTCGCCGTGCTGCTGGGTGTGACACCGGTCGAGGATGACGGGTCGGCCTGCTTCAAAGTGCCCGCCAACCGAAATTTGTTCTTCCAGGCTCTCGACGAGGATTTCATGGAAGTACAGCGGATGCGGACGTTCGTCAGTTTCGAGCCGGGCGAGACGCGTTCGTGCATCGGCTGCCACGAGCCTCGCACGCAGGCCCCCGTGTCGCGGCTGGCGAAGGCCCTCAGCCGCCCGCCCGCGCAGCTCTCCGCCCAGCCCGGCGACGTCGCGCCGCGCCCGTTGGACTATCCGAGGAACGTCCAGCCGATCCTCGACCGGCACTGCACGCGCTGCCACGACGGCAAAGATCCCAAGGCCGTCCCTGATCTGCGCGGCGAGCTCACCACGTTGTTCAATCGTTCGTACGAGAGCATCCTGCGGGGCGGGTTGGTCGATACGGTGCAAGAGTGGCACGGGGCCACATACGCGATGCAGAACGCCGAAGCCGTCCCGCCGTACTCCCATGGCTCGCATCGCAGCCGGTTCGTCAAGGTGCTCCAGGCAGGCCACTACCACGTGAAGCTGTCGAAGCAGGAGTGGATCAAATTGGTGACCTGGATCGACTGTGGCGCCCCCTACTACGGATCTTACTACGGGCGGCGCAACCTCAAGTACCAAGGTCAGCCCGACTTCCGCCCTCTGCCGACGCTGAGCTCCGCCCGCGGGGTCCCGCCTCCAGGCAGGTGATCTCTCGAAGGGTCAAGATAGGGAGCCGACACTCAAACTCTTAGAAAGGACGCGGTAATTCAGGTCATCTGGACTATTTTTCGGCAGTTGGC
>CAZGYE010000053.1:0-23018 GCA_964530165.1 uncultured Planctomycetaceae bacterium
AGAGGCCGAACTTCTGCTGGCAGAGTACGGGGAGCGATTTGACGAGGTCGCCGAGCCACCGGTGCCGATTGACGAGATGATCGAGCTTCACTTGCAACTGGCGTTCGAGATTACAGATTTGCGGGAACTGTTCGGCGCGGGCGATATTCACGGGGCGATCTGGATTAACGAGGAGCGGATCGCCGTCGATAGCAGCCTCGACCCTGCGGCCAACCCTCGCAAACTCGGTCGATATCGGTTCACGCTCGCGCACGAGACGGGCCACTGGCGACTGCACCGAACCCATTATCTCAAGAACACGCAGCAGCGCGAGTTGTTTGATCACGACGGCAAGCCGGCCTTCATTTGTCGGTCCAGCGACACGCAGCCGGTCGAGTGGCAGGCCAACGCGTTTGCGGCGTACCTCTTGATGCCGCGCGACATGGTGCTGGCTGCTTGGGAATCATGGCGAGGTGACCTCACTCCGATTTACCTGGAAGAGGTCAGGGAACAGTTTGAGCAGGCCCCGTCTGGTTTTTCACACAGCGAATTGATGTGCCGCGCGGCCAATCGGGGCGGTGAAAATGGACTCGACGAGAGCCTGATGGAAGAGCAAATCGCTCCACTGGCCGAGACATTCCAGGTATCTACGCATGCGATGCGAATTCGTCTGGAAAGCCTCAAACTTCTTCTACCCAGAAAGGAACGATCGCTGTTCGAGTGAACAGCACATATTTTTTTGACCCGGCGTTTACTGTTCAGCGAACGGATACACGCCCCAGTATGGGAGGCCACCGATGGCCACGCAGATCAAAACAGTTGCCCTGCCGGCATTCAGTGCAGACGAACATGCTCTGATCGTCACAGACCTGATGGCGTTGAAAAAGAGCCAGATCGCCACGTTTCTCGCCAGTGTCGGATTGGCGAAGTCGGGGACAAAGGCAGTGCTCCGGGAACGAATCGAACGAGCCCTCGAGGATGAGTCGTTGTCGCTCGCAGAGATCGTGCAATTCCTGGACAATGTAATTCCGTGGGGCAAGCAGCATGTGTACCTTTTCAAGGGACCAACGTCGCTGATTTCTGATTGGCGCAACACGGACTGGGTGACCCGTCTGCTCAAGAATCACCGGTTAGGAAAATCTTTGAACGCCAATCTTCCCCTCGTTCTGCCCGACAAGATGAAGGTGTCGTCCATTCTGCACGACTCGAAGCGCCTCCGCATCACGGCGATCAAACGGCGGAACTGGTGGGAACGCGATTCCGATTACGACGAGCGGGCCAGCACCGACGACGGAGCGGACGTCGAGCTGCGAGCATTCGTGCATCGCGTGACGCGAAGCCTCGTGGCGTTTGAATGGGATCTGGTTGCCAACAACGCCTTCCTGCAAATCTCCCAACTGCCAAGGGGATTCGACTACGACGAGGTGGCTGACGAATTCTTCGAGCTGATTGAACAATGGCTCGATCGGTCAATGTTTTCGGTTGTCGATTTGCGTCAACCGATCACGAAGCTCCATGCGTTTGAAGAAGCCGGGGCGAGTGAAATCCGCTCGCACGGCATCAACTACCGAACGATGCAGGGGCGACATTTTGAGGGTAAAAGCGCCTCATCGGCCGATTCGCTGCTGGGCGAAGCCGCAATCGACGCCGCGATGAAAGCGATCCGCAAATCGGGGATCGGACACCTTGGCAACTTCTATTGGACGCCAACGAACGGCACTCCGGTGAACGGCTACTCGCTGGATTCCGAGGTTCACGTCATCGTGGTGGGCTCCAAGAACCGGGTCAATTTTCCAACTCCCAACGACGAACAAACGGTGCGATATGTACTTTCACGAATCCGAAGCCATTGCAACTGAGCATCCGGGTCTGCAGACCGTCATTGAGCAGGTCGACGAGATGCTCGCGACGATCTTTACGGCTGCACCGCTGCGTCCGGACGACTTCTCCTGCAAATTGGAGTGCGATACGAACCAAGTCATCTCATTCTTCGATCTGCTCGCCGAGCAAGAAGTCCTGCTGTCCGAGGAGATGGTGGAGTGTGATCGCTGCCACAACCTCATGGCGGCTTCGGCTTGTCAGCAGGCCATCGCCGACGAAGATGATTTCGACTGCTCCAGTTGTAACCGTCCGATCCGGCGTCGAACACCGGTGATCACGGTTTACCGTATGACCGCCGAAACGCTGTCGCGACCCAAGCCGGCCGTACCGACGGCGGATGTCGAATTGGCACTTCGAGAACTCGACCAATCGTCGAGTGTGTTTCAACAATTGGGCCAGATCTGGGTGATCAAGTACGAGGGCAAGATGATTCTCATGGGAAACGCCCGCGGATTGTCGTACCTCGCGCGGCTTTTGGTCGAACCGCAACGCACGGTTCCGGCCGTGAGTCTGCTCGCGGCCGTCGCCGGCATTGACCCGCGAATCACCACGGGCACTTCAGGGCGATTGCTCGATGACGAGGCGATGGCGAAGTACAAGCAGCGGTACGCTGAGCTACAAGAAGATCTGGCGGAGGCCGAGAGTCGGAACGATCTCGGTCGTATCGCAAGACTGCAGTCAGAAATGGAAGCATTCGAGTTGGAGATCGCCAGGGCGACGGGCCTTGGAGGCAGGAAACGGGAGAAGACCGACACGGAGAGAGTTCGCAAGAATGTTTCAATGGCGGTCAGCCGCACGATTGACAGCATCCGTGACGAGCACGCCGTTCTCGGCCGGCACCTGCGAAACTCAATTTCACCCGGCCTGACATTTCGTTACGACCCAGAACGCGACCCTGGCTGGTTGACCTGATGCTCACGAACAGGCATCGATGGCTCTTTCCAGCACGCGAAATCACCGGTTGGCCCCGGTTTTTCTGGATTGACAATATACCATATCCGATATACACTTTAGGTGACAATCAAGGAGTGGACGGAGCATGGCCAAAGCGAAGGAAGGCGAGCCGAACGAACCATCGCGTAAGCCAGTGGTCTGGCTACACGGTGAAGTCAAGACGCCGCCATTTACGCCCGAGGGCCGGCAAGAGGCTGGGATGCTGCTGCGTCTGCTTCAGGAAGGGGAGCGGTTGGGGATGCCGCAAGCAGAGCCGTTGCCCGATGTCGATCGACGGTGCGGAGCCTTGCGGGTACGGGATGCCGAGCACAATTGGCGAATCATGTACCGGATCGATTCCGACGCGGTTCTCGTCTTGGAGGTCTATCCGAAGAAGACTCGCAAGATACCGGATGAGGTGATCGAGCGTTGCAAGAAGCGGCTCAAACAATACGACGCGGCCGTTCGGGCGGCGAAAAAGAAACAATCGGGAAAGTGAGGACACATCGATGGACGCGACAAAACGCAAAGCACTCGAAGCCGCCGGTTGGAAGGTCGGCGATGCCGCTGATTTCCTGGAGATGAGCGACGAAGAACGCCAGTTGCTGGATGCGCGGATGAGTCTCGCTCTGGCGATCCGCCGGCAACGCAAAGCCCTCAATCTGTCGCAGAAAGAACTGGGAGCCAGGCTGGGAACAAGCCAACCCCGCGTCGCCAAGATCGAACGCGCCGCTTCGGACGTCTCGTTAGATCAACTCGTCCGTGCGTTCACGGCCGCCGGTGGCAAGATCGCCGTCAAGTCGGCGAAGTCGAAATCAGCGAAGGGTAAGCTGGCCAAAGGCAAGAAGGTGGGCACCGTGGTCCTGGAAGTCATGACGTCGAAATAGAAAGTTATCGTGGTTGGAGGCCCTTTGAACCACGTCTCTTTCTCTATCTCAGAACCTCAGACGGCCGGTTTCGCAACAAAAAACGATGCAACATTGCGGTAATGATGTGCGAATGATTACCCGTCTCTTCTCGGTTTCATAAACCGTTTTCCGGCTCTTTGACCGGAGTGCGAAGCCCGCCACTTGAACAACCTGTTGCTGAGCCGTGACTTACGGCTACCTGCCAAAGGGGAAACTGGTCGGAAAACGCGGTGACTACCACATTTTCGGCCTGTCTTTCTCGCAAACGCCATCCGCGCACCAAGATGCCCGACATCGCGGTGTTGCTCGCTTGTCATCCAGCGAGTGAAAAGCAGCGGACGAGAATTGCGACCGAAACCTTCGGACCGTGTCGGGGGTTATCCAAGAAGGTACGCCACGTCTGTGAGGGCGGTTTGGGATGACGAATCCTGTACTTGGCCACCGTGCTTTCGGCAAGTTCGTGTCCCAACAGCTTGAGCTGAGACTGGATTCTGGGCGCCCCCCCAAGTTGGATTCTCGTTAGACATTCGCCTGATCAAAGCCTTGACTTCCGGTTCGATGGCTGGACGCCCGGGTTTGCGTTGTCGAGATTTCCACCACCAATAGAGCCGAAAGCCCCGGCGATGCCAACGCACGACCGTGTCCGGTTTCACGATGATCAGTGCCGACTGCCACTCGGGCCAGAGTCGCATCAGCCACGTCCAGAACACGCGGTGACGAAGACGCAGTTTCGGTCGTTTGTTCGACTGCTTCAAGACGGCCAGTTGCTGGCGCAGGGCAAGATTCTCGACCGCCAACTGTGTGCGCGTAACGAACCAAGCTCGAAGAAACACCGTCAAGGCCTCCAGGACGCTCATGCTCACTTCCTCGCTGGCCGCGAAAACCGGCGATCGTAGCCCAGGCTGCGTAGAATCTCAAACGACGTAAGTCGTTGACCGTCAATGCGGACGGAGTTTTCGGGAGGGACAGGCTCGCGATCCAGTCCACCGGGATGGAGATTCTATTGGAACCGGTCGCCATCATGCGGCTGCCAACCTCGCTCACTTCCCCACGTTTGACAATTCATAATTACACGATATAGTGGATTACTACTATGGCTCCCAAATCGAGAGCGCGACCAAGAAGCAAGTTCCCACCACAACCAGCGGTTGAGGACCGTCCGTTGATCAACGGCGACCAAGCAGCGGCGCTGATGCGGTTGTTTAAGGTGTTCGCCAACAACGCCGGCGTGGTGATCGACGAAGCGGTTCCGCTTGCTGACTACACCGAGGATGCCTTCGACAAAACGATCGCTGTCAACCTGAAGGGCGTCTGGCTGGGGATGAAGTATCAAATCCCGGCCATGTTGGCGGGCGGCGGTGGTGCGATCGTCAACCATGCATCTGTCATGGGAACTGTCGCGGGCTGCTGCTGTGCCTATGTCGCTTCCAAGCACGGCGTCATCGGCCTGACCAAAGCGGGCGCATTGCAATATGCATCCCAGGGCATTCGCGTGAACGCCGTTTGTCCCGGCGGCATCCAGACCCCGATGATGGATTCACTTCCGTCCGAAGATCGTGAACAAATCACCGCGATGCACCCGATCGGACGGCTGGCCACACCCGAAGAGATTGCCGAGGCCGTCGTCTGGCTTTGTTCCGACCGGGCTTCGTACCTGTGCGGCAGCGTCGTCACGGTCGACGGCGGTTACACAATTCAGTGAAACAGGAGAAAAAGACGATGGCCACACAAAAAGAAGATGCCACACAAGCGGAACAGACAGCGTGTTGCACGACAGATTCCGATGTCAAAGAGGCCGTCAAAGACCAGTTCCGCTCGATGGCTCAGATCGGGCCGAGTTGCGGACAGACGACGGCGCGATCGGTTGCCGAGGCGTTCGGGTACACGGCCGAGCAGCTCACCAGCATCCCGGCCGAGGCGAACATGGGCGTTTCGTGCGGTAACCCGACTGCGCTCGCCAGCCTCAAGCCGGGTGAAGTGGTCCTCGATCTGGGCTGTGGCGGAGGGCTCGACGTACTGCTTGCGGCGCAGAAGGTCGGCCCGACCGGCAAAGCGATCGGCATCGACATGACCAAGGAAATGATCGACCTCGCTCGGACGAATGCACAAAAAGCCGACACCGCGAATGTCGAATTCCACCTGGCCGAGATTGAGTCGTTGCCGCTTGAGGATCATTCGGTCGACTGCGTGATCAGCAACTGCGTGCTCAATCTGGTGCCGGACAAATCGCAAGCCTTTGCCGAGATCTTCCGTGTGCTCAAACCCGGCGGTCGATTGGCGATCAGCGACCTGGCGCTCAAACAGGAACTTCCCACCGGCATGGCCACCGATATCAACGCTTGTTTTGGCTGTAAGTGGGGAGCGATTTCGATTGGCCAATACGAAGCGGCCCTGAAAGCGGCCGGCTTCGGCACGGTCGAAATCATTGATAAGAAGACGGACCTGAATGCCTATATTCAAATGGATACGCAGTCGGGTTGTTGTTCATCGACCTTGGAAGACGCCGACCATTACGCACGCTTCGCAGCCGTATTGCGGAAGCACGACGTCAACCCGTACATCGCCAGCGTGAACGTCTTCGCGCTCAAAACGAAGCATTCTGATGACAGGAATTGAGGCAAAACCAAATGCAGAAGAACAAGACCGTGTCCGAGGCTTCGGACGCAGAAGTCAAGGAAGTCGTCAAAGACAGATACGCGACATTGGCTCGCAGCAGCGTGAGCAGCGATCAACCGGCCGCTCAGCAGGTTGCCGAAGCGTTTGGATATTCGGCGGAAGAACTGGCGAGCATTCCGGCCGAGGCCAACATGGGTGTCTCGTGCGGCAACCCGACCGCGATGGCGAGCTTGAAACCGGGTGAGGTGGTCGTCGATCTGGGATCAGGTGCGGGGCTCGATGTGTTCCTTGCCGCACAAAAGGTCGGACCGAACGGCAAGGCCATCGGGATCGATATGACGGAGGACATGATAGAACGAGCTCGGCGCAACATAGCACAAGCCGGGTTGACGAACGTCGAATTTCATTTGGCCGAAATCGAATCGATGCTGCTGCCTGACTGCTCGGTCGATTGCGTGATCAGCAACTGTGTGCTGAATCTCGTGCCGGACAAGTCGAAAGCATTCGCCGAGATATTTCGTGTGCTCAAACCTGGCGGACGCCTGGCGATCACAGACCTTGCGCTGAAGCAGGAACTCCCGCCGGAATTGGCGGCCGATTTCGGTGCCTATGTTGGTTGCATCGCTGGAGCAATGTTGATCGACGATTATGAGATCGCCTTAGCGGCGGCGGGCTTTGACGCGGTTCAAATTATCGACAGCGGCAAGGACTTGAACGCCTACGCGAAGCTGGCGGAGTCGGCGGATGCATCAAATTGCTGCGATCCGCCAAGCTGCTGTGGATCGACATCCGGCTCGCCCAATGTGCATCAGGGGCTGGCGGAATGGCTTCGGCGATTCGACATCAACCACTACGCGGCCAGCGTGCGCGTATTTGCGCTGAAACCAGCAACAATTACCTGAAAGAACGGGAGAAAAAAGCCATGCCTCGAAGCGACAATCATCAATGTCCAACATGGGAATATCTGTCGCGAGCTGGCATCGCGGTCGTGGTTCTGGTCACGAGCGTCAGCGTTGTGCAGGCCGAAACTCCGGAGAAAACCGGTGATGCAAACAAGAAAGCGTTGCTTCTTCGCTCAACGCCAAGCCCCAATGGACTGCAAGTCGCGGTCGACGTGGTCGCTCGCTCGAAGATCCACAACGACCTGTTCGTTGACATGGCTGGTCTGCGGCTATGGACAAAGGACAGCGATTCACTCAAGCGGTTGCGAGCGACTGTCGCAAAACCGACTGGTGCTCTTGGTGTCCGGAAACAGGTAGCCCGCAAGATCAAGGAGACGGGCGTCGAGCCGGACACAATCCCGGTGCATGGCGACGAGGGCAAGAAGCTGGGCACGCAGAACATGGTGCTCATCAAGGGCGGCGAGTACACACGCGCGGGAACGTACTGGGACGCTTCCGGCGGCGGATTGGGCAAAGACGACAAGCCGTTTCGCGGTGACAAGTACCAGGTGCGCGTCTCGTCGTTTTACATCGACAAGTATAAAGTCACCAACGAGGACTACTGCCGGTTTCTCAATGACGGCAACGCCGGTTACTGGACGCCATGGAATCTGTGGATCGGCAAGGCTGTCGAGGGTCGCAATCGGGGCAAGTTTTTTCCTGCCGACAACTCACTGGCGCGGCACCCCGTTGTGCTGATCAACTGGTATCAGGCGCGCGGTTACGCCGAGTGGGCCGGCAAGCGGTTGCCGACCGAAGCGGAGTGGGAATTCGCCGCCACAGGACCCGAAGGCCGCAAGTACCCGTGGGGCAACGAGCCGCCGGATAAGACGCGAGCCGACTATCCGATCAGGCACCGTCACACCGATCCCGTTGATGCCTTTCCCGCCGGAGCGACTCCCGATGGCGTGTTCCAGATGGCAGGCAATTCTGGCGAGTGGTGTGCCGACTACTTCGACAACGCGTCCTATCAGAAGGCTCCGCCCGGCGGTGTCGCCATCAATCCCACGGGTGCCAAACAGCCGTTCCAGCCTGACACATGGTACCGCTACCGTGTGATGTTCAAGGGCTGGTGCAAGGCGAATCGCCCCGAATACTTCACCTGCACAAAGCGCAACAGCCGCCCGCCATTGGCCGACTCCTCGGCCGGCATCAGCTTCCGGTGTGTAAGAAGTGCTTCGTGGGACGGCGCTCCACAGAGCAAGGTCAACAAGGGACCATGAGGTTCGATCATGCAAGTTTTGAAAGTGAGCTTGGCGGTTTGGCTCGGGTGTTCGTCTGCGCTGTTTGGTGCTTCGTACTATGTGAGCAATTCGGGAGATGACGGAAACGTGGGTACTGCCCCGACGGTGGCCTGGAGTAGCCTCGCGAAAGTCAACAGCTTCTCGTTTGCACCAGGCGACGTCGTCTATTTCGAGCGGAGCAGCGTCTGGCGCGGACAACTCGTTCCGCACAGCGGCAACTCCCAGGGGTCGGTCACCTACACCGCCTACGGTGACGGCCCGACGCCGTTGATTCTGGGTTCCGTAGAAAAGAACCGGCCCGGTGATTGGAGCCAGCAGGCTCCCAACCTGTGGTGCAGCGGGCCGTTCCCGGTCGATGTGGGCAACATCATCTTCAACAATGGGCAGAGCTGCGGCATCAAGGTTTGGAGCCGCGAGGACGTCAACGCGCCGAAGAAGTTCTGGTATGACGCCGGTCACAAATCGATCCTGTTATTCACTACAACGAATCCTGCCGAATCGTTTGACGACATCGAGTGTGCTCTAAAACGGCACATCATCAACCAGGGCAGTAAGAGTTACGTCGTGTACGACGGTTTGCATTTGGCTTACGGGGCGGCGCATGGCATTGGCGGCGGAGGCACGCATCATATCATCGTGCGCAACTGCGACCTGTGCTTCATCGGCGGAGGGCATCAGCACTCGAAAAAGACGGCTCGTGGCGTGCGACACGTGCGCTACGGCAACGGCATCGAGTTCTGGGGCGGCGCCCACGACAACCTCGTCGAGAACTGCCGCATCTGGGACATCTATGACGCGGGCCTGACCAACCAGGGCAGCGGCCGCAATCAACAGTACAACATCACGTACCGCAACAATGTTGTTTGGAACTGCGAATACTCGTTCGAGTACTGGAATCGACCCGAAACTTCAACCACCCACAACATCAGGTTCGAGAACAACGTCTGCTTCAACGCCGGACGGGGCTGGAGCCACGGGCAACCGTATGAAAGAGGCTCACATTTGCAGTTCTTTGATAACAGTGCAAAGACAGACAACTTCTATGTGAGAAACAATATCTTTCACAAAGCAGAAGCCGCGATCATCGTGATCGCTGCTGACAAGTGGAACGGCCTGGACAATTTGGTCCTGGATCACAACAGGTACTACCAACCGTCCGACAAGCGGCTTGCCTGGTGGCGCGGTGCGGGGGACGCAAATCCCTTTTTCCCTCGTGATTTCGAGGCGTACAAAAAACTCACGGGAAAGGATGCCGGCTCTCGTCTGGTGACGCTCCGAAGCTGCGTTCTGAAGCCGGCAAGGTTGAGCTTGCGCGTGGGTGAATCGCGTCAGATCAAAGCCGCCGTGGTCTATTCTGACGGGACTTCGGTCAACGCGACACCGATTGTCTGTTTCCTATCGTCAGCCTCATCCATTGTCACAGTGACGCCCGGCGGGAGGGTCCGCGCGATGCGTCCGGGCGCGGCCATCGTGACCGCAACCGTCGAAGGCCGACCGGCCGAGATGTCAGTGGTCGTGCAGTCCGGGAACATTGCGTCCGGAAACGAGAAGAAGCAACCATGAAACCATCTCTCCGCCTCTTGCCCGTCTTGATCGGGCTGAATGTTCTGTTGGATATCGCGGCAGGGGGTGGAACGCCGCCGCCGGTCAAGTCACCGATGACGGCGGAGCAGGCGAAACAGATGCAATCGAACTGGGCAAAGCATCTCAGCAGGGAGGTGGTCGCAACCAATTCGATTGGCATGAAGCTGGTGCTCATCCCGCCGGGTGAATTCCTCATGGGGACAACCGACAAAGAATACGACCGGTTGATGGAAGTGGCACGCGGGAAACCGTGGGCCAGATGGTTTCAGCGGTTTGCTCGCACCGAGACGCCGGCGCATCGCGTCACGATCAGCAAGCCCTTCTATCTCGGTGCCACGGAAGTGACTGTCGGCCAATTCCGCCGGTTCGTCAAGGAAACCGGCTACAACGCGACCGGAAAAGCGATGAAGAGCGACCCGGAACACACCGCCTCGCTGGCCGGGATGGGTTTTGAGAATGGCAAGTGGATTCGCAAAGTGGGCTACGATTGGCAGCACGTCGGCTACAAGATGAGCGACGATCATCCCGTCTTGAATGTGACGTGGTACGACGCGGTCGCCTTCTGCAAATGGCTCAGCAAGAAGGAAGGCGTGACGTACCGCCTGCCGACCGAAGCCGAATGGGCGCACGCTTGCCGCGCCGGTACCGAGACACGGCGGTTCTTCGGAAACGACCGCGATCCGCTGCCCGATTACGCCTGGGGCGAAGACAACTCCGGCAACCGCCCGCATCCCGTCGGCAAAAAGAGACCGAATCCCTTCGGCCTGTATGACATTTACGGCAACCTGTGGGAATGGTGCCACGACTGGAGCGATTACGACTGGCCGGCCCGGAATATCAAAGGGACCTACTACGCCGTCTCGCCGAAAGTTGATCCGCAGGGCCCGGAGACGGGACGCGGCAAAGTCGTGCGTAGCGGTTCGTTCGACTTCGGCGCCCGCTCCGCCTTCCGCGTCTGGGGCGGCGGCCCCAACAACCGCCGCAACCACATCGGCTTCCGCGTCGCGATGACGATTGCCGTATCTCGCGGTGACAACAAACAGCAGGGCAAAGCTCCTGACCAGTCACCGAAAGGAAACGCCGCGACACAGCCACCGGCGACGTTGAACCTCGCCGCAAGCCTCGTGAAATACGAGGCCAACCCGGTGCTCGACATCGGCCCGCGTGACGCCTTTGATGATGCGCACCTCGGCTGCCTGACGGTGCTTCAGCGAGGAAAGACATTTTACATGTGGTACGAGGGGAGCCGCGAACACGATCCGCATGGGAAGCCGTGGAAACTGGGGCTGGCGACTTCGGAAGATGGAATTCACTGGAGCAGATCGAATGAGAATCCCATTCCTGGCGTGACGGCGGGCAACAAGACAGTCAACGTCTCCCGGCCTGTGGCCATGATCGGTGACTTGTTTTACGCATGGTCACCCACGGAGGAAAAGGCGCGAGGCGACTTCGGCTTTGGTTTCGCCACACTGGCGACGTCGCGCAACGGCACCCAATGGGAAAAATGCTTGTCCAGTCCGGTGTTTCCACGCCGTCAGGACCCCAGCATCCGCAAGATCGGCGACCGATTCTTTATGTGGTACACCAGCCGCCGCTGGAGCCGTGGTCAAAAACATATCCAGATCGGACTGGCCACGTCGCAACCCGGAGTAAACAACCTGGATAAGGTCAAATGGACTGATTCACCAACCAACCCGGTTCTTTCGATCGGAAAGCCGGGCGACTTCGACAGTGTTCATCTCGCCTATCCGCGCGTGCTGCGAATTGGCGGCACTTTTTACATGTGGTATCTGGGGGCTGACAAGTCCCGCTTTCGCCTGGGACTGGCCACATCGAGCGACGGCATTCACTGGACGAAATCCCCGGCCAATCCCGTGTTGAATGTTGGCAAACCGGGTACTTGGGATTCCGGCGCGATTTTCGGCTTCGATGTGCTGTGGATCTCTAACCGCGTTCACATCTGGTACGCCGCCGCCGGCACCGGCCGGAACGGAAAAAAGGCCATCCGCATCGGCTATGCCGGGAGCAAGCGACCATGAAGCCATCTCAAATACTTGCGATCATTGCATGTGTTGCCTGCTCAACGGCAGTCGCCGGTGAACCGCCGCCCCTGGCCAAAGCGCCGTTTGATGCCGAACAGGCCGGAAGATTTCAGCAACAGTGGGCCACTCATATCGGCAGACCGGTGGTTCACACGAATTCCATCGGTATGAAGCTCACACTGATTCCGCCCGGTGAGTTCCAGATGGGAGTCAGCGAAAAGGAGACGTATGAAAAGCTGCGCCGCAATATGCTCAAGAGCTCGAGTGTCCTGGAGCGCAATCTGGCGAGAGACGGAGGTCTGCTAGTTGAGATGCCGGCTCATCGGGTGCGACTGACCAAACCTTTTTACATGGGATCCTTTGAAGTCACCGTCGGGCAGTTCCGCCGGTTTGCCGAAGAAACCGGCTACAAGACTGATGCGGGACGCGGCCTTGTCTATGGCAAACCGTACAAAGGCAAGAAGCCCATTCGCACCTGGCGAACACCCCTGTATCCGGACCGCCCGCCCGACCAGCAGCAACCCAGAGACAACGACCCGGTCATGCACATCGACTGGAACGATTGCATGGCCTTCTGCAAGTGGCTCAGCAAAAAGGAAGTAAAGGAAGGTTACAAGTACTCGCTGCCGACCAGCGCCGAGTGGGAATTCGCCTGCCGGGCCGGGACGACCACGTTGTGGTATTTCGGTGACGAGGATGCTTTCAAAAAGTTCCGGCACGAGTACGAATACATCTCGTGGAACGGGAAATCGCCGCGAGCCGTCGGGCAGGGCAAGCCGAATCCGTTTGGCCTGTACGACATGCACGGCAACATGATGGAATGGTGTGCCGACTGGCTGCACGAGCGGTACTACCTTGAGTCGCCGCTGAACGACCCGACAGGTCCGCTCAACATGAACGAGGAACGGAACCGCCGCCGCATGGTTCGCGGGGGCGCGTTCGAGGTGGGGCGCTATTGGTCGCGCTCCGCCTGGTATGTCCGGATCGCACAGGGTTCGAATCAGCACCGGCATCCAGGGTTCCGAGTGGCGATGCACATCAAGGGAGTGAGAGGCGTGCCGCCGGCACCCGAGCCTCACATGCGAATCGTCGGTAAAGACAAAACTCCGGCCGATCCGATCGCCGCGCAAAACGCTGCCGTGAGGAAGGGTCGTCCGAAGGAGTTGACCATTAAGCTGAACGAGAACGTCAGCATGGAGCTCGTGCTTGTGCCGGCTGGGTCGTTCCTCATGGGCTCGCGGAAGGGCGGACGGTACGAGAGACCAGTGCATCCGGTCACCATCAGCAGGCTGTTCTACATCGGCAAATACGAGGTGACCCAACGCCAGTATGACGCGGTCATGGGTGCGAAAGACCGCGTGGAGCGCTGGGGAAAGTATAGTCCGGTTCGCTATCGCCCAAGACTTGTCGGTCCCGAAAAGCCTATGCACTACCTGAGCTGGAACGACTGGCAGGAGTTTCTAAAAACGCTCAACAAGAAAGTAGCCGTCTCGCTCCGCGAGACGAAGCCACATCACGCGGAGCGTGATGACTACTTTGCTTTACCCACCGAGGCGCAGTGGGAATACGCCTGCCGAGCCGGTTCGACAACCGAATACTCTTTTGGAGACGATCCGTCTTTGCTGAGAGAGTATGCGTCGTTTTGTGCGGACGACGCGCTTCACTGGGGTGATCGGAATGTCCCCGATTTCACGGTCGGCCGCCGAAAACCGAACGCATGGGGCATCCATGACATGCACGGCAACGCGCAGGAATGGTGCGCCGACTGGTGGGACAAGGATTACTACAGCAAGTCGTCGCTGGTCGATCCGCAAGGGCCTGAAGAGGGTCATTTCAAGGTTCTGCGCGGGGGGAGCATTAGGAATTATAGTCGCTATGCGCGTTCGGCTTTCCGGTTTCGCATGCTTCCAGGCCTGCGGGATACGGCTAACTTTCATACCTCAGGGGCCCGGCTCGTCATCAACCTGAGTTCGGACACAGAGGTTTCCTCGATCCCAGCCGGCACGCCACCGACAGCCGTTGCGCCCTTGGGCGCTGCCCCGGCACAGCGCATTCAGAAACAATGGGCAAAGCATCTCGGCGAGAAGGTCGTTTTCACGAACTCGGTCGGCATGAAGATGGTGCTCATCCCCCCGGGTGAGTTCACGATGGGGACGACAGCAGCAGAACGAGAGAAGATGCTGGCGAAATTCAGAAGCAATCCGATCTTTGGCTGGTTCAGGGGCAACTCGGCAGGCGAAGTTCCAGCGCATCGCGTGCGAATTACAAAGCCGTTCTATCTCGCAACGACTGAGGTCACCGTCGAACAGTTCCGCCGGTTCGTGGAGGCCACCGGTTACAAAACCGACGTCGAACGCTCCGAAACACTGGGTGGTCGGAAAGGCGGATTTGCTTTCGTGCCCGACGACCCCGCCAGCAAGAAATGGTACGGCTGGCTCAGAAAGCCCGGCTACACCTGGCGGAATGTGGGTTACAAGCAACCGGCCAGTCAGCCGGTCTTTAACGTCAGTTGGAACGATGCGACTGAGTTTTGCCGATGGCTCAGCAAAAAGGATGGCGCGAGGTACCGCCTGCCCACCGAAGCCGAATGGGAGTATGCCTGTCGAGCCGGCTCGACGACATGGTGGTCCTTCGGCAATGACTCGGCAAAGTTCGGCGACTACGGTTGGCACGAAGGCAACTCGAAGAACAAACCGCAGCCGGTCGGCACGAAGAAACCGAACGCTTGGGGCATCTACGACATGCAGGGCAATTTGTTCGAATGGTGTGCCGACTGGAAGGATGCAGAATACTACAAGCGGTCGCCGGTTGAGGATCCCCAAGGTCCGTCCGCTTCGCCCGGCAAGACGCGCGTGCTGCGAGGCGGCTCGTTCGACGGCGACCGGCTCATCAATCGACCGGCGTTTCGCGTCCAGGCCAATCAGCGAATCGGCTTTTTCCACATCGGCTTCCGCGTCGTGATGGAAACCAAAACGAAGTCGGAGGAGACGAACCAATGAGCAAAACTCCTGCGATCCTGACAACCATCGTGCTGGCGATCTCTGCGCGTGCGGACGATGCGGCGTCGCACCGCAAACCAACGAGCGCAAACCAGAAGGTCTATCTTCTCGTCTGTCCGCCAGATGACAACGATTGGGAACGGATTTCGACGAAACTGCCGTGGCCGAAGCGGAAGCGGATGGAAATCGAACGGGCGCAACGGTTCTTCAAGGTCGTTCCCCGATCCCAGGTTGATGAGTCACTCTACTTCGACACCTATGGCCTACGGTTCTATGTCGGCAGCAAGAAGGATCTGGAGAAGCTCAAACGGCTTCCGGTCGAAGGCGACAATCGGGTCACGACGCAAGGCGGCCTGGTCCGCGTCGTGTTTGCATGGCGGTATCGCGAAGTCGGCCTGCAGCCGCAACGCATTCCCGTGCATGGCGAAGCGGGCAAGAAGCTGGGCACCAGGAGCATGGTGTTCATCCAGGGCGGCGAGTACACGCGGACCGGCCGGTTCTACACGTCGCACATGGTCGGCAACGAGTACCTGCGTCCGCACAAGGGCGATAAATACCGCGTGCGCGTCTCGTCGTTTCACATCGACAAGCACAAGGTGACGAACGAGGAGTACGCACGGTTCCTCAACGACGGCAATCCCGGCTATTGGAATCCGTCGCCGTATGACGAGACGATCACGCGCAAAGTGGGGCAGGTTTCCAACCTGCCAGATGATGCGAGGCAGGTTGGAAACCTGCCCCACACTGACGGCCGCTTCATCGTCGAACCGAAGAAGGCCCGCTGGCCGGTCGTCTGGGTGAACTGGTATCAGGCGGTCGGCTATGCCGAGTGGGCGGGCAAGCGGTTGCCGACGGAAGCGGAGTGGGAATTCGCCGCAGCCGGCAGCGAAGGCCGCAAGTATCCGTGGGGCCAGGAGGAACCGGACGCGACGCGAGTCAATCGTTCCGGCCAGCCGTATATTCCGGTCGATGCACTGCCCGCCAGCGCGACGCCAGAAGGTGTCGTCGGCCTGATGAGCATTGCGGCCGAGTGGTGTGCCAACTATTACAGCGACAGCTACTACGACAAGGCCCCGAAGAGTGGCGTGCTGATCGATCCACAAGGCCCGTCGCGCGGTGATCCGAAAATGGACTACCGCCGGATGTTCAAAGGCTGGTGCATGGCTCGTAAATCAGAGTTCTTCGAGTGCAGCAAACGCCACGCCCGCCCGCCTCTGCTCTCGTCGTCGATCGGTTTCCGCTGCGTGAAGTCGGCGGAATGAAGTTATTGACGCCCCGATGCATCGGGTCATGGAAACACAACCGCCTGAATGCGGTTACTACGAACTGGAGATGGAAACCATGAATCGATTGGTCAGGACAACTGGGAAAGCGATGAACCGCCTGCGTGTGTTGCCGATCACCATTGCCTTGCTGGCTGGTGTCTGCGCCGTGCAGGCTCGCGCAGCGGAAAAGCGTGCGGCGGCAAAGGCACCACCCAAAGCCTATTTGCTGATTTGGCCTGACGACGGGACCGAGCCGAAGGAGCCGGACTGGGAGAAGCTCAAGGACGTGGGCAAATTTGTCCGCGAGACGAGGCTCAAGTACATCCGCCTCGTCGACCGTTCTCGTGTCGACGCGACCCAGTTCCTCGACATTGGTGGCGTGCGGTTGTACTTCGCTTCGGATGCCGTCGCCGCGAAGTACCGGACTTTCACTCCCAACATGCCGCGATTCTTTTTTCGCACGCTGCTGAAGTGGACGCATACCGACAACAACGTCGAGTGCGAACGTGTACCGGTCAACGGCGAAGCGGGGCGCAAACCAGGCACAAAGAACATGGTGCTCGTCAAGGGCGGCGAGTATCAGCGCACCGGCAACTATATCTTCAAGGGCGAGCCGCGAAGCGGAGATCGTTATCGCGTGAAGGTCTCCAGTTTCTGGATGGACAAGTACAAGGTGACAAACGAAGACTATTGCCGCTTCCTCAACGACGGCAACGCCGGTTATTGGAGTCCCTGGTTCGAGGTGATCGTCCGTGGCGAGGACGGGAAATTCTCAGTGGCGGAAAAGCTGGCTTACCAGGCTCGTTTTCCGGTTGCCGCGAACTGGTACCAGGCGACCGGCTATGCCGAGTGGGCGGGCAAGCGGTTGCCGACGGAGGCTGAATGGGAGTTTGCCGCCGGTGGGCCGGAAGGTCGCAAGTATCCGTGGGGCAACGACGAGCCTGATGCTTCGCGAGGGTACAAGTTCCCCAAATACGATTCGCAGACGCGAGGGTTCTACTCGGTTGGCAGTATCCCCGGCACCGCGACTCCCAACGGAATCTTCGACCTGACGCGGAACAGCGGCGAGTGGGTTGCCGACTATTACAACGAGGATTTCTACAACACTGCGCCGGGCGATGGCCTCATGATCAACCCGATTGGCCCAACGCAGGCGTCGTCCGCGAAGGGATACCGACTGTTCAAAGGGATCTGCCGACCGTGGAACCCGTCGATCATGACCGTCACCAAACGCCACCCCCGCGACCCATTGATGGAAGCCCGTGGAATCGGCATCGGCTTCCGCTGCGTGAAGTCGGGGAAATGAGAAACTCTTGTCCTGAAAGGAACATACTCGATGAACAAACAACATCAAAACGACCATCGTGGTTTGCGACTCCGCATCCCCGTGACAGCCGCACTCATGATTCTGGCAACCATGACCTCACCAGCGCCGGCCCGCGCGAACGATGTTGGACCACAGAAAAAGCACATCGTCGCCAGCAAGAAAGTCTATCTGCTCAGTTGTCCCGCTAACGAAGACGCTTGGAAACTGACGCCGCCGGGGTTGCACTGGAAAGAGCTCCATCGCATTTGGGACGAGCGGGCGGCGCAGTTGATCCGCTTGGTTCCGCGTTCCCAGATTGATCCGGCGGTCTTCACCGATTTCGAGGGGTTGCGTCTGTATGTCGACGGGGTGCCATGCCAGCGCGTCTGGAAGGCGCGAATCACGGCATCGTATCATATCCGCACGCTGCTGGAGCGGCTGTATGCGAAAACCGGCATCGAACCAGATCGTATCCCGGTCCACGGCGACGTAGGCAAGAAGCTCGGTAAGAAAAACATGGTGCTGATCAACGGCGGCGAAATCATGCGGACTGGGCACTACTACACGTCGCAGAGCGCAAGACTTGGTGAACGTAACGGCGAACGCTACCGCGTGCGCGTCTCATCGTTCTACATCGACAAATTCAAAGTGACCAACGAAGAGTACTGCTGGTTTCTGAACGACGGCAATCCCGGCTACTGGAATTCGATTCCGTGGTCGAACATCAAACGCGACGAAAACGGCCGCTTCTCCGTCAATCCGGACAAGGCTCGTTGGCCGGTGGTCGCGGTCAACTGGTATCAGGCGGCTGGCTATGCGGAATGGGCCGGCAAACGTTTACCCACTGAAGCAGAATGGGAATTCGCCGCTGCCGGCCCCGAAGGCCGTACCTACCCATGGGGCAACGAACCACCCGACAAGACACGAGGCTTTTCGTTGATCAGCGGCGACTACTCTCCGGTCGACGCCTTTCCAGCCAGCGCCACGCCGGACGGAGTCGTGGGACTGGCGGGCAACGCGGCCGAATGGTGTGCAGATTTTTATAGCCACGACTACTACGATAAGGCTCCGGAAGGCGGTTTGCTCGTCGACCCAACGGGGCCACCTGCCGCCAGCGCTGCTCGAGGATACGCCCGCATGTTCAAAGGATTCTGTCAAGGTAAACGGCCGGAATTCCTCACTTGCACCAAGCGTCACGCCCGCAACCCGCTGTTAACCGCCGCAATCAGCTTCCGCTGCGCGAAGTCGGCAGAAGAGTAGTCGGCTCACTCCGTGAGCCGAACCCGTTCGCGGAGCGAGCGGACAATGTTTAAGATCGCATCGATGCGCTCACGACAAACAGGAAATCAACACGATGAAGCAAAACGAACATCAACTCAGCCGTCGTCAGTTTGTCGGTTCGCTGTCAGCAGTGACTGCCGCTGCTTCACTCGCCACGGCAACTGAGACAAGTTGCGCCATGGAAAAGAAATCGACGGGCAAAGTCCCTGCCCGTCAAGACGGCCACAAGCAACTACTGCTGATCGCCGGCGAGAAGTTCGAGGAGCTGGAATTCGCTGCATTTACCGGCGTGATGTCGTGGGTCCGAGCGACAGGAAAAGGCAAGCTGCCGCCGGTCGATGTGGTTGTGGCGGGATTCGATGACGAAGTTACCGGCTTCGGCTCGCTGTACATTCGGCCGGACGTTTTGGTGCAGGATCTGCGCGACGAAGACCTCGACCAGTTCGATGCCATTGGCGTTCCCACCGCGCTCAGCCGCAAGGGGTCTCAGGCTCTGCAAAGCAATCACACACGCGACATCGTGCGTAAGATCCATGCCAAGGGCGGTGTCATCGCCACGATGTGCGACGGCGTGGCTGCCGTACCGAAGGACTTGCAAGGCAAGACATGCCAATATTGGGCGCGCGGTAACAAAGACGTGCGCAACGACATGGAACACGCTCCGATCGTCGTCGACAATCGCATCATGACCACCGCCGGCCAGGCCGTCGCGGTGCCGTCGGTCGTCGTGCTGCTGGAACTGCTGTTCGGCGAAGAACAGACGAAAGAGTTCACCAGCGGCTGCGCATGCATGTTCGGCTTCGACCAGGAGTTTATGCAGAAGGTAGTGGTCTTCAGGACGGATACATGAAGCAACCTGGGCCCCAACGGTCTGCACTCAAACAGAGCACGTCAACAGACGGGAGATAAAGCATGGCAACAAGATCAATCATCGTGTTGGCCGCCGCATTGTTTTTGAACGGCACCGGCGCGCTGACCATCGCCGCGGACACACCTCCGTTGGCCAAAGCGCCGTACGATGCCAGGCAGGCCACAAAGTATCAGCAACAGTGGGCCAAGCATACCGGCAAGCCGCTCGTTCATACGAACTCGATTGGGATGAAACTGAAACTGATTCCCCCTGGCGAGTTCACGATGGGCCGCACCGAAGAACAGTTTGACAAGGTGCTTGGAGAGGGCAAGAAAGCAGGACTCAAGCCGGCACGGCTCGCCACGTGGGAAATGCTGATGATGCCCGCCCACCGCGTGCGGATTACGAAACCTTTTTACATGGGAGCGACGGAAGTGACCGTCGGTCAATTCCGCCAGTTCTGTGATGCGTCGGGTTACAAGACCGAAGCCGAACGCGGGCTGAACCACGGCAAGCCTTACAAAGGCGGCCGGCCCATCTGCACCTGGCGCAAGCCGATGGTCTGGATCAAGCTGAAGCAAAAAGACGACGAACCGGTGCTGCACCTCTGCTGGAACGATTGTGTTGCGTTCTGCAAGTGGCTAAGCGAGAAAGAGGGCGTCGAATACTGCCTGCCGACCGAAGCCGAGTGGGAATACGCCTGCCGTGCCGGAACGACGACGGCTTGGAGTTTCGGCGATTTCGAAGACTTCGACCGGCTGGGTCACGAGTACATGTTTGTCTCCGACGGCAAACAGAAGAAGCACGACCGGCCCAGTCGCGTCGCGCAGAAAAAACCGAACGCCTTTGGCCTGTACGACATGCACGGCAACGTGTGGGAGTACGTCGCGGACTGGTGGCATCGCTACACGTATAAAAACTCGCCGCTGAACGATCCGAGCGGCCCGCCGGAGCAAAGCGAAAAAGGCGACATGCGGCGGATCATCCGTGCCGGTTCGTTCGACTGGGGACGCTGGGGCGCGCAGTCGGTGTACCGGATGAGAATTACGCAGCGATCGACTCAGCATCCCCACATGGGTTTCCGCGTGGCGATGCGGATCAAGGGCGTCCAGGGCGTGCCGCCGGCGATTGATCCAAATGCGGAACGTCGACAGCAGGTGCGCGATCCCGGCGCGGAGTCCAGGGAAGTCGTTTCAGCTCTGAAAGCAGGCGCGACAAAGAATCTGCCAGACGAGTTGACGATTGACGTTGGTGGCGACGTGAAGATGGAGTTCGTGCTGATCCCCGCCGGGTCGTTCGTGATGGGCTCGGACCAAGGTGGCAACGACGAACTGCCGCGACACCGCGTCGTGATCTCGAAACCGTTTTACATGGCCAGGTACGAACTCACGACGTCGCAATGGGAAGCCGTGATGGGCAAGCACGAGTTCCTCGCCAAACTCACCGAGGGCGACAACGACATGCGAGGTCCGACCAAGGCCATGAATGTGCTCAGTTGGAACGACTGCCAGAAGTTCATCGCGGCATTGGACAAGAAAGTAGCCGTCTCGCTCCGCGAGACGAAGCATTCGCTCGCGGAGCGAGCGGGCCACTTTGCACTGCCCACCGAAGCGCAATGGGAATACGCCTGCCGCGCCGGCAGCACGACCGAATTCCACTTCGGCGACGACGCTACGAAGCTGGGAAAGTACGCCTGGTTCGAGGGCAACATGATCTGGCCCAACAAACAGGCCTACCGAGGCAAAGCGTTCTACCACGATGTCGGAAAGAAGAAGCCGAACGCGTTTGGCTTGTACGACATGCACGGCGGCGTATGGGAATGGTGCGCCGACTGGTACGACGCGGACTATTATTTCAATGCACCACTGGTCGATCCAGCGGGACCGAAATCAGGACGGTTCCGCGTGCTGCGCGGCGGCTCGTGGTTCCGCTATGCCAAATACGCTCGCAGCGCCTACCGCAAGTTTTTCTATCCCGCCAGCGACGGCGACGGCGTCACCGCCTGGATCAACGACTTCGGCTGCCGGCTGGTGATCAATGTGGGTCCCATCTGCCGGATGGGACGTCCCAGGACGACCGGAAGTCCCGCCCGGCAGGCGGGACCCACCGGCGACGTCGACTACACGAAGCTGGCCCGCAGCCTGGTGCGTTATCCCAACAATCCCATCATCAAGGTCGGAAGAAAAGGCGCGTGGAACGATCAGACGTGGGGCTGTTTCTCGGTGCTTGATGACGGCGACCGCTTCCTGTTCTATTCGGGCGGTGCGCAATTCGGCCAGAAAAAGAAGATCGGCATGGCCACTTCGAAGGATGGCATCCGCTGGACGCTCTACGACAAGAACCCGCTGTTCGGTGGCAGCATGCCGCACGGGATTCTCAAGGTCGGCGACACGTACCGCCTGTACTATGCCGGCGGTCAAGGCGGGTTAAACGGACTGCAGATGAGGACTTCGCGCGACGGCATTCAATGGAGCCAGCCGACGCGCGTTTTTGAAGGCTGCGCCGACCCGCACGTCATCCGGGTCAATGAGCACAAATTCCACCTTTACTATTGCGGAGGTGGCCGGAAGAACAAAGACGGCAAGCAAGTTTGGGAATTCAAGAACTATCTTGCAGTCTCGGAGGACGGCATCCATTGGAAAAAACGGCCGGAGTCGATCCTGCCGCTCGGCTCGGAAGGCAGTTGGGACGCGGCATCGCACGCCGGCCCGGTCGTGTTGAAACTGCCGGACGGAAAGTTCCATCTGTGGTATCTGGGCAGCGGCGACATGCACGGCAAGGCTGCCTGGCGGGTTGGGCATGCGACCTCAGCGGACGGAATCCACTGGGCCAAGTCGGGCAGCACGCCGGTCCTCGACATCGGTCGCCCCGGCGACTGGGACGGCGGCACACTGTTGTCGTTCGACATTATCCTCCGCGACAGTGACGGAAAATTCCACTTCTGGTACGCCGCCGCCCCGACCGGCCACGGCGACGAAACCAAAATGACGATCCAAATCGGTCATGGAACGAGTAAGTGACCAATGGCGACACCATCGGGAAATCAAGAAACACAAACAGAAGACACACAATTCTGCCTACCGTTCGATGACGTGCAGTCAAAAAACTCCGCCGAACGACAACACGCTGTCGCCCAACAACTTCCGACGAACCGAAAACGCCAATCTCGGCCGGTTGACTTCGCCCGAT